>CAZQVC010000005.1:16028-27448 GCA_964596625.1 uncultured bacterium | reverse complement strand
GCGGCCGCCGCTGCGGTGCCTGGGCCAGCCGGCTCGGAGCAGCTGCCGAGCGGACGCGTGGCGCGCTGGCGGCGCCCCCCGCCCCTCGCTGCGGCGGCCGAAGGCGGCTCGACACCGTGAGCGGCGCCCTGGTGCTGGCGCTCGACTGCTCCACCACGCACCTGGCGGTGGCGCTGGTGGACGGCGAAGGCCTCGTCCTCGCCAGCCGCGCCCCGGAAGTGGGCCGCGAGCACGCCGCCAGGCTGCCGCTGGAGTTCGCCGACCTGCTCGTGGAGTCGGGGCGCCGAAGGACCGACATCGGCGAGGTCCGCGTCGGCGTGGGGCCGGGCTCCTACACCGGCACGCGGGTCGCGATCGCGGCGGCCAAGGGACTGGCCCGCGCGCTGGGCGTGCCGCTCGCGGGCGTCTCCAGCTTCGTGGCGCTCGCGGCTGGTGTGCTGGGGCCGGGTGAGGCCGGGGTCGTCACCCTCGACGCCAGGCGAGGCAACGTCTACGCCCAGGCCTGCCGGCGGGACACGCCCGACCCACTTGACGAGCGCGGCCCGCGAAGGGCGCCGCGCATCGTGACCCTCTCCGAGGTCGTCAAGCTTCCGCTCGCGGGGGTAGATGAGCGCTTCGCCGGCCTCGCCGTCAGGCCGGCGGGGGCTCCGGACGCGGCGGCCATGGCGGTCAGCGCGCAAACCGGCGAAGCCGACGCGCTCTACCTGTGAGGGCCTTCTGGAGAGAAGTTATACTGCCGCGAATCCCCACCGGGCGGGAGTGAGAATGTTCTTCAGATTAGGGCAAGAGATCGGGGTCGACCTCGGTACGGCCACCGTGTTGATCTACGTCAAGGGCAAGGGGATCCTGCTGCGCGAACCCTCGGTGATCGCCATGGTGCGCGACACCGGTGAAGTCAAGGCCGTGGGCGAGGAGGCCTACCGGATGCTGGGCCGCACGCCGGGCAACATCGTCGCCGTGAGGCCCATGCGTGACGGCGTCATCGCCGACTACGACCTCACCGAGAAGATGCTGCAGGCCTTCGTGAGGAAGGTCCTCACCGGCCCCAGCAGGCTGTTCAAGCCGCAGGTGATGGTCTGCGTGCCCTCGGGCGTCACCGAGGTCGAGCGGCGGGCCGTGCTGCAGGCGACCCGCGAGGTCGGCGCGCGCAAGGCGTTCCTCATCGAGGAGCCGCTCGCTGCGGCCATCGGCGCCGGGGTCAAGATCGCCGAGCCGACCGGCAGCATGATCGTCGACGTGGGCGGCGGCACCACCGACATCGCGATCATCAGCCTCGGCGGCATCGTCGTCTCCGAGAGCCTGCGCATCGCCGGCAACGAGTTCGACGAGTCGATAATCCGCTACATCAGGCAGAAGGAGAACCTGCTCATCGGCGACCGCACAGCCGAGTCGGTGAAGACCGAGGTCGGTGCGGCGGTGGTGCGCAACGCCGACGACAACATCGAGATCGAGGTGCGCGGCCGCGACCTCATCAACGGGCTGCCCAAGAGCATCACGGTGAGCACCGAGGACATCGTGGAGGCCCTCAAGGAGCCGATCCAGAAGATCGCCGACGGCGTGAGGCGCGTCCTCGAGCAGGCCCCGCCGGAGCTGGTGAGCGACGTCATCGACCGCGGCATCATCATGACCGGAGGGGGCGCGCTGCTGCGCAACTTCGACGAGCTGCTGCGCCAGACCACCGGCATCCCCGTCATGGTCGCCGAGAACGCCACCGACTCCGTCGCCCTCGGCACCGGCCAGGCGCTCGACATGATCCACGTCCTGCAGGACGCCCTGATCTCAGACAACTTCCTGCGACGCTGAGCGTGCGAGGGCGCCTGCTGGCGATCGCCGCGCTGGCGGTGACGTCGCTGTTGGCAACTTCGGCTACGGCCCAACGCGCCGCCCTGGCCGGAGCACCCGTCGACTACCCGCTGGAGCTGGTAAGCGCCGGCCTCACGGGCCACGCCCTCACGGCCGGGGCCGGCAACGTCATCGAGAGCTTCGAGGTCGAGGTGCTCGGCCTGCTGCAAGACGCCGGCACCGGCTTCCCCCTCGTCCTGGTGAGGGCCGGCGGTCCCTTCATCGAGCGGGTCGGCGGCGTCGCGGCCGGCATGAGCGGCAGCCCCGTCTACCTCGAGCTCGACGGTGAGGACGCCCTACTCGGGGCGATCGGCTACGTCTTCCCCGACGCCGACCACAGCGTCGCGCTAGTGACCCCCATCGGCGTCATGCGCGACGAGCGCTTCGCGAGCGGGCCCGCCTCCGCGGCGCCCTACGTCGCCGGCCTCGGCCGCGCGCAGCCCGTCGCGACGCCCGTGCTGCTGAGCGGCGCCAACGCCCGCGCCGCGCAACTGCTCGCTCCGCTCTTCGCCGGCGGGCCGGTAAGCCCCTTCCCCACCCAGGTCGCGAGCGGCAGCCAGGGCAGCGCGCCGTACTCCCTGGAGCCGGGAGCCGCCGTCGCGGTCCGCCTGATGAGCGGCGACCTCGACCTCTCCGCCGTCGGCACGATCACGACCCTGGAACCGGCCGGTGTCGAGGGTCCGCCGGCGCCGACGCCGGCGGAAGGCGCCGACGTGCCCGATCACAGGTTCCTGGCCTTCGGGCACCCGCTGCTCGGCACCGGCGCGGCGTCGTACGCCCTCAGCAGCGCGCACGTGCTCGAGATCGTGGCCAGCAGCAGCGTGCCCTTCAAGCTCGCCAACACCGGCTCCGAGCTGCTCGGGGCGGTCGACCTCGACACCCCTAGCGCCCTGCACGGCGCGATCGGCTCCCAGGCCCACACCTTGCCGCTCAACCTCACCGTCGTGTCGGGAAGCGGCGAGGAGCGGTTCGCCGTCGACCTGGCAGCCGCCGAGCACCTCTACCCCACGCTCACCGCGGTGGCCGCGCTGCAGGCGAGCGACCGCGCGCTGCGCGCCGTGGGGCCGGGCCACGCCGCGTTGGCCTGGCAGATCGAGCTGGCCGGCGGGGAGCGCGTGAACCTGCTGGAGCAGACGTCGAGCGACGGGGACATCGCCTTCGCCGCAGCCGTGCTGGCGGCCGGCCCGCTGTTGATGCTCGCCGACAACGCCTTCTCGGCGCCCGAGGTCGTGTCGGTCGACCTCTCGATCGAGTTCCGGCGCGACCGGAACGCCGCCACCATCGAGAGCCTGGTGCTGGAGGAGGAGCCCGTTACCGCCGGCGACAACGCGATCCTTCACGTCAGGCTGCAGCCCTTCCGCAAGGAGGCGGTGGTGCGGACCTTCAGCGTGCCGCTGCCCGACGACGCCGAGGGCGAGATGACGCTGCTGGTGCGCGGCGGTGACGTGCCGCGCGACATCGAAGGCGTGCCGGAGGAGGGCGGGGAGACCGCCGCTCCACGGTCCTTCCCCGAGCTGCTCGACGCCATGCGCCAACAGCTCCAGGGCAGCGACCTGGTCGTGGAGGCCGTCGACGAGTACGGTGAGGTGGAGAGGCTGCTGCGCGTCACGCTGCCCTTCGTGGTGCTGGGCAGCGAGGAGCTGACGCTCGAGATCGCGCCTGCACCTCGGAGCGGAGAGGCGATGGAGGGTCACGACAACGGGAGCTCACCGTGAACGCCGGGTCCGGCGTGCCGCGCTACTCGCTGGCCGAGCTCGTGCGCCAGCTGGCGCGCTGGCAGGAGGCCACGTTGACCAGGCGGAGCGCCGACCAGGCCGACGTGCGGCCCGACGCCGTAGCGGGACTTACCAGGCTGGCCTCGCTCGACGCCCTGGCCGAGCTTCCCGAGGCTGAGAGGCGGGCCTGCGTCGTGGTGGTCGCCGATCAGGACGACCTCGAGCGGTTGGCGGCCGTCCCCGGGGGCGGTCCCGGCCTATTGGTGACCTCGCGCGACACCGAACCCCCAGCTGACCTCCTCGACGTGCCCATCGTCCACGTCGACTCGACGAGGCTGGCGCTGGCGAGCCTCAGCGTCGCCTTCGACGACCGGCCGCGGCCCCAGCCGGGCGTGCACCCCTCGGCCACCATCGACGACACCGCCGAGCTGGGGGTCGGCGTGAGCGTCGGCGCCGGGGTCGTGGTGGCGGCGGGAGCCAAGGTCGGCGACGGCAGCCAGTTGCGTCCCCACTGCTACGTCGGCGCTGAGGCGGTCCTCGGCCAGGGCTGCGTCATCCACCCATACGCCACCGTCTACGACCGCGTCGAGCTGGGCGACGGGGTGATCCTGCACGCCGGCGCCGTCATCGGCGCCGACGGCTTCGGCTACGCGGCCTCACCGCGCGGCGCCGTGAAGATCAGGCACCTCGGCAGCGTCAAGCTCGGCGACGAGGTCGAGATCGGCGCCAACAGCGCCGTCGACCGCGGGACGCTCGACGACACCGTGGTGGGCGCTCGCACCAAGATCGATAACCACTGCCAGGTCGGTCACAACGTCCGCATCGGCACCGACTGCCTCATCGCCGGCATGACCGGGATCGCGGGCTCCGTGGTCATCGGCGACGGGGTCATCATCGGCGGCGCGGTCGGCATCGCCGACCACGTGACCATCGGCTCCGGCGCCCGCATCGCCGGGCGCAGCGGCGTGACGAAGGACGTGCCGCCTGGCGAGACGTGGGCTGGCTTCCCCGCCCGGTCCTACCGGCAGTACGCGCGGGCCCTCTACCTCGCCGACCGGCTCGAGGAGATCTGGCAGCGCGTCAGGCACCTGCGCAAGGGCTCGGAGGACGACCCGACGCCCGACGGCCGGACGGACGGCCGTTGAGCAGCGCCGGCACCGCTACCGTCAGCGGCGTAGGCATTCACAGCGGGTTGTCGGCGACCGTGCGACTGACGCGGCGCGACGGTGGCATCGCGTTCCGTCGTGGCGCAGTCGAGATCCCGGCGACCTGCGCCTACGTCGGTTCGACCGACCGCACCACGGTGCTGGTCAAGGACGGCGCCGCCGTCGGACTGGTCGAGCACCTGCTTGCGGCGCTGCGCGTAGCCGGCTACTACGGCGGCGTGTTGATCGAGAGCGACCGCGACGAGCTGCCCATCCTCGACGGCTCCGCGCAGCCCTGGTTCGAGCTGCTCGCCGAGCTCGGAGAGCCGCCGGGCCCACCGCCGCCGTTGGTCGTGCGCCGGAGGCTAGAGGTGCGCCGGGGGGCCAGTCGCGCTGCCGTGGAGCCCGGCCCTGAGGAGTTGGACTGCGCCATCGACTTCGCCCACCCGGCGATCGGCGCGCAGCGCTGGCGCGGTGGCCCCGAGGCGTACGGTGAGCTGCTGCCGGCCCGCACCTTCGGACTGCTGGCCGAGGCCGAGTATCTCAAGAGTCGCGGACTGGCTCTTGGGGCCGATACCGACCGTGCTATCGTCTTCGCTGATGAGGGGCCGCTGCGTCCACTGCGCTTCCCCAACGAGCCCGTACGCCACAAGGCGCTCGATGCACTCGGTGATCTCGCCCTACTCGGCCGACCGTTGGCCGCTCGCGTCACCATCGAGCGAGGCTCTCACACCCTCCACCATCAGCTGATGTCGGCCCTGACCAGCGCCGCCGCCGCGGGAGAGCCCGCGGGCAGTCGACCGTGAGCGACGCCTCGAGCGTCGTACGCGTCGCCGTGGTCGGCGCCGGCGTGATGGGCCGCTACCACGCGATGAACTACGTGGCGCTCCCCAAGGCCGAGCTGGTGGGGGTCGTCGACCCCTTGCCGGAGCGCCGCGCCGCCGCGCGGCAGGACTTCGGCTGCGAGACGTTCGCCAGCGTCGACGAGATGCTGGCGGCGCGCCCGGTCGACGCGGTCAGCGTGGCGGTGCCGACCAGCCTCCACTACCAGGTGACCAAGCGCCTCCTCCTGTCGGGCGTCCACGTCCTGGTCGAGAAGCCCGTCGCCACCGACGTCGCCCAGGCCAACGAGCTCGCCGCGTTGTCCAAGGAGCTGGGGTTGGTGCTGCAGGTCGGGCACATCACGCGCTTCTATCAATCTGTGGAGATGCTCCGCGACGAGGTGCGCTCGCCGTATCTCATCGAGGCGCGCCGCCTGGTGCCGTCGACCCGCGTCAAGGACGTCGGGGTGATCCTCGACCTCATGATCCACGACATCGACATCGTGCTCGGCCTGGTGCCCGACCGCGTGGTCAGCACCAGCGCGGTCGGCCGGGCGCTCAACGGCAGCCCCTACGAGGACGTCGCGGCAGCCCAGGTCGTGTTCGAGAACGGCTGCATCGCCAGGCTGCTGGCCAGCCGCGTGGCACCAGACGCCGAGCGCAGCCTGCTGGTCGCTGAACGCCATCAGACGATACGCGTGGACTTCGCCAAGGAGCCGTACACCGAGGTCGCGATCTACAGGACGCCGGACGGACCGGCCAGCCCCGGCCACGTCCAGCTCGACCGCCACGTCCTGCACGAGGAGAACCCGCTGCAGAAGGAGCTCGGGCACTTCATCGCGCGGCAGCTCGGCGAGGCCTCTCCCATCGGCACCTTGAACGACGATCTGCGCTCCCTCGGGCTGGCCTCTCGGCTGCAGGAAGCGCTGCTCAGCGCGGCGTACGCACCCGCCTGAGGATAGACTTGCGGCATGGCCGTCGACATCCGCGCCGTGCTGCCCCACCGCTACCCGTTCCTCATGGTCGATGCGTTCGTCTCCCAGGAGGGCGACGAGTTCGAGTGCCTCAAGCACGTCAGCTTCAACGAGCCGTACTTCGTCGGGCACTTCCCGGACGAGCCCGTCATGCCCGGCGTGATGATCATCGAGGCGCTGGCGCAGGCTGCCGGCGTCGGGCTGGCCGTGCGCGAGGGCTCCGCCTCGTCGGGCGAGGCCGGCGTCGGCTACCTCGCCGCGGTGGACGAGGCGCGGTTCAAGCGCAAGGTCGTGCCGGGCGACACGCTGCGGCTCACCGGCACGATCCTGCTGTTCCGCCGCGGGCTGTGCAAGGTCGCGGCTCGCGCCCTGGTGGGCGACGAGGTCGCCGCGGAGGCCACCCTCTCCTTCGTCTACCGCTGAGGTGCGAGCTGGTGCCGAGGGCGTCGAGCTTGAGCGAACCTCGTGAGCGATAGGGGGCGCATCGCCGCCACCGCGGTGATCGACGGCGCGGCCGAGCTGGCGGACGACGTCGTCGTCGGTCCCGGCGTCGTGGTCGAGGCCGGCGTGGTGGTGGGACGAGGCTCGCGCCTGCTGGCCGGCACCGTGCTGCTCGGCGGCACCGTCGTCGGCCGGCGCTGCGTCATCGGCCCGTACGCCGTCATCGGCGGCGAGCCGATGGACACCCGCTTCCGCGGCGAGCCGAGCGGCGTGCGGCTGGGTGACGACGTGAGCGTGCGGGAGTTCGCCACCGTGCACCGCGCCACCGGGGAGGGCGAGGTGACCTGCGTGGGCGACTCGACGCTGGTCATGAGCTACGTCCACGTCTCGCACAACAGCAGGGTCGGCAGCCACTGCGTCCTGACCAGCGGAGCCCAGCTCGGCGGGCACAGCGAGGTCGGCGAGCACGCCGTGGTGGGCGCCAGCTCGGTCATGCACCAGTTCTGCCGGGTGGGGCGCTACGCGATGTTCGGCGCGGCGAGCGCCGCCAACCAGGACGTACTACCGTTCAGCATGGCTCGCGGGAACCCCGCAAGGCATTACCGCCTCAACCGGGTCGGGCTCGAGCGGGCCGGGATCGTCGGCGACCGCTACCGCGCCTTGGAGCGCGCACTCAGGCTGTTGCGCCGGCGCGAGCACGATGCTCTGGCGGAGCTCGCCGAGCGGGAGCCGGACGTCGCCCATCTCCTCGAGTTCATGAGCAGCAGCAGGCGTGGGGTAGCGCGCTTCGTCGGCGGTTCTCGCTAGTGGCGCAGGTCGTGCTGGTGAGCAACGGGCCGGGCGAGCTCTACACCTGGCTCAAGCCGGTGATGGACGAGTTCCGCCGCAGGAGCCCCGCCACGCGGGTGAGCATCTCGCTGATCCCGTGCCAGTTCGCCGGTGGCAACGAGGCGTCGATCGCCGCGGCGTTCGCTCCCGACCACCTCACCTCACCGTCGGAGTACCTCAGGGCGGCGGCGGCACGCAGCGCGCCGGCCGGCCTGAAGGACGACGGCTCCGGGCCCGGCGCCGTCATCGGCCTCGGCGGCAGCGCCGCTATGGCGGTGGCGCTCGGCAAGCGCCTCGGCTTCCCCTCCTTCCGCTACAGCTTCGAGCCCGTCTGGCAGTCCGGTCTCGAGCTGCTCCTGCTGCCCGACGAGCGCGTCAGGGCGCGCGCCCTGCGCCGCGGGGCGCCGGAAGCGGCCACACGCGTGGTCGGCAACCTCGTGGCCGACGCCGTGGAGGCGGCCGAGCCGGTGGCCCAGCCCGGCAGCCCTCACCTGCTGCTGCTGGCCGGCAGCCGCGACTCGTTCGCCGTGCACCTGATCCCGTTCATGATCGCCTTGGTCGATGAGCTGGCACCTTCGCTGCCGGGCGCGCGCTTCGTCTGGCCGGTCAGCCGCCTCTTGCGCCCCGAGACGGTGGCCGCCGGCATCGCCGGCGAGTTCGCCGGCACGCTCGGCGGCCTGGCCGGGCGGCGCGACGGCGACGTGGTGGTGACCCCACGCGGCGGCAGGCTCGAGCTGGTCGACGAGGAGACCCGCTACGCGCACATGCGCTCGGCCACGCTGGCCGTGACGATCCCCGGCACCAACACGCTGGAGCTGGGCATCGCCGGGGTGCCCACCGTGGTGCTACTGCCCATGAACCGGCCGGAGATCATCCCACTGGAGGGCGCTGGCCACTGGCTCGGGCTGGTGCCTCTGGCCGGCCGCTACCTGAAGCGCTACGCGGTGAAGCTCTTCGTCGAGGGCCTCTCGGTGCCGGTGTCGCTCCCCAACCGGATCACCGGGGAGGACCTGTTGCACGAGGTCAAGGGCAAGGTAGCCCCCGGACCGGTGGCCGACACCGTGCTGCACATGCTCGGCGACGAGGCCGCGCTGCGCGGCACGCGCGAGCGGCTGCTGGCCACGATGCCGCGACCCGGCGCCGCGGCCGAGCTCGTCTCCACCGTCACCAGCCACGCCGGCCTCGATGGCTGAGCGCCTCACCGCCGCCCGGCTGATGTGGCCGCGCAGCCCGAGCGCGGTGCTCGGGGCTCTGGCCGCCGTGTGCAACGCGGTGCTGCGCGTCGCGATCGTCCCGGTCTTCGTCACGCCGCTCTTCGACCAGGTGCTGGCCGGCGCGGCCGGCTCCGAGATCGCCGACGCAGGCGCACTGCCTCGCGTGCTGTGGCGGGCGGGCGCGGTCGCGCTGGCCGGCAGCCTGGCCCTCTGGGCGCAGGACGCGCTGCTCGGCCGGGCCGCCGCCAACGCCGCCGCCGAGGCCAGGCGCCAGCTCTACGAGCGGCTGCTCTCGCTGCGCCCCGGCGCGCTGCCGGGCACCAGCGGCGGGCTCGCGAGCCGCGTGATAACCGATCTGCGCGAGGTCGAGAACTACGTCCGCTACGGCCTGGGCTCCCTCATCGCCGAGAGCCTCACGCTGGTGGCGATCTTCGCGCTGCTGTTCGCCGCCGACGCGCGCACGGCCGCCGTGCTGGCCGTGCTGGTGGTCCCGGTGGCGTTGATACTGCGGCTGTTCGGCCGCAGGCTGCAGCGCGTCTCGAGCGGCTCGCTGGAGGGCACGGAGGCGCTCGGCCGCCACCTGCAGGAGGGCCTCAAGCACCACGAGACGGTCGCGGCCTTCGGCGCGAAGGCCTTTCTGCTCCGGCGCTTCGAGCGCGACAACCGGGCGACGGCGCGCGCGATGTCGCGCCGCAGCCTGCTTGCTGGCGCCCAGGTGCCGCTCAGTCAGGTCCTGCTGTTCGCGGCCGTGGGCGCGCTGGTCTTCTTCCTGGTGGGCGGGGTGGAGCGCGGGGAGCTGAGCGTCGGCCAGGTCGTCTCGTTCCTCACGCTGGTGGCGCTGGCGGCGACGCCCTCCCAGCTGCTGCCTCAGGCCTACGCCCTCTACCGGCAGGCCGGGGCAGCGGCGACGCGGCTCGCCGACCTCGCCGAGACCTCGCCCGGCTCGCTGGCCGCGCCGGACGCCGTGGCCGGCGTCGCCGAGCCGGCCGCACCGGGCGGCACCCTCTCCGCCCACGGCCTCGCCGTCGGCCATGCCGGCGCCGGGCCCGTGCTGAGCGGCCTCGACTTCGACCTGCCGGCACGGGGGCTGGTGGTCGTCACGGGGCCGAGCGGGAGCGGCAAGACGACGCTGCTGCGCACCATGCTCGGGCTGCTGCCGCCGCTCGCCGGCGAGGTGCGGCTGGCGGGCCGGCCCCTTCACGCGCTGCCGGAGAGCGAGCTGCGCAGCACCCTGGCGTACGTCCCGCAGGGGCACGAGCTGCTCTCCGGCAGCGTGCGTGAGGCGCTGACCATGGGCCGCGAAGCCTCCGACGACGACCTCATGGCGGCGTTGGCCGCGACCGGGATGGAGCGGGCGGTGCTGGCGCACGGCGGCCTCGACGCGCAGCTCGGTGAGGACGGCTCCGGGCTCTCGGGCGGTCAGCGCCAGCGCCTCGCGGTGGCCCGCGCGCTGCTAGGGCGTCCGCTCGCGCTGCTGCTCGACGAGCCGACCTCGAACCTCGACGACGCCACCGAGGCCGGGATCGTCGAACTCCTGCGCACCTTGGCCGAGGAGCGCCTGGTCGTCGCCGTGGCTCACAGGCCGGCGCTGGTCGCCGCAGCCGACAGGGTGATGCACTTCCCGGGCCCGCCGGTCGCCTCCCCGCCGCGGGAGGCGGTATGAGCCGATGATCTACGACGACGCTCCCGAGCTGTACGACGCCCAGTACCTCTCCTACCGTGACGACCTGCCCTTCTACCTGAGGGTCGCGGACGACGTCGGCGGGCCGGTCCTCGAGCTGGGAGCGGGAAGCGGCAGGGTGACGGAGGCGTTGGCCTCGGCCGGCCACCAGGTGACGGCGGTCGACGTGTCGGGGGCGATGCTGGCGCGCGCCCGCCAGCGCCTGGCCGCGCGGGGGATCGAGACGGCGGAGGGCGGAGCGGTGGAGTTGGTCGAGGGCGACATGCGGGAGCTCGAGCTACAGCGGCGCTACCCGGTCGTCATCGCGCCGTTCAACACCCTGGCTCACGCCTACAGCCTCGACGACCAGGACCGCGTCCTCGAGCGCGTGCTCGCCCACCTGGAGCCGGGGGGCGTGTTCGCGTTCGACCTGTTCGTGCCCCGGCTCGGCACGGCCGGGGTGGTGCGCAGCGAGCCGTCGCTGCTCGAGCCCGTCCGGGCGGGCCTCGGCGCTCCCACGGGCGGCCGCGTCGACCTGTTCCTGGTGCAGCACGACGACCCGGAGCGGCAGCTGTTGGAGAGCACCTACTACCTCGACACGGTCGCTGAAGACGGCACCGTGCGGCGCACGGTCACGACCTTGCTGCAGCGCTACTTCACCAGGTTCGAGCTGGAGAGGGCGTTGCGCGCGGCCGGCTTCTCCCTGCGGCTGTACGGCGGCTTCGACCGTTCGCGCTTCGACTCGTCGAGCGCGCACTACGTCGGGCTCGCCAGGCCGGC
>CAZQVC010000005.1:8991-15928 GCA_964596625.1 uncultured bacterium | reverse complement strand
ACCGCGGCGGCGGCGGTCGCGGCCCCCGCCGGCACCGAGGCGCCGACGCTGCCGAGTGCGGTCTCGAGGGCCGCGCACAGGGCCATCAGGTCGTGGCGGTCGGACCACCCGAGCAGCGACGGCCGCAGCAGGCGCGGCTTCAGATCGCCCTCACCGCCGGCGATGTAGACGCCTGCCGCACGCAGCGCGGCGACCACCGCGGGCGCGTCGATCCCCTCAGGGGTGAGCAGGGCGGCTAGCGCCGGGCTGGGTCTCTCGGCCAGCGGGCTCAAGCCCAGCGCGACCCCACCGGCCAACAGCGCCGTGTTCAGCCGCGCCTTCTCGCTCCAGCGCCGCTCGACGCCCTGCTCGAGTATCAGCTCGAGCGCCACCGCCAGGCCAGCCACCAGCGACGTCGCCGGCGTGCTCACGGTCTGCCCGCTGCGTTGCTTCTCGCGCTCGCGGCGCAGGTCGAGGTAGCCGGTGGGCACCAGGTCGGCGTCTCGCGCCCAGGCCCGCTCCGAGAGCCACGCGAAGGAGAGCCCCGGGGGGCTCATCACACCCTTCTGCGAGCCCGAGACGACGGCGTCAAGGCCCCACTCGAGCGGCTCGAGCTCGGCCACGGCGAGGCTGGTCACGGCGTCCACCAGCAGCAGGACGTCGGGGCGCTCACGCTTGATCAGCCCGGCGATGCGCGCCACGTCGTGCAGCATGCCGGTCGAGGTCTCCGAGTGGACCACGGTCACCGCGGCGAGGCGCGGCAGGCGCGCGACGGTCTCGGTCAGCTGCTCAGGATCGAACTCGGTGCCCGGCGCGGTGCGCAGCTCGGATACGGCGAACCCGTAGCGGCGCGCCAGCTGCGACCAGCGCTCCCCGAAGCGGCCGGAGACCAGGCTGAGGACCTCGCCGCCGGCCGGGACGCAGGCCAGCATGGCGGCCTCGAAGGCGGCGGTGCCGCTCCCCGTGAGCAGCACGACGTCCTCCCCGCCGACCCTGAACACGGCAGACAGCTGCTCACGGACCTGCAGCAGCAGCCGCTTGAACTCCGGGCTGCGGTGGTGGATGACCGGACGCGCGAGCGCCTCCAGCACCGGCGGCGGCACGGTCACAGGACCAGGGGCCAGGAGGCGCTGTCGGTACGCAGCCTCGCTAGCGGCGCGGCTCGCTGAAGGCTCGGTCACGGGATCGGGCCGATCGTGACGGGACCGATCGCTCACAGCCTCGCCAGCCGCAGCGTGCGGATGACGTCGGTCATCGAGCGCAGCACATCCAGCACCTCGTCGCTTGGCGCGCTGTCGAGGGTCAGGATGAACATCGCGAGCCCGTCGTCCGAGACGCGGGAGAGCTGCATGCTGTTGATGTTCACGCCGGCCTCGCCGAGCACCGTGCCGACGCGGCCCACGGCCCCCGGCCTGTCGAAGTTGGTGCACACCAGCATGGTGCCCTCCGGCCGGATCTCGAGCGCGTAGCCGTCGATGCTGGTGATGCGCGGCCGGCCGGCCAGGACCGTGCCGCCGACGCTGGCGCTGCCTTGCGAGCTGGTGGCGGTCACCGTCACCTGCGTGGTGTAGCCGCGGCCGCGAGCGGCCCTCACCTTGGAGACGCGGATGTCGCGCTCGCGGGCGATCGAGGGCGCGTTGATGTAGTTGGGCGGCTCGCTGAGTATCGGCTCGAGCAGGCCCTTGATCACCGCCGTGGCTATCGGGTCGGGGTCGATCGGGTAGTCGCCCGCCAGCTCTATCTCCAGCGCGCGCACCCTGCCGCTGCCGAGCTGGGTGACGGCGCGGCCGAGCACCTCGCCCAGCTCGAGGTGGTCGCCGAGCGCGTCCATCACCTCGGGCGAGAGCGCCGGTCCGTTGACGATGCCCCTCGAGTAGTCGCCCTTGAGGGCCAGCAGGGTGCGCTCGAGGATCTCGGTGCCGACGCGTCCCTGCGCCTCGAAGGTGTTGGCGCCGAGGTGCGCGGTGAGCACGACGTCGTCGCGCTGCACCAGGGGGTGGTCGGCGTTGGGCGGCTCGAGCGTGAACACGTCGAGGCCGGCGGCGAAGAGCTGGCCGGCGTCGAGAGCGTCGGCGAGCGCCGCCTCGTCGACGATGCCGCCCCTGGCCGCGTTGATGACGATCGCGCCGCGGGGCATCGCGGCCAGCTCGGCCTCGCCGATCATCCCGCTGGTCTCCTCGGTCAGGGGGGTGTGCACGGTGAGGAAGTCGGAGCGAGCCAGCAGCCCGTGCAGGTCGTCGAACAGCTCGACCTTCAGCTCCTCGGCCCGGTGCGCCGTGATGTACGGGTCGAAGGCCGCCACGCTCATGCCGAGGCCCTGCGCGCGACGTGCCACCAGCGAGCCGATGCGTCCCAAGCCGACGATGCCGAGCCTGGCGCCGTCGAGCTCGCGGCCGAGGAAGCTGCGGTCCCAGCTGCCGGAGCGCACCAGCCGGTCGGAGCGCGCCACGCCGCGGGCGGCGGCGAGCATCAGCGACAGCGCCAACTCGGCCGCGGAGACGTTGTTCGCCTCAGGAGCGTTCACCACGAGGATCCCGCGCCGGCTCGCGGCCTCGAGATCGATGTTGTCGACCCCTACCCCGCCTCGTCCGATGACCTTGAGCCTGGTCGCCTTGGCGAGCAGCTCCTCGTCGACCTGGGTGCGACTGCGGGTGATGATCGCGTCGTAGTCGCCGACGATGTCGAGCAGAGAGGCGCGGTCGATGCCGGCCCGGTCGTCGATCTCGACTTCAGGGTCGCGCAGGGGGCCGAGCTTTATGGAGTCGGTGACGAGTAGCCGAGCCATGCCGCGAAACGATAGCACTTCGAGTCGGCGCCGCCTTGGCCCGTTCAGTGGACGAAACCGGTGACCGTCCAACCCGTAGGGACCGGGAACGAGTCGACACCGAGCACGTCCATGAACAGCTCACCGTCGAGCCGCAGCAGCGTGGTGTTGCCGTCAAGCGCCGCCTGCAAGGCGGTCTGCGCCTCCGGGCTGAGCTCGGCCGGCACCGGGTAGAAGAGGATGTCGATGCGCGTGGTCTGCCCCGCGGCGATCGGCACGGGGCTCATGTCCTCGGTCGCCAACGGCCAGCTGCCGAGGGTCAGGCTGAGGTCCTTGCCGTGGAGGAAGTAGCCGATGTCGCCGGGGTTGTTGGCCTGCAGCACGACCTGGGCAACGGGCACGTCGGGCCGCAGCATGAAGACCCGACTGGCGGCCTCGTCGAGGCGCAGCAGGGGCGCCTGCACCGACTGCCGGGCCAGCGTCTCCCCCGCCAGCAGCAGCCGCTGCCGGGTCTCGAAGGCGTAGCCGGCCGCGCTGAAGCGCATGGTGCCCTCGATGCGGAAGCGCAACGGCCGGTCGGCGAAGGCGCGCGCGGCGGCCCGCAACAGGTCGTTCTGGCCGACGAGCTCGGCGCTCACCGCGAACGAGATCGGCGCGGTCGCTCCCGCCTCGAGGAAGACCTCGGGGGCCAGGGCGCCGCGGACCATCTGACGATCTTCGAGGAAGACGACGTAGGAGATCGACTCGAGCCGAACGCCGAACTCGTTGGCGTTGCGCACCAGGCTGCCGACGACCATCTCGAGTCCGCCGCCCGCGCCGGGCGGGTCGAAGCGCTCGATGCTGGTCTGGCCCGGCACCAGCTCGAAGACCGGGGGCAGGATGTCCTGGATCTGCTCGGTGCGTCTGATCTCGGTGCGCGGGGCGCACGCGGCGAGCGCGATGACGGCCGCCAAGGCCACCACCGTTGCCAGCCTCGGCGGTCGCGTGCGCAGCGCTGGGTGGCGGCGGTCGCGCGTCACCCGGTCAGTCTACCAGCGCCCGGCAGGGCCGCGTCAGCGCTGCCACGGGAGGCGCGGGAGACGCGGTCCGCTGACCGGCGGGGGCACGAACGGGACCAGCGTGGCGACGAAGAAGATCGTGGCGAGCGCGTAGGCGAAGGTCGCGAGGCTGTCGAGGCTGACGACGGCCTGGGCCAGGCGGCCGTTGTAGATCAGGGTCGGCCCGAGCAGCTGCACGGCGAGCACGATCAGGGGCGTGGCCGCCGCCAGTAGGGGGCGGCGCGCGATCGCTGCGCGGCCGAAGACGATGCCGAGCAGCATCAGCAGCAGCCCAGCGCCGACGAACGCCAGCGTCCAGCTGTCGGGGAGCCCGGCGTCGACGCCGGCGAGCGCCACCCTCACGAGGTGGTAGAGGATCGGCAGGTGGGCGACCACCAGCAGCGTGCCGAAGCGCCGTCGTCCGAGCGCGACCCTGAGGATCGCGCCGAGGCCGAGGCCCACCAACGCCGCCAGCGCTCCGAAGCGGATCAACATCGCTACACGACCTCCCGCACCATCAGCCTACCGCTGCGTCGCCTGAGCTCAGCCACCAGGCGCTCGGCCCACGACGCGCTCAGGTCCGGGTCGGCCTCGAGCATCTTCTGCGCCAGGCCGCGCGCCTCCTCGATGACCGCGCCGTCGGTGACGAGGTCGCCGACGGTGAGCTCGGGCAGCCCCGACTGCCGGGTGCCGCGCAGGTCGCCGGGTCCCCTCAGCTGCAGGTCGAGCTCGGCGATCGCGAAGCCGTCGGTGTTCTTGGCCACGACCTCGAGCCGCTTCTGGGTCTTGCGGCTGCGGTCGCCGGCGACCAGCACGCACCAGCTGGCCAGCGATGAGCGCCCGACGCGCCCGCGGAGCTGGTGGAGCTGCGAGAGCCCGAAGCGCTCGGCGTTCTCGATGATCATCAGGGTGGCGTTGGGCACGTCGACGCCGACCTCGATGACCGTGGTCGAGACCAGCAGGTCGCTGCCATGGGCGCGAAAGCGGTCCATCACCTCGTCCTTCTCGGCGGTGCTCATGCGCCCGTGCAGCATGTCGATGCGGCAGCTGCCCGGCATTATCGCCCTGAGGTCCTCCACCAGCTCGGTGGTCGCCACCACCTCGTCGAGGGCCTCGCTCTGATCGATGAGCGGCGTGACGACGTAGACCTGGCGTCCTTGGGCGATCTGCTCGGCCGCGAAGCCGTAGACCTCGCGGCGCTTGCCGGCGTTGACCAGCCTGGTCTTCACGGGCTCACGGCCCGGAGGCAGCTCGTCGATGACGGTGAGGTCGAGGTCGCCGTAGAGCGTGAGCGCCAACGAGCGGGGTATCGGCGTCGCGCTCATGACCAGGACGTCGGTGACGCCCTTGATCAGCGCGCGTCGCTGCGACACGCCGAAGCGGTGCTCCTCGTCGATCACCGCAAGGCCCAAGTCCTTGAACTCGACGCCGTCTTGGATCAGCGCGTGGGTGCCGACGACCACGTCGATCTCGCCGGCGGCCAGGCGCCGCTTCACGCCGGCTCGCTCGCCGGCGCTCATCGTGCCGGTGAGCAGCTCGGTGCGCACCCCCAGTGGGTAGAGGAAGCCCTGGAGGTTGCGCAGGTGTTGGCGGGCGAGGATGTCCGTCGGCGCCATCAGCGCCGCCTGGGCGCCGTTGACCACCGCGAGGTGGATCGCGGCGGCGGCGACGGCGGTCTTGCCCGAGCCGACGTCGCCCTGCAGCAGGCGCGCCATCTGCCGGGGGGCGGCCATGTCCTCGAGGATCTCCCCCAGCGCGCGGCGCTGCGCCTTCGTGGGTTCGAACGGCAGCACCGACTCGAACCGCTCGAGCGTGTCCTGCGTGACCTCGAAGCTGCGGCCGAGCCTGCCCGGGTCGCGGCTGCGCAGCACGGCGAGCTCGAAGAACAGGAAGTCGTCGAACTTCAGCCGGCGATTGGCCAGCCCCAGCGACTCGACGTCGGCGGGGAAGTGGGCCTGGCGCCAGGCGGTGTCGAGCGAGACGAGCTCGTAGCGCTCCAGCAGGCTGCGCTGCAGGTGGTCGGGCAGCGCCGGCAGGGCGTCGAGCAGGCGCCTTACGGCGCGTCGCAGGTAGGCCTGGCTGAGGCCTTGCGTCGTCGGGTAGACGCCCACGATGCGGCCGAAGGACAACGAGTCGCTGTCGTCGTCGACCTCGAAGCCGTTGACGGCCAGGCTCAACGAGGAGCCTGCGCGCTTGACCTTGCCGCTGACGATCAGCCTGAGGCCCGGGTAGATCTGCTTCTCGAGCCACGGCTGGTTGAACCACACGGCGGTGAGCCGTCTGCCGCTGGCGTCGCCCAGGGACGCGCGCATCACGTGGAGGCCGCGGCGACTCCGGCTGGCCGAGCGACTGAGCACCTGCCCCGTAACGGTCGCCACGGCGCCGTCCTCGACGGCGGCGAAGTCGGGCAGCACGCGCCGGTCCTCGTAGCGCCGGGGAAGGGTCATGAGCAGGTCGCGGTAGGTCTTGATGCCCACCTCGCCGAGCTTGCGAGCGGCGTGGGCGCCGAGGTCGACCAGCCCGGAGCCGATGGGCTCGTCGAGCTGCGCCGGGTCGAGGCGACCGGGCGACGTGCTCGCGCGGGACTCGGCGCTCTGTCTGCCGGGCTTGACCACCACGGCTTCAAGTCTACAAGCGAGGCTTCAGCGCGCGGTTCCTTGCCATGACGACCGGGCCTCGTTATGCTTTCGTCAACTCACCGCCTGTGAGATCCTGCACACGAGCTGCGTCGGCTTCGAGCAGCGCGCAGGCCGGGCTTCAGCGAACCCGGAACTACGGCGGGGGAACGAAAAGAGGTCAACATGAGAAGGTTCGTCGCTTTCGCCGGAGCTGTGCTCCTCTTCGCCACTCTCGCCCTGGCCAGCGCCCAGGACCTCGGTGGCCGCACGCTGATCGTCGGGTCGGACACCACCTACCCGCCGTTCGAGACGGTCAACGACGCCGGTGAGATCGTCGGCTTCGACGTCGACGTCGTCAACGCCATCTGCGAGAAGATCAACTGCGTGGCCGAGTTCCAGACCACCGCCTGGGACGGCATCTTCGCGGCCATGGCCAACGGCGAGTTCGACATGATCGCCTCTGGCATCACGATCACCGAGGAGCGCGCCCAGCGCGTCGACTTCACCGACCCCTACCACGAGGTCAACCAGGCGATCGC
>CAZQVC010000005.1:0-8891 GCA_964596625.1 uncultured bacterium | reverse complement strand
CTGGGCTTCGCCGTGCAGATCGGCGACGAGCTGCTCGACGCGCTCAACGCCGGCCTGCAGATGATCAAGGACGACGGCACGCTCGACGAGATCCGCGACAAGTGGTTCTAGGGGGCTAAGGCCTAAGAGCTACGTAGACGGCATAACCAGCGCGGCGGCGCGGAGCCTGGGCACCGCGCCGCCGACTAGCTTCGCGGGGCGTCGTGCAGCAGGACGACCGCGCGCTCCTCACCGGGCTTTCATGCGCGGGTTAGAGTACCCGCAACCTTGAGAAGCGGTCCGGCACAACCGAGGCGGGGGCTGCTCGGCAACCTGCGGCCCAGCTACATCATCCTGCTGACCGCACTGCCGTTCGTCCTCTACCTGTTCCTCACCGCCGACTCCTACACGCGCGCCCTGCGCTTCATCCTGCCCGGCGTCGGCACCACGGCGCTGGTGACGGTCTCCGCCTACCTCGCGGCCTCGGCGCTCGGCATGATCCTGGCGGCGTTGCAGAGCCTCAAGCTCGGCCCCCGCACGGTCCTCGGCTGGGTGTTGGGAGCAGCGGTCCTGGCGGCCGTGGCCACCGTGCTGTTCACGCGGCCGCAGAGCGAGTACGCGCTGGTCGGAGCCGAGGGCGGGCGCGTCGCGATCATCCAGGGCACCCCACAGGAACCGACCAGGGTCATCCAGTCTGGCGGCTTCCCCGGCGCCGGTCCCGACGGCTTCAGGGTGCGCTCCGTAACCTCGGCCGAGGCGGCGTTGGAGCGGCTGGAGAGCGGTGAGGTGAGCGCAGCCTTCCTGCCGGCCGACGAGGTGCCGGCGGGCCTGCCGGTGCTGTGGGAGACGAGCTTCCTGCCGCCGGGGCTGAAGCAGCCCGCGGTGCTGCTGCTGGTGCTGGCCGTGGCCGCAGCCTCGCTCTCCCTGGCCGCTTACAACAGCGGGCACCACCCGCTGCGCATCGTCTCCGAGCTCTACGTCGACCTGCTGCGCGGCATCCCCATGCTGGTCGTCATCCTCTACGTCGGCTTCCCGCTGCAAGGGGCCATCCGCGACGCGACCGGCGGCTTCATCGACATGTCGCGCGTGACGCGCGGGATCGTCGGCATCTCGCTCGGCTACGCCGCCTACATGGCCGAGATCTTCCGGGCCGGCATCGAGGCCGTGCCGAGGGGCCAGATCGAGGCCGCGCGCTCCATGGGACTCAGCGGCTGGCAGACCGCGCGCTACGTGGTCCTGCCCCAGGCGCTGCGCATCGTCGTGCCGCCCCTCGGCAACGAGTTCATCGCCATGCTCAAGGACACCTCGCTGCTCTCGGTGCTGTCGGTCCGCGACATCACCCAGCGCGCGCGGGAGTTCCAGGCCTCCAACTTCGAGGTCTTCCCCCCGTTCAACACGGTGGCGCTGCTCTACATCGTGCTGACGCTCGTCGCCTCGAGCGTGGCGAAGTCGGTGGAGCGCCGCGCGACGTGGACCAGGTGAGCGAGCGACGGTCCGCCGGCGGTGGACAGGAGCCGCTGGCGCCGACCGTGCCCGATCCGTACGAGGGCCCGGTGGCCCACGTCGACCTCTCGGCCCTGGCCCACAACGTCGCGAGGGTAAGGGCCAGGCTGGCTGACGGGGTGAAGGTGCTGGCCGCGGTGAAGGCCAACGGCTACGGGCACGGCCTGCCCGGCACCGCCTTGGCGCTCGAGGCGGAAGGAGTCGAGTGGTTCGGCGTTGCGACGCCCTCCGAGGCGCTCGCCCTGAGGCGGGGCGGCGTGGCGGGCGGCGTGCTGCTGCTCACCCCGGTGCACGACGCCGCCGTGATCACGCACCTGGTCGCCCAGGACGTCTCGCTGGTCGTGAGCGACGAGGAGGCCGTCACGGCCGTGGCGCGCAGCGACCTGCCGCGCGCCGCGAAGGTGCACCTCAAGGTGGACACCGGCATGGGCCGCCTCGGCGTCGCGCCGGGCGACGCGCCACGGTTGGCCAGGGTCGTCGACGCCGACCGGCGCCTCACCCTGGAGGGCGTGTTCACCCACCTCGCGGCCTCCGACGAACCGGACAGGAGCGCGACGCTGCGGCAGCTTGAGGCCTTCGAGGCAGCACTCCTGGGCATCCGCGACGAGGGGATCGAGCCCGGCCTGCGGCACGCGGCCAACTCGGCGGCCATCGTCGCCTACCCCGATCACCACTTCGACATGGTGCGACCCGGCATCAGCCTCTACGGCTACTACCCCAGCGCGCACGTCGCCGCTCTCGAGCCGGGCCTCAAGCAGGTGATGCGCTTCGAGGCGCCCGTGACGTTCGTCAAGCGCGTGCGGGCTGGCACCTCCGTCTCCTACGGCGGCCTCTGGCGCGCGCCGCGGGACACGCTGGTCGCCACGGTGAGGGCCGGCTACGCCGACGGCTACCGGCGCGGCCTCAGCGGCAAGGCCTGGGTCGGGCACGACGGCGCGCGGCTCGAGGTCGTCGGCCGGGTCTGCATGGATCAGCTGATGCTCGACGTCGGCGAGCACCCCCTCGAGGTCGGTGACCGCGTGGTGCTGTGGGGGCCGGGCGGACCGGACGCCGAGGCTCTGGCCGAGTCGATCGGCACGGTGTCGTACGAGCTCTTGACCGGCGTTGCGGAGCGCGTGAGGCGCAGCTACGAGCCTTAGCTAGCGGCGTTCAACGGGTGCTGACCGGCTGCTCCAGGTCCTCGGCGGGGCTGGGCACCTCCGCCTCCTCCACCTGCGGTGAGGCCAGCACCGAGATCACCCTGCGGCCATCGGACTGCTCGACCTCGAAGCGCATGCCGCCCCAGACCAGCCACTCGCCGACCTCGGGGATGTGGCCGAGCTCGTCGATCATGAAGCCGGCCAGGGTGTCGTAGTCCCCGTCCTCGTCGAAGGCGATGTCGAGTGCGCTGCCGATGCTCTCGAGGTGCGCCGAGCCGTGAAGGCGGTAGCTGCCGTCGCCGAGCTCGACGATGTCGTCCTCTTCCTCCTCGTCGGTCTCGTCGTAGATCTCGCCGGTGATCTCCTCGATGATGTCCTCGAGCGTCACGACGCCCGAGGTGCCGCCGAACTCGTCGACGACGATCGCGAAGTGGCTCTTGCGGATGCGCATGTCGCGCAGCAGGTTGAGCACCGAGAGCGTCTCCGGGACGTACTGCACGCTGGTCATGACGTCGGCGACGCGGGTCTGGTCGAGGTCGTCGGCGCGCTCGAGGAAGTTGAGCAGGTCGCGGGCGTAGACCATGCCGATGACGTTGTCGATCGACTCCTGGTAGACCGGCAGCCGGCTGTAGCCGTGCTCACGGACGACGGCCAACAGCTCGTGCAGGCCGGCGTCGTCGGCCACGCCGATGACGTCGACGCGCGGGGTCATCACCTCGCGCACCACGGTCTCCTCGAGGTCGATGACGCCGCGGATCATCTGGCGCTCCTGAGCCTCGATCACGCCGGACTCCTCGGCGCTGCGCAGCATCTGGCGCAGCTCGCTCTCCGACATCTGGCTGCCCAGGCTCGGCTCGACCTTGAACAGCCGCAGCACCTGGCGCGTGAGCGCGGTGAACGCGTAGCCGATCGGGTAGAGGACGATCGACAGCAGGTAGACGGGCCTGATCACGGCGCGCGCCACCTTCAGCGCCTGCGGCACGGCTATCGAGCGCGGCAGCAGCTCGCTGAACAGCAGGAGCAGGAGGCCGGCGACGAGGCCGCCGTAGGCGACCGCCAGGACGGGCCCGACGCTGGTCGGGGCGGCGAGCTGCAACGCGGTGAGCACGGCGAGCGCGACGAACGTCGTGTTGAGCGCCGTGCGCCCGATGAGCAGGGTCGCCGTGAAGCGTTGCGGGTTGCGTTCGAACAGCGCCAGCGCGCCGTTGGGCTCCTGGTTGCCCTCCCAGAGCTGCCGCAGCCGCCACTCGCCGAGCGAGCCGAGCGCTGCGTCGGAGGCGGAGACGAACGCCGAGAGGAGCAGGAGCAGCAGAGCGAGGAGCAGTCGGCCGTAGCCGACGCCGGCGCCAAGCGACGACACGAGGTCGGCTTGGGTCTGCGCACTCGCCAGCGCAACGAGGTTGATTGTCAACAGGGTCAGTGTCGGCCTGACGGCCGTGGATGCGACCTGTGCGACGCGGCTTGGGCGTCTAGGTCGACTCGGAGGTTTGTCGTCCATCGTTCGCTCGGGATTCTAGCACACGCCCAACTCGCGCCCGGTCGTCGCCGGGCTACGCCGGACCGGGGGTATGCTCGTCGGGCGATGTCCATGATCGTCATCGAAGGTCCCATCGGCGTCGGCAAGACCAGCCTCGCTCGGCTGCTGAGCGAGCGCCTCGGCGCCCGGCTCCTCCTCGAGGTGGTCGAGGAGAACCCCTTCCTGGCCGACTTCTACAAGGATCCCGAGCGCTACGCCTTCCAGACGGAGACCTTCTTCCTGCTGTCGCGCTTCAAGCAGCACGGCGAGCTGGCGCAGACCGGCCTCTTCGAGCGGCACACGGTCGCCGACTACCTCTTCGACAAGACCTTCCTCTTCGCCTCGCTGAACCTGCGCGGCGACGAGTTCGAGCTATACCGCACGCTGTTCGACCAGCTGCGCTCGCGCCTACCGGACCCAGACTTAACGGTCTATCTGAGGGCTGAGCCCGACCTCCTGCTCGAGCGGATCGCCAGGCGCGGGCGCGACTTCGAGGGCTCGATGCAGGCCTCGTACCTGGCCAGGCTCAACGACGCCTACGACCACTACTTCGCCGGCGCGCGCTTCCCCGTCGAGGTCATCGACGCCGCGACGGTCGACTTCGTGAACCGCGAGCACGACCGCGAGGCGCTGCTCGAGCGCATCACCACCGCCCTCGACGCGGCGGCCGCGCCGCTACAGGCGGCCCGGTGAGCGCGGTTCGCGACGGCCGGTCGGCCCTCGCCCCAGCGTTCGACGTCCCCGACGACGAGCCCGACGGCGGCGGTCTCTACGTCGCGGTGGCCGGCAACATCGGCGCCGGCAAGTCGACGCTGACGAAGCTGCTCTCCGAGCGCTACCACCTCTCGCCGGTGTTCGAGGCGGTCGACGAGAACCCGTACCTCGAAGACTTCTACGCCGACATGTCGCGCTACGCGTTCCACTCGCAGATGTTCTTCCTGGCGGCCCGCCTGCGCCAGCACCTGCGGCAGGTCAACCCGGGCCGCCGCGTCATCCAGGACCGCACGGTCTACGAGGACGCCGCGATCTTCGCGCGCCTGCTGCGCGACGACGGCGTCATGGACCAGCGCGACCACGACAGCTACACCACGATGTACGAAGCGGTCTCGGCCGCGCTGAGGCCCCCGGACCTGCTGATCTACCTGCGCGCCTCCCTGCCCACCCTCAAGCGGCACATCCGCCAGCGCGGTCGCCGCTACGAGGCCGACATCGACGACGGCTACCTGGAGCGCCTCGGTGCGCTCTACGAGCAGTGGATCGAGGACTACTCCCTCTCTCCCGTCGTGGCCGTGCCCGGCGACGACCTCGACTTCGTCAACGACGAAGGCGACCGCCGCGTGGTCCTCGACCTGCTCGAGCGCAACGGGCTCACGGCGCCAACGCTCCGCTGATGCGCCTCGGCGAGCTCCTCGCTGACGTCGCCAGCCGGGCACCCGAGGTGTTGGGCCCCCGTGGCCAGGACGCGAGCGTCGTCGCCGGCCCCGCCGTCACCGCGGTCGTGCAGAGCCACCTCGACGCGGTGCCCGGCGCGCTCTTCGTCGCCCGCCGCGGCGAGCGGCACGACGCGCACGAGCTCGCACACGAGGCCGTCGGCCGCGGCGCGGTCGCGGTGATCGGGGAGCGCGAGGCCCTCAGCCTCCCCGTTCCGTACGTCGCCGTGCCCGACGCCAGGAAGGCCCTGCCGCACCTCGCCGCCGCCTTCCACGGCCACCCCAGCGAGCGCCTGCGCGTGATCGGCGTGACCGGCACCGACGGCAAGACCACCACCAGCTACCTGCTGCACTGGGTCTTGTGCCAAAGGTTCACCGCCGGCCTGGTCAGCACCGCCGGCAACCGGCTGGGCGGCCCCGGCGCCGCGGTGGCAAGCGGCCGCGAGTTCCAGCTGGCCGGGCACTTCACGACGCCGGAGGCCACCGAGGTACAGCGCCTGCTCGCCGAGTTCGCCGCGGCCGGCGCGAGCCACGCGGTGCTCGAGTCGAGCTCGCACGGCTTCTCCCTGCACCGGCTCGACGCCGTGGACTACCGCCTCGGCATCGTCACCAACCTGTCGTCCGAGCACCTCGACCACCACAAGACGTTGGCCGCCTACCTGAGCGCCAAGGCCACCCTCGTCGAGCGCGCGCCCACCACTCTTCTCAACCTCGACGACGCCCACCACGCCGCGTTCGCCGCTGCGGCCAGGGCAGCTGGCAACGAGGTGGTCGGCTACGGCCAGGCGAACGGCGCCGACGTCGCGCTCGGCCAGGTGCGCACGGCGCCGGGAGGCCTGCGCTTCACCCTGAGCCACGCCGGCGAAGAGGTCGAGGTGAGCCTGCCCATGATCGGCCACTACAACGCCTGGAACGCCGCCGCAGCGGTCGGTGCGGCGCTCCGGGAGGGCGTGCCGTTGGCCGAGGCCGCGGCGAGTTTGCGAGGCTTCCCCGGCGTGCCTGGGCGCATGCAGGTGCTCGCCCACACGCCCTTCACCGTGGTGGTCGACTTCGCGCACACCGCGCCGGCCCTGGCCAAGGCGCTGGCCGCCGTGCGCCCCGACAGCGGCCGCGTGATCGTCGTGGTCGGCGCGGCGGGCGAGCGCGACCCCGGCAAGCGAGAGCCCCTGGGTGCGGCCGCCGCCGCCGGCGCCGACCTCACCGTGTTCACCGAGGAGGACAGCCGCTCCGAGCCGTTCACCGAGATCGCCAGCGCGCTCGTGCGCGGCGCCGAGGCGGCCGGCGGGCGCCCCGGCCGCGACTACCTCGTCGTCGAGGACCGCGAGGAGGCCATCCGCACCGCGCTGGCCGAGGCCTCCCGCGGCGACGTCGTCGTGCTCGCGGGGAAGGGTCACGAGCGCACCCTGGAGCGCGCTCGGGAGACGCTCGCCTGGGACGAGGCCGCCCTCGCGAGGCGGCTGCTGGGCGGCTGAGAAGCCGTATTACCATGCGTACATGCCGAAACGAGCTGCTAGGCGGAGGCGACCGGTCGACCTGATCCTCGAGAAGCGGGCCGGCGAGGAGCACGCTGCCGAGGACCTCGAGGCGCTGATCGACGGCTACGTCGCCGGCGAGGTGCCGGACTACCAACTCTCCGCCTGGTTGATGGCCGTCTGCTGGCGCGGCATGACGGCCGCCGAGACGGCGGCGCTCACCCGCGCCATGGCTGCCTCAGGCGAGCTGCTCGACCTCTCCGCCCTGCCGCACACGGTCGACAAGCACTCGACGGGCGGCGTGGGCGACAAGACCACGCTCGTGCTCGCCCCGCTCCTAGCCGCCCTCGGCGCCACCGTCGCGAAGATGAGCGGCCGGGGCCTCGGCCACACCGGCGGCACGGTCGACAAGCTCGAGAGCATCCCCGGCTTCACCACCGACCTTGACGAGGCGCGCTTCATGCGTCAGGCCGAGGAGATCGGCGTGGTCGTCACGGGGCAGTCGAAGGACCTGGCGCCGGCCGACGGGCTGATCTACGCCCTGCGAGACGCCACCGGGACCGTCGAGTCGCTGCCCCTCATCGCCAGCAGCATCATGAGCAAGAAGCTCGCCGGCGGCGCGCGCAGCATCGTCCTCGACGTGAAGGTCGGCAGCGGCGCGTTCATGCGCGACGTCGACGGCGCCAGGGAGCTCGCCCGCGCCATGACCAGCATCGGCCGGCACGCCGGCCGCGAGGTGAGGGCGATCCTCTCCAACATGGCGGAGCCGCTGGGTCTCGCCGTCGGGAACGCCCTCGAGGTCGCCGAGGCCGTCGACTGCCTCAGGGGCGAGGGCCCGGCCGACCTCCGCGAGCTCTGCGTGGTGCTGGCCGCCGAGGTGCTGAGCGCCAGCGGCTTCGACCACACGCCGGCCGACATCGCGGCCGCGCTCGATGACGGCAGCGCGTTCGAGCGCTTCGAACGCTGGGTCAAGGCGCAGGGCGGAGATCCGGGCAGCCTGGACGCCCTGCCGCTGGCACCCGACCAGGAGCTCGTCAGGGCCAAGGCCGAAGGGGTGGTCGCCGAACTCGACGCCCGTGCTGTCGGCGAGGCGGCCGGCCTGCTCGGTGGCGGCAGAGCCCACAAGGGCGAGGCCGTCGACCACGGCGTCGGCGTCGTCCTCCACGCCAAGGTCGGAACCCAAGTGAGCGCCGGCGAGCCCCTCGCGACCGTCCACCACAGGAGCGGACGGGGCCTCGCAGAGGCGCGGGCCAAGCTGGAGCGCGCCGTTCGGCTGGCCGACCAGGCCAGCCCGCTGCCGCTGATCGTGGAGACCGGTGTCGGCGCCGAGCGGCGGGACGTGGCGTAGCGCGATGCTCTCGACGGACGAGGTGCGGCGCTACGCCAGGCAGATCGTGCTCGGCGAGGTCGGCCTGGAGGGTCAACGGCGGCTGGCCGCCGCGCGGGTGCTGGTCGTCGGCGCCGGCGGGCTCGGCACGCCGGTCCTGCTCTACCTGGCCGGCGCCGGCGTCGGCACGATCCACGTCATCGACGACGACGTGGTCGAGCTATCGAACCTGCACCGGCAGGTGATCCACGGCAGCGGCGCCGTTGGCAACCTTAAGGCGGCCTCCGCCGCCGCCCGGCTCACCGAGCTCAACCCGCACGTCGCGGTGGTGCCTGACACGCGCCGCCTCGACGCCGCCATCGCCAGGGAGGTCGTCAGGGACTTCGACCTGGTCATCGACGGCAGCGACAACTTCCCCACTCGCTACCTGGTCAACGACGCCTGCGTGCTGGAGCGCAAACCCCTGATCTTCGGCGCGCTCTCCCGCTTCGACGGCCAGGTCACGGTGCTCGTCGCCGTGCCCGG
>CAZQVC010000004.1:36638-59264 GCA_964596625.1 uncultured bacterium | reverse complement strand
GCGAGGAGCCCCGGGGCGCTGAGGCCGGCTGGGGCCCACGTACGCCGTGCCCATCTCCGTTGCGCGGATGTCCACGGCGCAGGTTCGTCGTACGGTAGGCCGCTAGGAAGGCGGTCGAAGTTGATGGTGAGACCAGCAACGTCTTGAGCGCAACACCCGGGCAGCGCCTCTCCATGGCGCTGCCGTATCCCTCCTCCCGGCAGCCCGTGATGGCACGCAACGTCGTGGCCACCTCGCAGCCGTTGGCCGCTCAGGCCGGACTTCAGATGCTGGCCAGGGGCGGCAACGCCGTGGACGCCGCCCTCGCTGCGGCGATCACCTTGTGCGTGGTCGAGCCCACCGGCAACGGCATCGGCTCCGACGCGTTCGCGATTCTCTGGGACGGTGAGAGGCTGCACGGCCTCAACGCCTCGGGCCGCTCGCCGGCCCGGCTCGACGTCGAGCGCTTGCTGCGGGCGGGCCGGATCGAACAGATCGGTTGGGACGGCGTCACCGTGCCTGGCGCGGTGTCGGCGTGGGTCGAGCTCTCGCGGCGGCACGGCCGCCTGCCGTTCGGAGAGCTGTTCGAGCCGGCGGTGAGGTACGCCGAGGACGGCTTCCCCGTCTCGCCGGTGACCGCCAACGCCTGGCAGGCGGCCGCGAGGACGTTGGGCGCGCGGCCGGACTACGCCGCGGCGTTCCTCGTCGACGGCCGGGCCCCGCAAGCCGGCGAGACCTGGCGCTCGCCGGCGCAGGCCGCCACGTTGCGGGCGATCGCTGAGACCCGCGGCGAGGCCTTCTATCGAGGTGAGCTGGCCGAGGCCATGGTGGCCTTCGCGCAGACGGAAGGGGCAGCGCTGCGCCACGACGACCTGGACAGCCATAGCGTGGAGTGGGTCGACACCCTCTCAACCGGCTTCGCCGGGTTCGAACTGCACGAGATCCCGCCCAACTCCCAGGGGCTGGCCGCGCTGATCGCGCTGGGCGTGTTGCGGCACACGCCGCTGGCCGAGACGGCTGTCGACTCCGTCGACTGGCTGCACCTGCAGCTCGAGGCGATGAAGCTGGGCTTCGCCGACGCGCACCGTTACGTAGCGGACCCAGATCACCTCGACCTCGACGTCGGGCTCCTCCTGGACGACGGTTACCTGGCCGAGCGGGCGCGTCTCATCGACCTGCGCAAGGCCTCCGACCCGGGTCACGGCAGTCCTCGTCAAGGCGGCACGGTCTACCTTTCGGCCGCGGACGAGACCGGCACGATGGTCTCGTTCATCCAGTCGAACTACCGCGGCTTCGGCAGCGGCGTCGTGGTGCCGGGCACGGGGATCGCGCTCAACAACCGCGGACTCGGGTTCTCGTTGGAGGAGGGGCATCCCAACCGGGTCGCAGGCGGCAAGCGGCCGTTCAACACGATCATCCCCGGCTTCCTGATGGCGGCTGGCGAGCCGCTGGCGAGCTTCGGCGTCATGGGCGGTCCCATGCAGCCGCAAGGGCACCTGCAGGTCGCACTGCGCCTGGCCCTGCACGGCCAGAACCCGCAGGCCGCCAGCGACGCCCCCCGCTGGCAGGTGACGGACGGTCTGGGCGTCAACGTCGAGCCGGGCTTCGCGCCCGGGGTGCTCGAGGAGCTGCGCCTGCGCGGTCACCAGCTCAACGTCACGACCTCCGACCAGGCGATGCTCTACGGGGGCGCGCAGGCGATCGCACGCCTGCCGGGCGGCGCCGGCTACATCGCCGGCAGCGACCACCGCAAGGACGGTCAGGCGGTCGGGTTCTGAGCCAGGCGCACCGGGAGGTCGGGTTCGCCGGGGGAAGCCGCGGCAAGCTGCGGCGGGCGGTAACCGCGCAACCTGAGGGCGTTGCTCACCACGAAGACGCTCGACAGTCCCATGGCCGCGGCAGCCAGCATGGGCGAGAGCAGGATGCCGAAGGACGGGTAGAGCACGCCGGCCGCGACCGGGATCAGCACGACGTTGTAGGCGAAGGCCCAGAACAGGTTCTGGCCGATGTTGCGCATGGTGGCGCGCGACAGCGAGACGGCGTTGACCACGCTCACCGGGTCGCCGGCCATGAGCACGACGTCGGCCGACTCGATGGCGACGTCGGTGCCGCTGCCGATGGCCACCCCGACGTCGGCCTCGGCCAGGGCGGGGGCGTCGTTGATCCCGTCACCGACGAACGCGACAGTCCGGCCTCGGGCCCGCAGTGAGGCTACGGCCGCCGCCTTCTCGGCGGGCAGCACCTCGGCCAGCACGCTCTCGATGCCAGCACGGCGCGCCACGGCCTTAGCGGTGCGCTCGTCGTCACCGGTGATCATCACGACCTCGTGGCCGAGCCCCTTGAGGGCCGCGACGGCGGCCGCGCTGCTCTCCTTCAGGGGATCGGCGACGGCCGCTAGGGCGACGATCGAAGGCCCGGGCTGTTCGGCCGCCTCGTTCCCGGCGTGGAAACGCTCGGCGGCCACGTACACCACGGTCTTGCCCTCCGAGGAGAGGGCGCTGCCGGCGGCCAGCGACGCCTCCTCGAGTACGGCGCCGACTCGCCTCATGAAGCGCGGGGAGCCGACGTGAACACGCCACGTGCGCGCGCGGGCCGGTTCGTCCACCGCGGGCGCCAACGCCACCGTGCCGCTCACGCCGTGCCCGGGAACCGCCTCGAAGCTCTCGAGGCTCGCTCGCTGGTCGCCGGCTGCGGCCGTGAGCGCGGCGGCTATGGGGTGCTCCGAGCGCGACTCGACCGCGGCGATCAGCTGCGCCAAGGCGCTCTCGTCGAGCCCCAGCTCGGCGGCGGCTGGCGTGGAGCGTAGGTCGGTCAGCTCCGGCTTGCCCTTGGTGAGGGTGCCGGTCTTGTCGAACGCCACCACGCCGACCTTGCCGATGGCCTGCAGGGCGGCGCCGTTGCGGAACAGCACGCCGAGCTCGGCCGCCTTGCCGGTGCCGACCATTATCGAGGTCGGGGTCGCCAGCCCCATCGCGCAGGGGCAGGCGATGATCAGCACCGCGACGGTGTTGACCAACGCCAGGTCGACGCCGCTACCGGGCGCGAGCAGCAGCCAAGCGGCGAAGGTCAGGGCTGCGACGAGCAGGACGGCCGGCACGAAGTACCGCACCACCCTGTCGACGAGCGCCTGGATCGGCAGCTTGGCGCCCTGCGCCGCCTCGACCATCGCCACGATCTGGGCCAGCACCGTGTCGGCGCCGACCTTGGTGACCTGCACGTCGAACGAACCGGTGGTGTTGATGGTGCCGCCCACGACCTCGTCGCCCGGGCTCTTGCCGACGGCCAGAGGCTCCCCGGTGATCATCGACTCGTCGACGTACGAGCTGCCCTCGAACACGACGCCGTCTACCGGCACCTTGTCGCCCGGCCGCACGCGGACGAGGTCGCCCGGCCTTACCGCCGCGAGCTCCACCTCGACGACGTCGTCGCCGCGGACCACCAGCGCGCGGTCGGGGCGCAGCGAGAGCAGCGCCCTTATCGCGTCGCCGGTGCGGCCCTTGGCCCTGGCCTCGAAGTAGCGCCCGAGCAGCACCAGCGTGATGATCACGGCCGACGCCTCGAAGTACACGTGGACCGTGCCGGCCGGCAGCAGCTGCGGCAGGAACGTGGCGACCGCCGAGTAGCCGTAGGCCGCGCTGGTGCCGATGAGCACCAGCGAGTTCATGTCGGGAGCACGGCTGCGCAGGGCTGAGAAGCCGCTGCGGTAGAAACGCCGGCCGGGGCCGAACTGCACCACGGAGGCGAGCGCGAACATCAGGAGGTAGCGGGCGGCCTGCGGCACCGCCCGATCGAGCCACGCGCCGAAGGGCGGGACGAGCATGGCGCCCATCTCGAGCACCAGCAGCGGCAGGGTGAAGGCGGCAGCGACCGTCACGTCACGCCTCAGCCGTTGGCGCTCGGCCTCCTTGTGCTCGCGCTCGAGCTCGGCCCTCTCCTCTTGCGCGCCGAGGCCGATGACCTCGTAGCCGGCTTCGGTGATGGCCGAGGCGATGGCCTCGAGGTCGACGCTCGCGGGCACGTAGGTGACGTTGGCCCTCTCGGTCGCCAGGTTGACGTTGGCCGAGACCACGCCGTCGACCTTGTTGAGGGCCCGCTCGACCCTCGCGACGCAGGCCGCGCAGGTCATGCCGGCGACGCTCAGGTCGGCGTCGCGCGTGACTTCGGCGCTGTGCTTCATGGCTTGTACTTCATAGCTTGTACTTCATAGCTTGTACTTGAGGGCCTCCATGAGCTCATCGACGATCTGATCGGCGTCGCCGCGGGAAGCCGCTGTCACCACGTGGTCGCGGATGTGCGAGCGCAGGATCGCCTCGGACACCTTGCGCACGGCGCCCTGAACGGCGCTCACCTGCTTGAGCACGTCGACGCAGTAGACGTGCTCGTCCTCCAGCATCCGCAGCACACCCTCCACGTGGCCCCTCACGCTCTTGAGGCGGGCCACCGCGTCCTGCCGGGTCGCTGGGTCGAGGTGGAGGCAGCTGAGGTCGTCATGCGCCTGGGATTGCGCGGCGCCTCCGGCCGCGTTCTCGCTCCTCACGGCCGCGTCGCTCACTTCGACCGGCTCCGCCACGACGCCCGCGTCGCTCACGACGTCAACGGCGCCGCGCTGTAGCCCTCCGCGGCTACAGCGGCGATCAGCTGTTCGGCACTGGCGTTGCCGCGCACCTTGGCGCGGCCGGCCTCGAGGTCGACAGCAGCGCTCTCCACACCAGCTACGCCCTCCAGCGCCTTGAGCACCGCCGCCTGGCAGTGTGAGCAGCTCATGCCTTCGATCTTCAGTTCGGTCGTCCCGCCATGGTTGTCCATGGCGGCACTATATCACCCCTGGGGGGGTGGGGTGCAAGCTGCCGTACAACCCGGCGTGCGCGGCGCCAGCGGCGCTCGCAAGCGCCGTGAGCGGCCGGTTACTCCTGCTGACCGCCGTCGTCTCGCTCGTCCTCGTCGGGGTCCTTGTGGGGCAAGGTGTACGAGACGGGGTCGCTGGCCGGGAAGGTGTCGTCGAGCGCCTCGTCGAGGGCTTCCTCGAGCTCGGCGCGCTCGGCCTTCTCCTCGTCGAGGGGCGCGGTCGGCGGTAAGGGGTCGCTGGCCGGGAACGTCTCGTCGAGCGCTTCATCGAGCGCCGTCTCAAGGCGGCGATCGCGCTCTTCACCTGCGACCGAACGCTGTGGGCGAACCGTCCTGTTCGGGTCGTTGATCATTGCTGCCTCCTCGGGCTCGGTGACCTGCCACACCGGTTCTCGTGGTTCGTCCATCCTAACCGCGTTATCTGAGAGCGGCCCTCGTCCGTCTACACTCGTGCTCATCCCGTCGGCGGCGGCCGCCTCCCACTCGGAGCGCAACAGGCTGTAGACGGCCAGGTCGATGTACCGGCCTGCGGCGAACGGTTGCCGTCGCAAGACCCCCTCGAACGTGAAGCCGAGCCGTTCGGCGACGGCCCTGCTCCGCAGGTTGCCGACGTCGGCCGAGATCTCGAGCCGTTCGAACGGGCCCTCCTCGAAAAGCCGTTGGGTGAAGCTACGCTCGATCACCGCACGGACCGCCCTCGTCACGATCCCCTTGCCCTGCTCCCGCGCGTCGAGCCAGTAGCCGATGATCCCCGAGCGGCTGCGCGGCTCAACGCTGTGCACCCCGGCGGCGCCCACCAGCCGACCCCTCGACCACACGCCGGCCTCGAAGCCGGCGCCTGCGGCGATGGCGGGCAGCGCGCGCTCGGTGATGAACGAGAGCTGGTCGGCCGTGGCGGGCGCGGCGGCCCACGGCATCCACGGCCGCAGGTGTTCGACGTTCGCTGCGACCAGCGCGCTCAAGGGCTCGGCGTCCTCGCGCTCGAAGAGGCCGAGGTAAAGCTCCTCGTCGGCGTCGATCTCGAGGCAGAAGCGCGGCACGAGACCGTGCCCCGACGCGCCGACGCGCGCACCGTCCGGCTCGCGCGCCTCCCAGTCGGCGCGCAGCAGGCCGAACATCGCCAGGTCGCTGGCGGCCCCGTCGGCGTCGACGTGCACTCGGCGCAGCACCGCCTCGGGCTCGAGACCGAGCCGCCTTACGACGTTCAGCGAGCGCTCGTTGCGCAGGTCCAAGCCCACCGAGACCCTGTCGAGCCCGCGGTCCGCGAAGAAGTGCCCCAGCAGCAGGCGCAGCGCCCTGGTCACGAGGCCCTTGCCCTGGTGGGCTGCGCCGAGCCAGTAACCGATCTCGGTCGAGCCGCCCGGCCCGTCGAGGCCGTGCAGCCAGATCGAGCCGACGGGCTCGCCGCGCCAGCACAGCTCGGCACGCCAGCCGTCGCCGGCGGCGAAGCGCCCCAGCGAGCGCTCGACCCGCTCGCTCACCGACTCGTAGGTCGCGTCGCGGGCCCAGCTGAGCCACTGGCCGAGGCGCTCCCTCTCGGCGTGCACCCTTTCGAAGTGCTCGCGCGCCTGGTGGCGCTCGATGAGCCGCAGCGCCAGCTCGTGGTCGAGGCGCAGTGCGAACGAGTGAGCCGGCGCGGGGAAGTTGCCACGTCGACTGGTGTCGGGCAGCTCCTCAGCCTCTACCTTCTTGGCTCGCATCGCCACGTTCCGCTCCTCCTCCGACGGCCACCGGCGCCGCTGGAACCTCGCCCTGACCGGTCGGAGCGTCGTAGATCTCCTCGGTCCAGGCCGCCACCCTCGTGATGCTAGAGTCGACCTGCCTTAAGAGCGTGAGCACCTCGAGGTGATGAGCGCTCGACGCCCTGGACTCCGGCAACCTCGCCTCGAGGCGCGCCAGGTGGGCGACCCGCATGCGCGCCACCTGGGACTCCAGCTCAGGCCGACCGCGCACCACCTCTCGCGCCATCTCCACGTCACCGGTGGCCAAGGCCGTGAACGCCACGCGCATGCGCGACAGCACCAGCTCGCCCGTCTCGCCCAGCTCGCTCCTGCCCGGCTTGCTGAACTCGACCCCCGCCTCGCGCAACTTCTGCTCGCGGCGTTGCAGCCGGCGTATCTGGTCGCCCATGTGCTCCAGCTCGGTGGCGGTGAGCAGCAGGAGCTCGGAGCTCTCGTCCTCCTCGTCGGTCTTGCGGCGCAGGCGAGCCAGGTAGTCGACGACCTCGTGGGTGAGCTTGTCGACCTTGGCCTCGCGGCCCGCGATGGGCACCGGGTCCCACTTGCCCGTCTTCACGAAGCCCACGGCCAGCTCGGCCATCACCGCGACCTGGTCGCTGATCCTCACCGTCTCACGCAGGGCCAGCTTGATCGCCAACGGAGGCTGGGCCAGCGCCTCCTCACGCAGGTACTTGGGCGCGGAGTCGTCGTCGGTCGACGGCACCAAGTAACGGCTGAGCGCGATCAGCGGGCTGGCGAAGGGCGTTGCGACCAACGCGACGGCCAGGTTGAACAGCGTGTGGGCGTTAGCCACCTGGCGCGCCCCGTCGCCGCCCAGTAGGGCGATGTAGCCGACTACCGGCTCGGCCACCAGCACCACCAACACTCCTGCCACGCCCTTGACCAGGAGGTGGGTGAGCGCGACGCGTCGGGCGGCGGCGTCGAGGCTCTGCGAGACGAGCAGCGGCAGTACCGTGCTGCCCACGTTCCCGCCCGCGATCAACGCGAGGGCCGTTGGCAGGCTCACCGTGTCGCTGAGGACCAGGCCGATCGCGACTGCCGCGGAGGCGTTGGCGCTCCCCAAGGCCGCGCCGAGCAGGGTGCCGAGCACCAGCAGGGCCAGTGGCTGGGACTCCGAGGCGTCGATCAGCAGGGAGAAGACCTCGCTGTCGGCCAGGCCTCCGATCGCCTGCACCGTGAGGTCCAGCCCGAAGAACAGCAGCCCCGCGCCCAGCACGATCTCGCCGAGGATCTTGCTGCGCTGCCACAGGGTGAGGACGAACCCGACGCCGATCATGGGCAGCGCGTACTGCGCGATGTTGAAGGCCGCCAGCTGGATCGCGATGGTCGCGCCCAGCTTCGCCCCCAGCGACATCGCCAGGCCGGCGGCTGCGGTGATCAGGCCGCTGGCCACCATCCCCAGGGTGGTGACCGCGGTCGCGGTGCCGCTCTGCGTGAGGGCCGCGACGCCGGTGCCGGTGAGCAGAGCCTTGAACGGCGCGCTGGTAGCGGACGCCATCCAGCGGCGGGCCGCCGGCCCGGCCGCGCTCTCCAGCGAGTTCGCGATGCGGCCGGTGCCCAGCAGGAACAGGGCAAGGCCGCCGAGCATCATCAGCATCGCTTGGCAAGCTCTCCTCTCGGCCGCCTGCCGGCATGCGGCGGGGGATGCAGCTGCGCACGCCACCCGTCGTTACCAGCGTGCGCCGTCAACGATGGTCTAGGAGTCTACGACGTGCCCGCTCGAGCGCGGTAGCGCCGTCGTCGGCAACGGTCGGCCAGGACTGCGGCCGTAGACCACTGTGAGCGACCGGTAGTATAGTCGTCTATACATCACACTTCGGCGACGAGCTCCAAAGGCGCCTCCAGCGCCCTTTGGAGAGGCCGGGACAGGCAGCAGGTGACCGACGCGATGCCGCGCCACCAAACGAGCCCGAGGTACGCCCAGATCGAGGACGACCTGCGCCGCCAGATCGGTGACGGCACGCTCTCGCTCGGCAGCCGCCTGCCCGCCGAACAGGACCTGGCGCGGCGCTACGGGGTCGCACGCATGACCGTGCGGCAGGCTCTGGGGCGCCTCTCGGCGGCGGGGATCGTCGAGCGCAGGCACGGGGTCGGCACCTTCGTCGCCAGCACCAAGACCGAGCGCGTGACCAGCCGCCTGCTCGGCTTCCGCGAGGACGCGCTGGCGCACGGGCTGCAGCCGGCGACCGAGGTTATCGGCAAGGGGCTCGCGCCGCTGGGCGCGGCCGACGCCAACCTCCTCGGCGCCGACGAGGGGACGATCGCCCTCACCGTCACGAGGCTGCGCTTCACCGACGGTGAAGCCATCGGCCTCAACACCGTGCTCATCCTGCAGCCGTACGCCACGACACTTCAGACCATCGACTGGACGGCGTCCTTCTACGCCGGTGCGGCCGAGCGCCTCGGCCTCGAGATCAGCGAGGTCGATCAGACCATCGAGTCGGTGAGGGCCGACCCGGAGCCGGCAAGGCAGCTCGGCATCGCCAACGGCGCCCCCCTGCTGCGCGTCACCCGGATCACCTACCTGGCCAGCGGCGAGAGGCTCGGCCTCACCCGCTCGCTCTACCGCGGCGACCGCTACTTCCTGTCGCTGCGCCTGCACCGATCGGGCGTGAAGCCTGGATGACCCAGCAGTCGACAGCGACACGAGCCGAGATCCGTTCGCTCCCACCAGCCGCAGCCAGCCGTCCGCGACCCTCGCGGTCCGATCAAGGAGGAGAGATGTCAGAGCACGTCAACCACCACTCAGCGAGCCTCACCACACGCGCCAGCGTCACGGGCGACACGGCCACGTCACGCGGCCCCGCCTTCGGAGCCGGGAGCGCCACCGGGCCACGCCTCGGCGCCGTCAGGACACTGCTCCTCCTGGCTGCGACCGCGCTGCTCAGCCTCTTCGCAACCGCCAGCGCGCAGGACTGCGAGCGCGGCGCCCTCGACGCCCGGTTCTGCGACACCGACGGCGACATGCTCGCCGACACCCCGACCGACCCAGCGGCCCTCAGGGACCCCAGCACGCTGGTCTTCACCTACGCGCCGACCGAAGACCCGGCCGTCTACCAGGAAGCCTTCGCCGACTTCCTCGACCACCTCTCAGAGGTGACAGGCAGGCCCGTCCAGTACTTCCCCGTGCAGTCGTACGCGGCGCAGGTCGAGGCCATGAGAGCTGGGCGCCTGCACGTTGCCGGCTTCGCGGCGGGGGCCGTCGAAGAGGGCGTCAACCTCGGCGGGTTCCACCCCGTCGCGGTGATGGCGGCAGAGGACGGGACCTTCGGCTACGAGATGGAGATCATCGTGCCGGCCGGCTCCGACATCCGGTCGCTCGACGACCTCCGCGGCCGCCAGCTGGCGTTCGTCTCCCCCACCTCGAACAGCGGCTACAGCGCGCCCTCGGCCCTGCTCTACGCCGAACTCGGCATGCGCCCCGACGTCGACTACCAGACCGCCTTCTCCGGCTCGCACGACAACAGCATCCTGGGCGTCGCCAACGGCGACTACGAGGCCGCCGCCATCGCCTCCTCGGTGATGGACCGGATGATCGCGCGCGACGTGCTCGACGAGAGCGACGTCGAGATCATCTACACCTCGCAGACCTTCCCCTCGACGGCCTACGGTTACATCTACGACCTCGAGCCCGAGCTCGCCGCCGCCATCGCCGAGGCGTTCCTCTCCTTCGACTGGGAGGGCACCACGCTCAAGGCCGAGTTCGCGGACTCCGACCAGTTCCTCGCCATCGACTACCAGCGCGACTGGGAGGTCCTGCGGCAGATCAGCGCGGCCAGCGCAGAGCTCGAGTAGGCCGGCCATCCTCGAGCTTCGCTCTCTGGTCAAGCGCTACGGGCGCGGTGAGACGGCGCTGAAAGGCGTCGATCTCACCGTGCCGGAAGGTCAGGTGATCGCGCTCATCGGCCCCTCGGGCGCCGGCAAGAGCACCCTGATCCGCTGCATCAACCGCCTCGTCGAACCGACCTCGGGCACGGTCAAGCTCGGCGACGTCGAGCTGACGGCCCTCGGCAGCCGCGGCCTGCGCCGCGCCAGGCGGAACATCGGCATGATCTTCCAGGAGTACGCGCTGGTCGACCGGCTGACCGTCATGGAGAACGTGCTGTCGGGCCGGCTCGGCTACGTCGGCTTCTGGCGCTCCTGGTTCCGCCGCTTCCCGCAGGAGACGGTAGACCGCGCCTTCGAGCTGCTCGAGAGGGTCGGCATACTCGACCAGCTCGACAAGCGCGCCGACCAGCTCTCCGGCGGTCAGCGGCAGCGCGTGGGCATCGCCAGGGCGCTGCTCCAGGAGCCGCGGCTTCTGTTGGTCGACGAGCCGACGGCCAGCCTCGACCCCAAGACCTCCCGACAGGTCATGCGGCTGCTCATGGAGCTGGCCAACGAGCACGACCTCACCGTCATCGTCAACATCCACGACGTCGCCCTGGCCCAGCTCTTCGTGCCGCGCATCGTCGGGCTCCGCGCCGGCGCCATCGTCTTCGACGGCACGCCGGCCGAGCTCACCGACGAGCGGCTGACGGAGATCTACGGCGAGGAAGACTGGACCAAGCCGACCGCGAGCGCTGGCGCTGAACCGGGCGGCGTCGACGACGAGGACGCCGAAACGCCCGCACGCACCGGCGGCGGAGTCGCGCCGGCGGGAGGCCGCGAACCGCGACCCGGCTCGATCGGGGAGGTCGCGTGACGGCGGCGTCGCTGAAGGGCACGCGCTGGCGTCGCCGCCCGCTGATAGCCAACCCGTACCTGCGCTGGGCGGCGGTGCTGGCGATCGTCGGCTACCTGATCGCGGCCGGCAGCACGCTCGGCATCGACTGGGCCCGCGTGGCCCGTGGGCTCGAGCGCGCCAGCAGCATGTTCGCCGGGTTCCTGCAACCCGACTTCACCTCGCGCTGGTCGGCGATCCGCACCGGCATCCTCGAGAGCCTGACGATGACCGTGGTGGCCACCGTGCTCGGCGTCGTGCTGTCCGTCCCGTTCGCCTTCGGGGCCGCCAGGAACATCTCGCCCACACCCGTCTACCTGCTGTGCCGCGCGGTCATCGCCGTCACCCGCAGCTTCCAGGAGATCGTCATCGCGATCTTCTTCGTCGTGATGATCGGCTTCGGCCCGCTGGCCGGCGCGCTGACCCTCGCCTTCGCCACCATCGGCTTCCTCGGCAAGCTCCTCGCCGAGGACATCGAGGACATCGACCCGAAGCCCCTCGAGGCCATCCGCTCGACCGGCGGCAACTGGTTCCAGACGATGGCCTACGGCGTGGTGCCGCAGATCGCGCCCCGCTTCGTCGGCTTGAGCGTCTACCGCCTCGACATCAACTTCCGCGAGTCATCGGTGATCGGCATCGTGGGCGCGGGCGGCATCGGCGCGGCGCTCAACACCGCGATCTCGCGCTACGAGTACGACACCACCGCCGCGATCTTGATCGTCATCATCGGCCTGGTGTTCCTCGCCGAGTACTTCTCCGGCGTGATCAGGAAGCGGGTGCAGTAGGCGTGCCGGTGATCGACACCGCCAGCGGCTCACGCACCTGGCGCCAGCGGGACCGGCGCCAGACGCTGCTCTCCTACGTCGCCTGGTTGGCCGGCCTGACCCTGCTGGCGATATCTTTCCGCTTCATCTCCGGTCAGACCCTGTGGTTCTTCGTGTGGGACGCGCCGCTGCAGATCGCCGACCTCGCCGACCGCATGTTCCCGCCGCGCTGGTCGTACCTGTCGAAGCTGTGGGGGCCGATCTGGGACACCATCAACATCGCGACGCTCGGCACCCTGATGGCCCTCATCATCAGCGTGCCCGTGGCCTTCATGGCGGCGCGCAACACCACGCCCCACCCGGTCGTGCGGCAACTGGCGCTCCTCATCATGGTGACCTCGCGCTCGGTGAGCGCGCTGATCTGGGCCCTGCTGCTGGTCTCGATCCTCGGCCCGGGGCTGCTGGCCGGCATCCTCGCGGTGGGCCTGCGCTCGATCGGCTTCTGCTCCAAGCTGCTGTTCGAGGCGATCGAGGAGATCGACAAGAGGCCGCTGGAGGCGCTGTCGAGCACCGGCGCGAGCGGCAACCAGGTGGTCGCCTACGGCATCGTGCCGCAGGTCGCGCCGGCGTTCGCCGGCATCAGCGTCTACCGCTGGGACATCAACATCCGCGAGTCGACCGTCGTCGGCCTGGTCGGCGCCGGCGGCATCGGCCTGCAGCTCGACGCCAGCATCGACAGCCTTCAATGGGCGCAGGTCACGACGATCTTCGTGCTGATCCTGGTGCTCGTTGTCATCTCGGAATGGGTCTCGGCCAAGGTGAGGGCGGCCATCCGGTGACGGGCGGCGCCTCAGGCACCGCGCCGCGGGCCCGCCTGACCGCGAACCGGAACGGCTCGCCGAGCACCACGGAGATAACCGCGGTCATGCTCGACCTCGACGGCTGCGTCTGGTTCGGGTCGGAGCTCGCGCCCCGCGCCGAACTGGTCGTCGCCCAACTCCGCGACGCCGGGCTCGGCGTCGGCTTCCTCACCAACATCTCGAGCGGCAGCCCCGCCTCGGTGGCGGCCAAGCTGACCGGCCTCGGCATCCCCACCACCGCGCAAGAGGTGCTCATGCCCATCGAGGCCCTCACCAAGCACCCCTACCTGGCCGACGACCCGCTGATCTACGTGCTCGGCCGCGAGGAGGTGAGGAGCGCCGTCGCGCAGGTCGCGGCGACCACCGACGACGAGGAGCTGGCCGACCTCGTGCTCGTCAGCCGCGACCCCGCGCTCGACTACCGCGCCCTGGCCGCCGCCCTGCACGTGCTCAACCGCGGCGGCCGACTGCTCGCGCTCAACCTCGACACCCGCGTGCCGGTGGAGAACGGCCGCGTCGTGCCCGGCAACGGCGCCATCGCGGCTGCGCTCAGCGCGGCCTCCGGTGTCACGGCGGCGTCGGTGGGCAAGCCGTCGGCGTTCTTCTTCGACGCCGCCCTCGAGCGCTTCGGCTTCGAGCGGGGCTCGACGGTGATGGTCGGCGACACCCTCGACTCCGACATCGCGGGCGGCGCGGCGGCCGGCCTTGCCACCGTCCAGGTCGGCGGCAGCGAGTTCAGCGCCCTCGACCCGCCCCCTCGACCCGACCACAGCCTCGACGCCCTCGCGGACCTGCCCGACCTGCTGTTCGGCGACCTCGACTGAAGCCTCGCTGAACCAGCGGTGGCGGCGCCGGCTCTCCCGTGAACGTAGGCCGGCGAACGCAGCGCGGAGTTGTAACGAAGCCTTAAGGGCGACCGACCCATCCTCATGGCTCGTCTGGTACCCTGCGAGACGAACCTGCAAGACAGAAAAACCTGGAGGTGACACGTGAAGCGAGTTGTAGTGGCAGTCGCGGTCCTTGCCTTGCTGTTGAGCGGCGTGGCGGTCGCTCAGGACACCGTGCGCATCGGTGTGATCACCAGCATCACCGGACGCTTCGCAGAGTTCGGCGAGCAGCACCAGGCCGGCATCCAGGCCGCCCTGGAGGACGTCAACGCCAACGGCGGCGTCAACGGCGCCACCGTCGAGGTCGTCATGGAAGACGACATCTCCGAGGTCAACGCGGCCCTGGCGGCGGCCGAGCGCCTGGTCAACCAGGACCTCCCGCTGGTCATGGGCGCGTACTCCTCCTCGATCACCAACCCGCTGGCGCAGTACTTCACCCGCCAGCAGCGTCCGTTCCTGGTCTTCACCTCGTCGGACGACGCGATCACGCGGCCCGGCTCCGACTGGGTCTACCGCATCAACCAGCCGTCGTTCGCCTACGCCGAGGTGCTCTTCAACGTCTTCGACCAGATCAACGCCGACCAGGGGGAAGGCACGCTCGAGACGATCGTGACCATCCACGGCAACGGCGCCTTCGAGACCGCTGTCGCCGACGCCGTCGACGAGATCGCCGCCGAGCGCGGCTACAGGGTGCTGGAGCGCCAGGACTACGACCAGACCGGCAGCCCCGACTTCCGTCCCATCCTCAACCGCTTCGCAGCTGCCGAGCCCGACATCGTGTTCATGGTCTCGTACGCCGCCGACTCGGTGGCGCTGGTGCGGCAGATCCAGGAGGTCGGCCTCGACGCCAAGGTCTTCGCTGGCGGCGCGGCAGGCTTCGCCCTGCCGAACTTCATCGAGGGCGGCGGACCCGCTGCCGAGTACGTCTACACCGCGACGATGTGGACGCAGGAAGTGCCGTACCCGGGCGCCCAGGAGCTCAACGACCGCCTCACCGAGATCCTCGGCCGCACACCCTCCTATCACGCTGCTCAGGCCTACGCCGGCATCATCACCGCCGTCGACGTGCTCAGCCGCGCCGAGTCGTTCGAGCCGGAGGACGTGCGCGCCGCCCTCGACGCGACCGACATGCCTGACACGGTCTACGGCCCGATCTCCTTCAGCGATTACCAGGGCTACAAGAACCAGGCTCGCCTCCCTGCGGTCGCGCAGCAGGTCGTCGACGGAGAGTTCGTCACGGTCTACGTCAACGGCCAGGTGGTCAACGAGTTCCTCGACACCCCGACCTGGGACGAACGCTGAGCGTCAGGCCCTAGCCGCCGCGAGAAGCGGACAGACGGACCTTGGATAGCCTCACCCCCTTCCTCCAGAACGTCACTGGTGGGCTGCTGATCGGCGGGATCTACGCGCTGATCGGGGTGGGGCTATCCCTCATCTTCGGCGTCATGCGCGTCATCAACTTCGCGCACGGCGAGTTCGTCGCGATCGGCATGTACCTCGCGATCGTGCTCTTCAGGCAGCTCGGCATCGACCCCTATCTGACGCTGTTCATCGCGCTGCCCGCCGGCCTGATCCTCGGCTGGGTCATACAGCGCGTGGTGCTGGCTCGCCTCATCGACTCCCCCGGCGACAGCACCCTGCTGGCCACGCTCGGGCTGTCACTGGTCATCGCCAACACCCTGTTCCTGCTGTTCGGCGCCGAGCCGCAGTCGATCTTCCTGCGCTACGCCACCGCGACGGTCACCATCGCCGACATCAGGCTGCCCATCGCGCAGCTCATCGCCGGCGGCATCACGCTGGTGATCATCGTCGTGCTGTGGCTGCTGCTCAACCGCACCGAGATCGGCAGGGCGGTCCGGGCGACCGCCCAGAACCGTCTCGGCGCCGAACTCGTCGGCATCAACACGCGCTCCGTCCACGCGCTGGTGTTCGGCATCGGCATGGCGCTCGCGATGGCCGCCGGCATCATCCTCTCGCCGCTGCTCTTCGCGATCCCCACCGTCGGCTCGAGCTACACGCTCAAGGCCTTCGTCGTCACCGTGCTGGGCGGCCTCGGCAGCATCCCGGGCGCGATCGGCGGCGGGCTGCTCCTCGGCCTCGTCGAGTTCCTCGGCGCCTCCTACCTGTCCTCCGGCTACCGCGACGCCTACGGTCTGTTCGCCTTCCTGCTGGTGCTGCTGCTGCGGCCCGAGGGCCTCTTCGGCCGGACGGTGAAGCGCGTATGAGCGAGCCGCCGCCCGCCACGCGGGCACCCGGCGCCGCCCTGCGGGCCTCCGCCTGGCCGCGCCTGCTGCTGGTGTTGGCCCTCGGCGCCGCCTGGTACGTCTTCTTCCCCGGCTACCTGTCGCTCGGCATCTCGCTGCTGCTGCTGGCCGGCTGGGCCACGGCCTGGGACCTGCTCGGCGGCTGGACCGGCCAGACGAGCCTCGGCCACGCCGCGTTCGTGGGCCTCGGCGCCTACACCATCGCCGTCACCAGCACGCGCTACGACCTCGCGCCGTGGTGGGGCGCACTGCTGGCGATGGCGCTCGCCGCCGTCCTGGCGCTGCTCTGGGGGCGCCTGACGTTCGGCCTGCGCGGCTCCTACTTCGTGCTCGCCAGCATCGCGATCGCCGAGATCCTGCGCCTGGTGGCGATCAACGAGCGCGACCTCACCGGCGGCGCCATCGGGCTGTTCATCTTCAACCTCAAGGAGCCGTTCGGCGTCGACCTGTTCAGCCGCCAGAACGAGTTCTGGATCTCGCTGGGCTACCTCCTGCTGGTGCTGCTGATCACGCTGCTCATCACCCGCGGCAAGCTCGGTTACCAGATGCGCGCGGTCCGCGAGGACGAGGCCTCGGCGCAGGCGGCCGGCATCGACCCGGTGAGCGTGAAGCTGCGCGCCTTCATGCTCTCCGCGGCGCTCACCGCCCTCGGCGGCTGCATCTACGGCATCTTCCTCTCGGCCCTGCAACCGCAGCCGCTGTTCGAGCTGCACCTCTCGGTGCGCATCGCGCTCGTCGCGATCATCGGCGGTCGCGGCACGCTGTTCGGGCCGCTGGTCGGCGCGAGCCTGTTGACGCTGGCTGCCGAGCTGTTCCGCAACGTGTTCGCCGAGGCGAACCTCCTGATCTACGGTGCCTTGATCGTGCTGGTCGTGCTGTTCGTGCCGAGCGGCTTGATGGGCGAGCTCGAGCGGCGGCTGGTGAGGAGGCGGTATGCCAAGAGCGCTGGAAGCTGAGCGCATCACCGTCCAGTTCGGGGGCCTGATCGCCGTCAACCAGGTCTCGCTGAGCCTCGACGAGGGCTCGATCCTCGGCCTCATCGGCCCGAACGGCGCGGGCAAGTCGACGCTCTTCAACGCCCTCACCGGCTACGCGAAGGCGCGTGGCGAGGTGCACTTCTACGGCCAGAGGGTGACCAACAAGCCGGCCTTCGCGCGCACCAGGCTGGGCATGGGCCGCACCTTCCAGATCGAGCGCCCGTTCGAGGGCCTCACCGTGCTGGAGAACGCCCTCATCCCCGCCTTCCTCAACACCTCGAACCGGGCCGAGGCCGAGCGCAGGGCCATGGCCGCGCTCGAGCAGGTGGGTCTCGCCGACCGGGCGCTACAGCCATCCGCCGACCTCAACCTGGCGCGCCGCCGGCGCCTCGAGCTGGCCAAGGCGCTGGCGCTCGAGCCCAAGGTGTTGTTCCTCGACGAGCTCATGGCCGGGCTCAACCCGCCCGCGCTGCGCGACATGATCGGCTTCGTGCGCTCGCTCTCCGAGACCGGCATCGCGATCCTGATGGTCGAGCACATCATGCAGGCGGTAACCGAGCTGTGCCACGACGTGATCGTGCTGGCCTTCGGCGAGAAGATCGCACAGGGCACGCCCGACGAGGTGACCAACGACGAGCGCGTCATCGAGGCGTACCTCGGAGGCAGCGATGACGACTGAGCCCGCGACCGCGGCCGATTCAGGCGGGGAAGCCACGGGTGGAGGCGTCCACCGCATGCTCGACGTGCAGGACGTCGACCTCGGCTACGGCGAGGTGCAGGTCGTGTTCGGCGTCTCGCTGCACGTCGACGCCGGCGAGCTCATCGGCCTGGTGGGCGGCAACGGCAGCGGCAAGTCGACGATCCTACGCGCGGTCTCCGGCATGATCCGGCCGTGGAAGGGAGCCATCGAGCTCGACGGCGAGCCGGTGGGGGGCCTCAGCCCGCACGACCTGGCCCTGCGCGGCCTGGCCCACGTGCCCATGGGGCGACAGCTCTTCCCCGACATGACCGTCGAGGAGAACCTCTCGCTCGGCGCCTACCTGCCGGCAGCCAGGAAGCGCCGCGCCGAGGGCTTCGCCACGGTGTACGAGCTCTTCCCCGACCTTCACGGCAAGCGCAAGGCGATGGCGGGCTCGCTCTCGGGCGGACAGCAGCAGATGGTCGCGATCGGCCGAGCCCTGATGCTCCACCCCAAGGTGCTGATCATGGACGAGCCGAGCCTCGGCCTCGCCCCCCTCCTGGTCAAGGAGGTGATGCAGGTGATAAGGCGGGTCTCGGAGACCGGTCTGCCGATCCTGCTCGTCGAACAGAACGTCATGCAGGTGCTCAAGGTTAGCGACAGGACGTACGTGCTCGAGAACGGGCACCTCGTGCTCGAGGGGCCGTCGGCCCAGCTGTTGGGGGACCCCATGATCAAGAGGGCGTACCTTGGCATCTAGAACGGAGTGAGTCCATGATCAGGGAGAAGACGAGCGACAAAAGTGACAGTGGCGAGCAGCGCGTGACGGGCGAGGCGACACGCTCGCTGGCCAGCAGGCAGGCGGCGGTGCTATACCCCATCGTCGGCAAGCTGCAGCTCTACGGCGACGAGCCGTTGGCCGTCGAACGGGCGGCGGGCATGTACCTCTACGACGTCGAGGGCAACGAGTACCTCGACTTCTTCGGCGGCATCCTGACGGTCTCGGTCGGCCACTGCAACGAGGAGGTCACCGACGCGACCGTCGCCCAGCTGCGCAAGGTGCAGCACACCAGCACGCTGTTCATCAACGCGGTGATGGTCGAGTTCGCCGAGAAGCTCGCCGCTCTCGCACCCGGCAGGCTCTCCGCCTCGTTCTTCACGTCCTCGGGCAGCGAGGCCAACGAGACCGCGATCATGACCGCGCGCATGTACACCGGCCGCACCGACGTCATCGCCTTGCGCCACGGCTACAGCGGCCGCACCCAGACGGCGATGAGCCTCACCGGCCAGGCGCCGTGGCGCTCGGGCGGGGTCTACGACGGCTACATCAAGCACGTGCGCAACCCGTACAGCTACCGGCGGCCGGCCGGCCTCAGCGAGGAGGCCTTCATCGCCCTCTGCCTCGACGACCTCGAGGAGGTCATCGCCACCACCACGGAGGGACGCGTGGCCGCGTTCCTGGCCGAGCCGGTCCAGGGCGTCGGCGGCTTCATCCCGGCTCCGTACGAGTACCTGAGGCGGGCCTGCGAGATCGTGCGCGCCGCTGGCGGCCTCGTCATCATCGACGAGGTCCAGACCGGCTGGGGCCGCACCGGGAAGCACCTGTTCGCCATCGACCACTGGGGCATCGAGCCCGACATCATGGTGTTCGCCAAGGGCGTGGCCAACGGCTACCCGCTCGGCGTCACGCTGACCACGCCGGAGATCGCAGCGGCCGTCGACCACAACAGCCTGGCGACCTACGGCGGCAACCCCGTGGCCATGGCCACCGCCCTGGCGACCGTGGCGTACATCGAGAAGCACGACCTGGCCGCGAACGCGGAGCGTCAAGGCGCGCGGCTGCGTGAACGCCTCGAGGCCACCAAGCGACGCTTCCCGAGCGTCGGCGACGTGCGGGGCATGGGCCTGATGCAGGCGCTCGAGCTTGTCGAGCCGGGTCCGGACAAGAAGGCCGACGCGGGCCTCGCCAACGATTTCGTCGCGGCCGCCAGGCGCCGCGGCCTGCTGCTCGGCAAGGGCGGCATGCGCGGCAACGTGATCAGGATCGCGCCGCCGCTCATCGTCACGCAGGAGCAAGTGGACGAGGCAGCGGACATCATCGACGCCGCGCTCGCCGAGGTGGCGTAGGAGCGTTCTCACCGCCCTCTGCCTCGAGTGCCGCTCGGGAGCGCTGCAGATGAGAGCACTGACCTAGCGGAGCGTAGCCCCACGGCTTAGACTTGTCGCGGCGCAAGCCTCGCACTCTCTTTACAGTCTCGGCGTCTTCGGAAGCGCATATGAGCACAGCCATCGCGGTAGTCACTGCTCTCGGTGTGGTCGTCGCCATCCTGGCGAACCTCACCAACATCGCCCGCTTCATGGAGGAGCGACGGTCCAAGCGGGCCGCCGCCGTCGCCGCTCTCACCAACACCGCCGCGCCAGGCGGCTCCAGCGCTACCGCCGACCTCACCGCCGTGCTGCTGCCCACGGCGGAGCCCCCTGCCGAGCTCGAGGCGGCCGTACCGGTGGGCGTGGGGCGCTCGAGGGCAGCGGCGCGCCCCGAGGCACCCGCCCACGGACACGCTGGGCCTGTAAGTTCGGGCCGCCGCTGGCGGCGCGCCGGCTCGGGCGCGGCCTGGCCGGCCTTGGCCGACGACGACCAGCGGCCGCCGCTGGTCGTCGCGGCACTGCCCCGGCAGCTGACCCCGTTCATCGGTCGGCGTCACGCGCTCGACCAGCTCACCGAGCTCCTGCGCGACGACGCGGTGAGGCTCGTGACCGTGCACGGCCCCGGCGGGATCGGCAAGAGCCGGATCGCGATCGAGGTCGCCAGTCGGCTGGAGGACGAGTACCCGGACGGGGTCGCCTTCGTCGCGCTCGACGCGGTGCGCGACGCCGCTCTGCTGGCCGGCGAGATCGCCACGGCCCTGGGCCTGCGCGAGACGGCCGGCGGTGGGCCGATCGAACGCCTCGTGGCCTCCCTCGCTCGCCGCCGGATGCTCCTGATCCTCGACAACTTCGAGGGCCTGCTCGACGGCGTGCCCCTGCTCTCGCGACTGCTCTCGGCCGCGCCGGGACTCAAGATCCTCGTCACCTCCCGCTCGGTCCTGCGAGCCAGGGGTGAGGTTGCCTTCCCCATCCCCCCGATGCAGCTGCCCGATCCCAGGCTCGGCGTGAGCGTCGAGGACGCCCTGCAGTTCGGCGGCGTCGAGCTGTTCGTGGCGCGGGCCAAGGACGTCAGCCCCGACTTCGAACTCGACGAAGAGAACCTGCAGGCCGTCATCGAGATCTGCCGGCGCGTCGACGGGCTGCCCCTCGCCATCGAGCTGGCGGCGGCTCGCCTGCGCACGCTGCCGCCCTCCGCCCTCCTCGAGCGCATGGACCGCCGCCTGCCGCTGCTCACCGGCGGACCCCGCGACGCGCCTGCGCGGCAGCGCACGCTGCGCGACACCATCGCCTGGAGCTACGAGCAGCTGGGAGAGCAGGAGAAGTACCTCTTCGCACGGCTTTCGGTGTTCGACGGCCCCACCTACCTCGAGGCCATCGAGAGCGTCCTCGGCGACCGTCAACTGCTCGACCAGCTGGCCGCGCTGGTCGACTCGAGCCTGTTGATGAGGGTCGATCCCGACGCGGGGCTGTTCAACATGCTCGAGACGATCAGGGAGTTCGCTCAGGAGCGGCTCGAGTCCGACCCGGAGCGCGAGCGCTGGCGAGCGGTCCACGCTCGCTACTACCGCATGTTCGCGTCGATCGCGTCGGCCGCCCTGCGCGCCCCCGACCAGGCGACCTGGCTCGACCGCCTGCGCCACTCGGACGGCAACCTCCGCGCGGCGCTCACCTACCTCTGCGAGGGCGGCGACAAGGCCGAGACCTTGCGTCTTGCGGTGGACCTGCGGCCGTACTGGCAGCGCGTCGGCGCGCTGAGCGAGGGGCGCCGCTGGCTGGAGCGCGGGCTCGAGCTGCCCGGCGAGCTGCCGCGGCCGCTAGAGGGCGCTGCGCTGCTGGCCAAGGGCGTGCTCGCCTGGCGCCAGGGCGACCTGGAGGCCGCGCGGCCGGCGCTGGAGGCGAGCCTGAGCATCGCTCGCGAGGTCGACGACCCGGCGTCGAGCATCACGGCGCTGCGCAGCCTCGGCGCGCTGGCGCAGAACAAGGCCGACTACGCGACCGCCAAGCGCCTGATGCAGGAGAGCGTGACGTTGGCCGTGCGCGCCTGCGACACCGAGGCCGAGGCCAACAGCTACCTCAGCCTCGGCAACGTCGCCCTCGACCAGGGTCTGCACGAGGAGGCCGACGCGCACTACCGCAAGAGCAAGGAGCTCTCGGCCTCGATCGCGGACACGCTGGGCCTGGCGTACGCCATCGACAACCTCGGCGTGAGCGCCTGGCACCGCGGCGACCTCGACCTCGCCACCGAGCTGTCCGACCAGGCGCTGGCGCTGTACGAGCAGCTGGACATGCAGAGCGGGCGCGCGAACGTCTGGCATCGGCGCTGCCTGGTCGCGCTGGAGCGAGGTCGGCTCAAGGAGGCGGAGTTCGAGGGTGGACGCGCGCTGGCCGTGCGCCTGGCCCAGGGCGAGGACCGCGCCGGCGCGTTCGTCCTCTACGACCTCGCCAGGGTGGCGTTGGCCTCACGAAAGCCCGCGCTGGCCAAGGAGCGTCTGGCGCGGGGCTTCGAGCTCGCCCGGCCGCAAGGAGCGCCGGTCATCGACGTGCTGTTCGTGGAGGGGACCGCGGCGTACCTCGAGCAGGTGGGCGAGGAGCACGACGCGTACCTGCTGCTGGCGGCCGCCGAGTCGTGGAGAGCGCGCCTCGGCGTGCCCATCGCGCCAGTGGTGTTGGAGCACCAGAGGCGCCTCGGCAAGCGCCTGAGCGGGCGTCTCGACGCGTTCACCAGAGCCGGCATCGAGGAGAGGGCGCGCGCGCTGAGCGTCAGCGACCTGCTCGAGCTGAC
>CAZQVC010000004.1:28131-36538 GCA_964596625.1 uncultured bacterium | reverse complement strand
GCTCAGTCGCGGTTCCCCATGAACATCGAGACGTAGTAGAGCAGGTACATCACCGAGCTGGCCGCGGCGGCGACGTAGGTCATCGCGGCGGCGTTGAGGACCTGCTTGGTGCCGCCGATCTCGGAGGAGGTGGCGATGCCGAGGGTCTGCAGTTGGTCGTAGGCTCGGCTCGAGGCGTTGAACTCGACGGGCAGCGTGACCAACTGGAACAGCACGGCGCCGGCGAAGAAGATCACGCCGATCTGGATGAGCCCGAAGATGCCGAGCAGCGCCCCGGCGATGATCAGCCAGGGAGCGAAGCTGGCCCCGAGGTTGGCCACCGGAACGAGAGCGCTACGCACCTGCAACGGGGCGTATGACTGCGCGTGCTGGATGGCGTGCCCCACCTCGTGGGAGGCCACGGCGTGACTGGCCACGCTGGAGCCGCGGTAGTTGGCGGTTGAGAGGCTCACGACGCGCTTGCGCGGGTCGTAGTGGTCGGTGAGCGCGCCCTGGACCTCCACCACCCGCACGTCGTGCAGGCCGTTGGCGTCGAGGATCGTGCGCGCGGTCTCGGCGCCGGTGATGCCCGAGGCTGCCGGCACTTGCTGCCACTTGGCGTAGGTGTTGCGCAGCCACATCTGCACGCCGATGGTGAGCACGAAGACCACGATGAAGAGAAGGATCATCTTAGGTTCGACCTCCGGAAGTAGGCGGCGCCGGGGAGCCGGCGCCTGCCTCGCAATGATTTGAGATTACACTCTGCGACCGTGAGGACGAACGTGGTGCACGACAACTGTGAGCTTGGCCCAAGGCCTGGCCGGCTGCGCCTCAGCCCGCCGTGCCCGCCAACTGCCAGATGAGGCCGAGGCCGAACACCAGCAGGCCGAAGACCATCAGGACCATCGAGAGGATCACGCCCTCCGAGCGGCGCGGGCCGACGTGCTCGAGCTCGCCCGCCCCCACCCCGGTGGCGAAGAACACCATCCTGAGGATGCCCAAGATCAGGAAGAGACCGCCTACCACCATCATCATCGTGACCATGCTGCAGCTCCGTTCACGAAAGGCTCTCGGCCGAGGCCCGTGAGCACGACCGGCGACGATCGGTTGGCAGCAAGGTAGACGCTGGCGAGCGCACGCCAGGTAGCGTGGCTCACCCAGGCTAAGGGGTCAGAGGACGCGGCGGCGCAGCGCTGCGGAGATCAGCTCGCCCAGGATCACGACCAGCAGGATCGCGATGAGCACGGTGGCCACCGTCTGCCAGTCGAAGAGGTCGATGGCGCCCTGGAGGATCAGGCCGATGCCGCCGGCGCCGACCAGGCCCAGCACGGTGGACTCGCGGATGTTGATGTCCCACCTGAGGATCGCCACGGCGAAGAACGCAGGCAGCACCTGCGGGACGATGCCGTAGAGCACGACCTTGGCCCTGCCGGCCCCGGTGGCCTCGATCGCCTCCACCTGGCGCTTGTCGATCTCCTCGATGGCCTCCCCCATCAGCTTCCCGACGAAGCCGATCGAGCGGAACGCGATCGCCAGGATGCCGGCCACCACCCCCGGACCGAAGATGGCCACGAACAGCAGCGCCCAGATGATCGTGTTCACCGACCTGGTCGAGACGACGATGAACCGGCCGAGCCACAGCGTCGCGCGGTTGGGCGTGGTGTTCTGCGCCGCGAGGTACGCGGTGGGCAGCGCCAGCACCAGCGCCAGCACGGTCGCCAGGGTCGCGATGTGCACGGTCTCGACGAGGGCGGCCCCGATCTGCCGCCAGCCGCTGACGTCGGGAGGGCTCATGCGCCTGAACAGGTCGCCGATCTGTACCGGGGCGTCCCAGACCCACGGCCAATAGATGTCGAGGTCGCTCACCGACCACACCAGCACGATCACGGTCACGAGGTAGGCGGCGAAGCGCAGCAGGCGCTGCGAGAGTGTGAAGCGCTGCCAGCGGTAGGCGGTCACGTGAGGCCCTTGCGCACGCGCCCGCTGAACGCCTCGCTGGCCAGGATGATGACGATCATCACCAGCAGGATGGCCAGCGCGAAGTCGTAGTCGAAGCGCCTGAACGAGTTCATCAGCGTGCCGCCGATGCCGCCGGCGCCGACGATGCCCACGACGGCCGAGGCCCTGAGGTTGCTGTCGAGCTGGTAGATGCTCAAGCCCACCTGCCGCGGCAGCACCTGCGGGAACACCGCGTAGGCCAGCACCTTGAAGAAGCCGCCGCCGGTGGCGCGGATCGCCTCGACCTGGCCGGGATCGATCTCCTCGATGGCCTCCGCCATGAGCTTGCCGACGAAGCCTATGGAGTAGACGATCAGCGTGAGGATGCCGGCGAAGGGCCCGAAGCCCACGGCCTTCACGAAGATGATCGCGACGATCACCGGATGGAAGCTGCGGGCGACGGAGATGATCGCCCTGCCGACGAGGTAGACGGCGCGCGGCACGACGTTCCGCGCCGCCAGGATGCCGAACAGCACGCTCAAGACCACGCCGATGGCCGTCGCCAGGATGGCGATCTGGATGCTCTCGATGAAGCCGTCGATCATCAGGCTGCGCCGCGAGAAGTCGGGCGGGAACGCGCGCCCGAAGATGGTCGCAGCCCGCGGGATCCCGAGGGCGATCCGCTCCCAGCTCAGCTCAAGCGAGCTTATGGCCCACACGAAGTAGCCGGCCACGAGCGCGTAGAGGCCGTAGCGCAGGTAGGCGTTGCCGATGGCCGGGGGCCGCCGCCAGGTGCGTCCGGTGGTCGGCGAGCTGGCGCTCACGCAGACCGGTCCTCGGCGAGCTCGGCCCGGCGCGCGGAGCCGGCTCCCTCGGCCGGCGCCCCCCGCCGGGCGGCGGTGGGCGTCCAGTCGTCCTCGTCGCCCGTGCCCGCCGTGCCCTCGTAGATCCTGTCGAGCGCGTCCTCGTCGAGGTCGGCGGCGGTGCCGTCGAAGATGATCGTGCCGAAGCGCAGGCCCACGATGCGACCCGCGAACTGCCGCGCCTGGGCGACGTTGTGGATGTTGAGCAGCACGGGCAGGTCGAGCTCGCTGGAGATGTCGCCGATGAGCTCGAGGATCTGCACCGAGGTCTTGGGGTCGAGCGAGGCTGTCGGCTCGTCGGCCAGCAGCAGCTTCGGCTCCTGCATCAGGGCTCTCACGACCCCGACCCGCTGGCGCTGCCCGCCGGAGAGCGCGTCGGCGCGCTGGTTCACGAAGTCGACCAGGCCGACGCGCTCGAGCAGCCCGAAGGCCTTGTCGATGTCGGCCTGCGGGTAGCGGCGAGAAGCGGCCTGGAAGAAGCTGACGAAGCCGAGCCTCCCCGAGAGCACGTTCTCCATCACGCTCAGTCGGTCGATGAGGTTGAAGTTCTGGAAGATCATGCCGATCGAGCGCCGCATGTTGCGCAGCTCTGCGCCCTTCAGCGCGGTGAGCTCAACGCCGTCGAGGGTGATGGAGCCCGAGGTCGGCTCGACCAGCCGGTTGATGCAGCGCAGCAACGTGCTCTTGCCGGCGCCGGAAGAGCCGATGATGGCGGTGATGCCGCTGCCTTCGATGTGGAGGTCGAGCTCCTTGAGCACGAGCTCGCCGTTGCCGTAACGCTTCGACAGCTTCTCGATATCGAGGATCATCAGAAGATATGCACCGAGATAGCGTGGCGGGGCGCGCCTGCGAGCGACGCGCCCCGGGTCACGTTCCTTACTCCGCTTCGAGGTTGGCCGGAGTGTAGACCACGCCGTTGACCTCTTGGATCTCGCGGATGATCGCCCAGTCCTTCTCGTACTCGATGGGCACGAACTGCGTCAGGCCTTCGAACTCCTCACCGAGCGCCGTGCCGGTGAAGTCGAAGCTGAAGAAGGCCTCCTTGATCTTCTCCACGAGGTCGGGGTGCAGGTTGTAGACGTAGTTGTATGAGGTGGTGGGGAACGGATCGGTCTCGTAGATGATGCGGAGCTCTTCGGGGTCGTAGAGGCCGCGCGCCGCCATGCGCTCGACGACCTCCGAGGCCACCGGCGCGGCGTCGTAGTCGCCGGCGACCACGCCGAGGATCGAGTTGTCGTGGCTGCCGGAGAAGACGATCTCGTAATCCTCGCCCGGCACCACCCCTTGGCGCGGGAACAGCGCCGACGGCGCCTGGTGGCCGGAGTTGGAGGTGGGCGAGGTGTGAGCGACGACCTTGCCGGCGAGGTCGGCGATCGTCTGGATGTCGGACTCGTCGCGCACGTAGACCTGCAGCGTGTAGCCGAAGCGGCCGCTCTCGTTGCCCATGATGGCGAACGGGACGGCGCCCGCGAGGTTGACCGCGAACGGCGTCGGACCGGTCGAGAAGCCGGCGATGTGCAGGCGACCGGAGCGCATCGCCTCGACCTCCGCGGAGTTGGACTGCACGGCGAAGAAGCGCACGTCCTTGCCGGTGACCTCGGCGAGGTGATCGATGAACGGGTCCCAGACGTCCTCGTAGATCGCCGGGTCCTCGACGGGCGTGTAGGCGAAGAACAGCGTGTCGGGATTCACCCACTGGCTCTCGTCGGTGGGGGCGTCGGCGACCAGGTCGCCGTCGGCGTCGCAGTACTGCTGATCGAGCAGGCCGCGGTTCGGGCAGTCCTGGGCCAGGCCGACCGGCGCCAGAGCCAGGGCCAGCGCGGCCAACATCACGAAGGCTGCCAAGAAGCTGGTGCCCTTGCGGGCGGATACCAAGTACATCTCGTCCTCCTCCTCGGCCCCGGCGTGGTCTTAGACACCTTCAGGCGTACCGGTGACGGCGACCGCGTGCTTCGGGCCCGCTTGCGACTAACCCGCCGGCGATCTGCGCGCCGCCCGTAGTAGGCGGCGATCGCGCGTGGCAGTTGGGTGTTGGATAACCCTAGCACCGCGTTTTGACGTCTGTCAATCGCCACCGAACACCTGTAAAGGCCGTCTGCGACGGCGTTCTTGACCCATCGGCAGCGCTGGTGCTAATCTCGCTACAATTGTGCGGCACCTTAGAACACCCGTAAGCCAAGTGCACTCGGCGGGTGTGCAGCCCGGGCGAACCACAGGCCGGCAGCGCGATGCCTGAACCGTTCGCACCGGACGCGGTGGCCTTCGACCTCGACGGCACCATCTACCTCGCAGAAGACCCGCTGCCTGGGGCCGTCGCCCTGATCGCCGCCCTGCGCCACGCCGGCGTCCCGCACCTCTTCGCCACCAACAACTCGAGCGCGACGGGCGAGGATTACGTCGAGCGCCTCGCCGGCATGGGCATCGTGACGCGGCGGGAGCAGGTCCTCACGTCCAACGACGTCGCGGCCACCCACCTCGTGGCGGCCGGCGTCAGGCGCGCCTACCTGGTGGCCAGCCCGCGCGTCATGGCCGAGTACGCCGCGGCCGGCGTCGAGCACGTCGAACACGGTAGCCAGGCAGTCGTCCTCACCTTCGACACCACGCTCGATTACCGGAAGATCGCCGCAGCTGCGGCGCTGCTGCGGGACGGCGCGCCGTACTTCGCCACCCACCCCGACCTGGTCTGCCCCACACCTGACGGCCCGGTTCCCGACTGCGGCTCGTTCATCGCGCTGTTCGCCGCCGCCACCGGGCGCCAGCCGACCGTGCTGGGCAAGCCGCACGCGACCATGGCCGGCGCCGTGCGCGAGCGGCTGGAGCGGCAGGCCGCCGACCAGGGCCGCCTCGCGCCGCGGCGGATCGCGTTCGTCGGCGACCGGCTCTACACCGATGTGCGGCTGGCCAACGAACACGGGTTCAGCGCCGTGCTCACCCTCACCGGCGAGGCCTCGCGTGACGAGGCAGCGGCCGGACCGTACCGGCCGGACCTCGTGATCGAGGACTTGAGGGAGCTGCACCGGCTCATGGGCAGCCACCTCGACCCGCACGGCACGAGCCTCGTGGGCGTGCGCGAAGCATGACGACCAGAACGGTGCGCGACCCCGCGTTCGACGACGCGTTGAAGGTGGCCAGGATGTACTACCACCTGGGGTTGACCACCACGGAGATCGCCCGTCAGCTCGGCATCGCGCGCCCCACCATCTCGCGCCTGCTGGGCTGGGCGCGCAGCCACGGTCTGGTCGAGTTCCGCATCATCGACCACCGCGAGCGGCAGCTCGACCTCGAGACCAGGCTCGAAGAGACCTTCGGCGTCGCCGACGTCAAGGTCGTGCCGCAACATCCGGACAGCACCGTCGAAGCGCGCCAGGCGGCGGTCGCCTCGTTCACCGCGCACTACCTCAACGGGTTGATGGAGCCCGGCACCACGCTCACCCTCGCCTGGGGAGCGACCGTCTCGCTGCTCGCGAGCCGGCTGATCCCCAAGCCGCTGCCGGGGGTCGACGTCGTGCAGATGAACGGCTCGGGCAACAGCGGGCTCGGCATCACCTACGCCGCCGACATCGTGGCCGCGTTCGCGGAGAACTACGCCGCCCGCGCTCACCTGCTGCCCATACCCGCGTACTTCGACGACCCCGCGACCAAGGCAGCCATGTTCGAAGAGCGCACGATCGCCCGTACCAGGGCGCTGGCCGCCGCCGCGGACATCGCGCTATTCAGCATCGGCGTCCCCGACGCCGACAGCTACGTCTACCGGGCCGGCTACATCGAGCAGCACGAGCTCGACGCGCTGCGCGCCGCCGGGGTGGTAGGCGACATCGCCACCGTCTTCTTCCGCGCCGACGGCAGCTACGACGACATCGAGCTCAACCGCCGCTCCAGCGGCCCCGACCTCGGCGCGCTATCGAAGCACCGCCACACGGTCTGCCTGGTGGCAGGCGGCGACAAGGTCGACGGCGTGAGGGGCGCCCTCAACGGCGGCTTTCTCAACACCCTGATCATCGACGAGCCGAGTGCGGAGGCGCTGCTCGAGAGGGGAAGTGGAGCGAGATGACCGCATCCCAAGCCCAGGTGCACGAGACCGTCGAGAGGCGAGCCGCCAACCTTCGTCGCCTCGCTCAGGAGCGCTTCGACCTGCTGGTCATCGGCGGCGGTGCGACCGGGGCCGGCACCGCCCTCGACGCCGCCAGCCGCGGGCTCAAGGTCGCCCTCGTCGAGCGCGTCGACTTCGCACAGGGCACCAGCAGCCGCAGCACCAAGCTCGTGCACGGCGGCGTGCGCTACCTGGAGCAGGCCGTGAAGCACGCCGATCGCTCGCAGTTCAACCTCGTGCGCGAGGCGCTGCGAGAGCGACGCCTCCTACTGGAGAACGCTCCGCACCTGGCTAGGCCGCTGGCGCTGCTCACGCCCATCTACAACGCCTTCGAGCTCCCCTACTACTTCACCGGCCTGAAGCTCTACGACATGCTGGCCGGCAAGGCCAACCTCCAGGCGAGCCGCCTGATCAACCGATCCGACGCCAGCGAGCGCTTCCCGATGCTCAAGCGCGAGGGCCTCCGCGGCGCCGTGGAGTACCACGACGGGCAGTTCGACGACGCGCGCATGAACGTCGCGCTGGCCCTCACCGCGGCCGAGAGCGGGGCCGTCGTCATGAACCACGTCGAGGTCACGGCGCTTCTCAAGCGAGGCGGCCGGCTCAGCGGCGCCGTGCTCGAGGACCGCTACGCCCGCACCGAGCCTTTCGAGGTCGCGGCCAAGGTCGTGGTCAACGCCACGGGCCCCTTCGCCGACGCCGTGCGCCGCCTCGACGACCCGTCGACCCCGCCCATGCTCAAGACGAGCTCGGGCGTGCACGCCGTCCTGCCCGGCCGCTTCAGCCCACCGAACACCGGCCTGCTGATACCGAAGACCGAGGACGGCCGGGTGCTCTTCCTCCTGCCCTGGCTGGGGCACACCGTGATCGGCACCACCGACAACCCGGCGGAGGTCGAGGCCGAGCCCCGCCCCGCCGCCGAGGACGTCGAGTACATCCTCAGGCACGTGCGCCAGTACTTCGACCTGCCCGTCGACGTCGCTGACGTGCTCTCCTCCTGGAGCGGCCTGCGGCCACTGGTAGAGGCTCACCCCGAGGCCGGCAACCACGGCGGCCCGGCCAACACCGCCCGCCTCTCGCGCGACCACACCATCGTCACCAGCGAGTCTGGCCTTGTCACGATCACCGGCGGCAAGTGGACCACCTACCGCAAGATGGCGGAGGACACCGTCGACACGGCCGTCGAGGTCGGGCGCCTCGAGCCGCGCAACGACACCCTCACCGCCGACCTGCCGCTGGTGGGCGCGGTCGGCTTCGAACCCGACGGGTATCTGTCCCTCATGCGACGCTTCGCGCTCCCCGAGGACGTGGCCCGCCACCTCCACCGCGCCTACGGCTCGCTGGCCTACCGGGTCCTCGAGCACGGCGGCAAGTCGCGGCTCGAGCGCCTCGTGCCCGGGCACCCCTTCATCGAGGCCGAGGTCAGCTACGCGCGCGACCACGAGTACGCCTGCTACGCCGATGACGTGTTGGCCAGGCGGCTCAGGTTGACGTTCCTCGACGCCGCCGCGGCCGACGCGGCCAGGGGGAGGGTCGA
>CAZQVC010000004.1:8500-28031 GCA_964596625.1 uncultured bacterium | reverse complement strand
CCTCACTCCAGGTCGAGCCCGACGATCACCGGGTCGTGGTCGGAGGAGCGGTACGGGTCCGGCTCGTACAGCGCCCTTACCTGCTCAGCTGACTTGAAGGCCGTGGTGTAGTCGAGCACCGACGGCTCATCGGCGTTGACGTGCCAGGCGGCGGCCCCCGTGACCTGGGGCGCCAGCTCGGGGGAGGCGAAGGCGTAGTCCAGCCGGCCCCACTGCCCGTCGAACACGAAGGTGTAGCCGCCCGGCCCCTGGAAGTGAGCCTGCAGGTCAACGAACCCGGCGTCGGCGAGGCGCCTCACCGGGTCCTCCTGCTCGTAGGCGTTCAGGTCGCCGACGATCAGGAAGTCGGGATCGGCAGCGCCCGTTGGGTCGGTGCTCAACCAGTCGAGCATGACCTCCACCGCGGCCAGCCTCGTCGCGTTGCAGTTGCCCTGGAGGTCGCCGCGGTCGACGTCGCCGACGTCGCTGCAGGGGTCGCCCTTGCTCTTGAGGTGGTTGACGACAACGGTGAAGCGCGCGCCGGTGGCCGTCTCGAACGTCTGGGCCAGCGCCGCGCGGTTGTGGTGGTCGTTGAACGCCGGGTCGAAGCGGTCGTCGAGCACCGCGGGCTCGCCGAACGCGCTCACGCTGGTGCGGTCGTACAGCAGCCCCACCGCGATCTCGTCCGAGCCGACCCTGCCGGCCTCGACGGCGCCGTAGCGCTCCTCGCCGAGCTCGCGGTTGAGCGAAGCCACGAGGTCCGCGAGCGCTCGGGGGTCGTTCTCCAGCTCCATCAGCCCGACGACATCGGCGTCGAGAGCGGCCAGCGCCGCGACCAGCTTCGCCCGCTGGCGGCGCAGCTCGTGGGCGTCGACGGCGCCGCGCGACCCCAGCGTGAGGAAGTAGTTCAGCACGTTCATGGTGGCCACCTTGTGCCGCCCACCCACCTCGGGTACCGGCGGCCTGGCGTTGGCCGCAGCGAAGACGGGCGGGCGGCCGAACAGCGCCCCGACGGGTCTCAGCCGGTAGGCGTTGGGGCTCGCGCGATTGCCGGACCAGGTGTGGGTGATCACGCCGACCAGGCCCGTGACGGTGTCGCCGCCCCGCAGCGTGTTCTCGGCGCTAAGCGGCGCGCCGCCGCCCCCGAAGACGATGCTCCGCGGGTTCTGGTCGTTGAGGTCGTCGTCCAGCACGATCTTGTTGCGGTCGTTGGCGGACTGGACCGCCAGGGCGGCTTCACCGGGCGCGGCCACCGCCGTGGGCTGCGGCAAGCGGCCGGAGGACGAGAGCGTGAGCTGGCCGAAGCGGCCCAGCTGGAACATCTCTGTGACGTAGAGCGTCTGGGGGAAGCGCACGAGCATGCCCTCGTAGCGCTCAAGGTACTCGTCGTCGGGTATGGGCAGCGCGATGTCGACGGGGGTGACGATGCCCGCGCCGCAGCGCGTGACGCTCCTGGCCGAGACCTGCGTCTGCTCCATGAACTCCTCGGCCTCGCCCGCGACCACGACCACGTCGCCCAACGACACCTGGTCCCGGTTGCCGTTGAACACGAAGATCGCGTCGGAGGTGCGCTCGTCGCCGTCGCCCAACGGGTCCTGCAGGTAGAAGCCGCGCAGGTTCGGGTTGGGCCCCTCGAAGTCCCCGACCACCACGCCGCGCACGACGACGTCGCCGGTCAACGCGGCTTCCGCCCCCGAGCCCTGGATCAGGGGGATCGGCGTCGTCGCCAGGTCGCAGGCGGCGGCTTGGGCGGTTGCGGGAGCGAAGGCCAGGGGCATCAGCCAGGCGAGCAGCAGAGCCGTCAGCGGCGTGCGGACGGTGGCGATCGGGCGGGCCGCCGAGCCCAGGCCAGCCACCCCACGGCGCCGTCGAACTTGGACGGGGAAACGAGGAATGCTCACCGTCACAGCATGGCACCCCACCGGTCAACGCGACCACCGGCACCGCTTCGAACGGCCGACTTGCCTACGATGGCGGCATGACCTCAGCCGTTGCAGTACGACTGGTTGCCCTCCGATGGGTTGCCCTACGACAGGTTGCCCTAGGACAGGTTGTCAATCGACGGGTTGCCCTACGACAGGGGGCCGTCCTTGCCGTCATGCTCGTGACCGCCTTGGCCGCTTCCCTGGCCACCGCCCAGGTGGCCACGCTCCCGCTCTGCGCCGCCCCGACCGACGTCGCGACGTTCCCCGACGACGCGCTTACCGGCGCGGTGCGCGAGGCGCTCGAGCTGCAGCCGGGCGACCCGATTCCCTGCGACCGGTTGGCTCGCCTCAACAGGATCCGAGCGCAGAGCGCGGGGATCAGCGACCTCAGCGGCATTGAGGCAGCGGTCAACCTCACCCACCTGCAGATCAGGTACAACGAGGTCTCCGACCTCACGCCGTTGGCGGCGCTGCCGCGCCTCGACTTCGTCGACCTGCGCAACAACCGCGTCCGCGACCTCAGCCCGCTTGCCAACGCCACCACCATCCGCGACCTCTACCTGAGCGGCAACCAGATCGACGACGCCAGACCGCTCGCCTCGCTGGTCAACCTGCGCCTGCTCGACCTCTCCGCCAACGAGCTCACCACCGGCGACGGCATCGGCATGCTGGAGCGGCTGGAGAGCCTCAACCTGCGCAGCAACCGCCTCACCAACACCCGCTTCATCCTCTCGCTGCTCGCCATCGAGACCATCGACCTGAGCCGCAACCAGCTCACCGACATCAGCGGGCTCGCCGGCATGCGCACCCTGCGCAGCGTGAACCTCGGTCGCAACCAGCTGACCGACGTCTCGCCGCTGGCCGGACTCACCGGCATCGAGGCGCTCGACCTCGAGCGCAACCAGCTCTCGTCCATCGATCGCCTGTCCGCTCTGAAGTCGCTGCGCAGCCTCAACCTCGACCGCAACACGATCACCGACATCAGCGTGTTGCGCGGCATGGCCGGGCTCGAGACGCTGCGCCTCGAGCGGAACACCGTGCGCAACGTCGGGCCCCTGCGGGACCTGGTCCACCTCACCGCGCTCGACCTCGGCTTCAACCGCGTCGCCGACATCGGCCCGCTAGCTGGCCTCACCGCGCTCACCAGCCTCGACCTCGCCAACAACGAGATCGCCGACGCCAGCCCGCTCGCCGGACTGGTCGCGCTGGAGTCGCTCGAACTGCAGGGCAACCAGCTGAGCGACGCGTCGGCGCTGGCCGGCCTCAGCGGCCTCAGCACGCTCTACCTCGGTGACAACCTCCTCACCGACGTCTCCGTCGTCTCCGGCATGAACGGGCTCACGGCGCTCGACCTCTCGAGCAGCGGGCTCGAGGACCTCGGGGTCATCGCCGGCATGAGCGGCCTCACCGAACTGAGGCTGGCGGGCAACGCCATCGCCGACATCGGTCCGCTGGCGCAGTACGAAGGCCTTGTCACCCTCAACCTCGCCAACAACGCGGTGGCCGACCTCACCCCCTTGCGGGGCCTCGCGGGGCTCAGGGTCCTCCACCTGCAGGGCAACCAGATCGCCGACGTCGAGCCGCTCAGCGGCCTCGTCGAGCTGCAGGAGCTGCGCCTCGACACGAACCTGCTCACCAACGCCGACGCGCTGGCCGGGCTCGAGGCGCTGAGGATCCTCAACCTGCGGCGCAACGAGCTCACCGACGCCCGCTTCCTCACGCGCCTCACCGACCTCAGGACCCTCGACCTGCGCGACAACCAACTGGTCGACGTCACGCCGCTCGCCGGGCTTACCAACCTCGGCTCGCTCCGCCTGGCGCGCAACCTGGTCGAGGACGTCACGCCGCTCGCCGGGCTCGAGGCGCTCACCGTGCTCGACCTCGAGAACAACGCGCTCACCTCCATCGCTCCCGTTACGCGCCTGCCCGCGGTCGACTACTTCGACGCCAGCCGCAACGCCCTCAGCGACCTCGACGGGATCCAGAACATGACCTCGCTGTCGACGCTGAACCTCGACCGCAACGAGATCGTCGACATCTCCCCCCTCCGCGCCCTCACAGGCCTCGGCGTCCTCCAGCTCGAGCGCAACCAGATCGTCGACGTCGCGCCGCTCAGCGGCATGGCGCGGCTCGGCACCCTGGGGCTCGACCGCAACCGCATCACCGACGCCACACCGCTGCTGGCCCTTGGCTCCCTGAGCTCGCTCACGCTCGACCGCAACTGCCTCGCAGAGGACGACCCGGTCATCGCGAACTTAAGCGAGCGGCTCGCGAACTTCACCTACGAGCCGCAGAGCAGCTGCAGTTGAACGTCAGCTGACGCCCTTCTCGCCCTGTTCAGCCGGGGGGTAACGAAGACCGCGCCCGGCAGCGCTAACGGCTGCCGGGCGCGGATCTCGCTCGAGGAGCGGCTGGCTACGAGGCCAGCGGCGCTACTCCTGCATCGCCGCCTCGAAGACGCTCTCGTCGACAGCGTCCTCGTAGGCGACGGGCTCGGCCAGCAGGCCGACGTCGACGAGGAGGTTCACCGAGCGCTCGAAGCCTTCGCGGTCGAGGGCGCCCACCACGGTGTCGGGGGTCGGCTTGACCAGCTTGGCGGCCTCTGCCATCTGCCACGTCTGGTGGATCAGCGGGCTCTGCGTGCTGCCCGAGCCGGCGCAGGTGTCGCCGCAGTGCGCGAGGACGATCTCGACCGCCTCGGCCTGGTTCTCGATGGCGTACTCCCAACCGCGGATGCTGGCGCGGATGAAGCGGGCTGCCACCTCGGCGCCCGAGACGCCCGAACCCTTGAAGTCCGGATTGTCGAGCACCTCCGGCCGCGTGAAGATGTTGTCCTCCAGGAGATGGGCACCGATGTCGGCCGGGTTGAGGATGTTGAGGGTCTCGAGCGGGTAGCCGAGGCCCACGATCTGGTCGAGCTCGTTGTAGGTCATCGCGCTGGCCACGTCGACCTCATTGGGGAACACCAGCGAGGGGTCGAAGGCGTACACGACGGCGTCGACGTCGGGGTTGGTCTCGGTCGGGTCGAGGTTCGAGGTCAGGCCGGCGGCAGCGAACACCGCGTCGGCCGCGAACTCGTTGCCGAAGCCCCAGACCCCGACCTTGGTGCCGGCGAGGTCGGCGATGGTCTCGATGCCGGAGTCGGCGAGGGCCACCAGGCGATAGCCGGAGTCCTGGAACATCTGCGCGATGGTCACGACGTCGAGGCCCTGCTCACGCTGGGCGAGCATGTTGGCCACCCAGTCGGTGCCGAAGTCGGCGTTCCCGGAGCCGACCTGGACCGTGGGGTTCACGTTGCCGCCGTCGAGGATGGTGACGTTGAGGCCCTCCTCCGCGTAGAAGCCCTTGTCCTGAGCCACGAAGTACCCGGCGAACTGGGCTTGCGGGAACCACTTCGACTGGAAGTTGATCTCGATGAGATCCTGGGCGCTGGCGATGCCGACGACCAGCATCACCAACAAGACAGTTGTACGGAGCAGACGCTGCATGTACCTACCTCCCTGAGTTGTGGTGCGAAGACCTGCGGCCATTGTGCCACGGCCCGGCCCGGCGAACCTCACGGGCGCCCTTGCCGAACGTTCACGAACTGCGCGACGACGGGTGCCAGGCCGTCAACCAGCGCTCGAGCAGCGCGATGGCCCAGTACAGCAGCATCGAGATCACGCTGGTCACGACGATGGCGGCGAACACGATGTCGAACCGTCCCTGGTGCGCCGAGAGGCTGATGCGTTGCCCCAGCCCGCTCGGCGGTCCGGGGATGAGGAACTCGGCGACGATCACGCTGATGACGGCCAGCACGATCGCGACCTTGAGCGCGTTGAAGAGGTACGGCAGGGAGTTCGGCAGCCGCAGGTGCGCGAACGCGTGCAGCGGCCTGGCCGCGTACGAGCGCAGCAGCTCCAACTTCAGCTGGTCGACCGTGGTGAGACCCTGAACGGTGTTGAGGACCACTGGGAAGAACGTCACGATCACGACGACCGCGGCCTTCGACTCCCAGTCGACGCCCAGTGCCCGGCCCAGCACGGGCGCCAGCCCGACGATGGGCACGGCGCCGAAGGCCGTGGCGAGAGGCAGGAAGCCGCGCTTGAGGAAGCTGCTGAAGGCGATGAGCGTGCCGACCAGGAAGCCGAACGCCAGGCCGACGACGAAGCCGAAGAGGATCTCGCGGACGAACGTGAGGTAGGCGTCGGCCATCAGCACCGGCCAGGAGTCGACCAGCGCCCTGCCGATGCTGGCGACCGTCGGGAAGATGCCGGCCGGCACGCGGAAGCCGACGACCAGACCCTCCCAGGCGAGGAGCAGCACGAACGGCACGGTGGCTGCCGGCACCACCGTCTGCAGGAGCCTGAGGAGCGGACTGCCGTCGTCGCCGTCGTCCAGCAGGCTGAGGCGACCGGTCGAGACGACCGCGGTGAGCAGCGTGCCGGCCAGCACGAGCCAGAAGCCCCAGCCGCCGTCCGCCGGCAGCGCTCGCTGGGCGCCGACGGCGAGGAACGCTCCGACCACCGAGAACGCGACGGCGCCGGTGAGGCCCGGCCCACGACCCACGACGGCGCAGGCCAGCGCGGCAGCCAGCGCCGCGACGAGCCAGGGGCCACCGAGCGCGTAGCCCAGGTCGCCCGCGATGCCTTGGGCCGCACGGCCGCCGGCGAACGGGCCGAACAGCCCGGCCAGCGCGGCGAGCGACGTGAGCACGGCCAGCGGGTACGGGCTCACCGCCGCGGTCCTGCGCGCGCCCTCGAGCGCCACGCTGCTCGCCGGCGCGCCCCTCACGAGGCTCTCCCATCGTCGCCGACGCCGATGCTGGCGGGGCGCTCCCATGGCGCCACCAGGCGCTGCAGCAGGCCGACGAGCCCGACCAAGCCGATGCCTAACAGAGCCGAGATGCCGAGCAGGATCCACACGTCGGCGACGTCGCCGGCCTGGACCTGACCGATGATCGCGTAGCCGAGGCCGAGGCGGTTGTTCGACTCGACCTCGGCCACCAGCGCGCCGACCAGCGCGGCCGCAGCCCCGAGCTTGAGGCTGGTGAAGAAGAACGGCACGGCGGCGGGGAAGCGGACCTTGGTGAAGACCTGCAGCGGCGAGGCAGCGTAGCCCTTCATGAGGTCGAGCGCCAGCGGGTCGACGGCGCGCAGCCCGGTGACCGTGCCGACGGTCACGGGGAAGAACGCGATGTACGCCCCGATGATCGCCGCCGGCACCAGGCTCGTCTGCACCGTCACGCCGGCGTTGCCGAGCAGCAGGAGCAGGACCGGCACGAGCGCGATGACGGGGATGGTCTGCGAGGCGATCACCCAGGGCAACAGCGCCTGCTCGAACGGCCGCACGCGCACGAACACCACCGCCAGCGACACCCCCAGCACGGCGCCGATGAGCAGGGCGATGAGCGTGCCGGTCGCCGTGTAGAGCACGGCCCTGACGATGTTGCGGCTGTCGCTGAGCGGGTAGGCCGTGAAGAACGGCACCAACCGCTCGGCGATCCAGTCGGGGAACGGCACGGGGTGCTGCGGCAGGGTGAAGAAGCACTCGAGGGCCGTGGCGCCGCAGTTGGGGCGGTCGTAGTAGGTGTAGGAGGCCGCCCAGACGCGCTCGCCTGGGCTGGGGGCGTGAGCCAGGGTCACCGTGGCGGTGGCCGGGTCGCTGATCAGGTAGTCGCGGTGCTGGCGCAGCGCCGCGTTGCGAGCCGGCGGCCGGGCGAAGCTCACGACGCGGCCGTCGCGCTCGAAGTCGACGCCTTCCGCCTGCAAGGCGCCGTCGACGGTGACGATCCCCTCCTCGCCGGCGAAGGTGAAGCTGGCCCGCTGCCCGTCGACCCGCTCCTCCGGCCTCTCGGCGACCCCGGACAGCTCACGCTCGCCGAGGAAGATCCTGCGCGTCTGATCGGACTCCACCAGCGGCGCGTGCTGCAGCGAGAAGACGCGGTTCTCGCCGTCGACCTCGCCGACCAGCCCCTCGGCCAGGGCGACGACGGCGATGGCGGCGCGCGGCGCGACGCCGCTGGGCCGCGCCAGTACCACCGTGCCGCTGGCCTCGCTGGCGTACTCGTAGTCCCCGGCGATGAGCCGGATCGGCGTGTTGAAGGCGGGCGGTGAGTCGAACAACACCTCGTTGCCGGCGACCTCGAAGTCCTGACCCTCGAGCAGCACCGTCTCGCCCACCAACGCGACGGTCGCCTCATCGAGGGCGGCGACGCCCGGCACGGTGAAGTCGACCCGCGCCCCGTCGGCGCGTTCGAGCGCGGGCAGCGAGCCCCTCACGAGCAGCCGGTCGCCGAGGTAGAGCGCGCGGGGCAGCCGCTCCGGATCCGGGACCGTGAACACCCGGTCGGACCCTTCGGAAGGCTCGAGCTCCTCACCCCAGGTGACGAGGGGCACCTGCAGCGGCTGCTCAAGCCTGACGACCAGGCCGCTCACCCCGGCGTCGTCCACCTCGCGCTCGCCCAGCTCGAACGCGACGTCGAGCGGGGTCTCGCCGCTCACCAGCACGACCGCGGCTTGCTCGTCGGCTCCCGCACCCGACTCGTCGCCCTCGGCGTCGACCGCGGCGCTCGAGCCGAGGTCGGCGGCGCCGGGCGGCGAGGTGTCGCCGAACTCCAGCACCAGGTCGCCGCCCAGGTCGGCCACCGGCGCTGCGCTCACGGTCGCCCTTACCCAGTTGTTGAGGTTCTCCATGCGCTGTCTGGCCAAGGGCAGGCCGAACAGCAGCGCCACGGGGTACATCGCGGCGAGCAACACCGCCAGCACCACGACCACGGGCAGGACGTTACGGACGAATCGCACTATGCGCCTTCACTCAGTAACCGACGATCTTGCCCTCGACCTTGCGGGCCCTGTCGCTGCCCTCGCCTGCACCGGTGCCCTGGCCGCCAGCGCCGCCGAGTCCCGCTGCCGAAGCCGTGGACGCTCCGTGCTCCACGCCCCGCAACGCCTCGCGCACCTGCGTGGTGAGCTCGAAGAACCTCTCGGTCTCACGGGTCTCCACCGTGCGGGGGTAGGGCAGGTCGACGTCGATGACCTCGTGGATCCGACCAGGCCTGGCCGTCATGACCACGATCTTCGAGGAGAGGAACACCGCCTCGGCGATCGAGTGGGTGACGAACACCACGGTCTTGCGGGTCTCCTGCCAGAGCCTCAGCAGCTCGAGGTTCATCGCTTCGCGGGTGATCTCGTCGAGCGCGCCGAACGGCTCGTCCATCAGCAGCAGCTTGGGGTCGAACGCCAACGCCCGCGCGATCGACACCCGCTGCTGCATGCCGCCGGAGAGCTGCCAGGGGTACGAGCGGTGGAACTTCTCGAGACCCACCATGGCCAGCAGGCGTTCGGCGCGCTCCCGGCGCTCGCCGCGCTCGTACCCCATGATCTCGAGCGGCAGCGTGACGTTGGCCAGCACCGTGCGCCATTCGTAGAGCACCGGCGCCTGGAACACGTAGCCGTACTCGCGGTCGAGCCGCGCCTGGCGCGGAGCCTTGCCCGCCACGCTGATCTCGCCGGCGGTGGGCTCGGTGAGGTCGGCGATCAGCCGCATGAGCGTGGTCTTGCCGCAGCCGGACGGGCCGATGAGGCTGACGAACTCGCCGTCGGCGATCTCCAGGTCGGCGTCCTTGAGCGCCACGGCCTCGCCTTTGCCGACCTGGAAGATCTTGCTGACGCCGCGCACGGAGATGATGCTGCCGCTGGGGTCGAGGGAGCCTTGGTCAGGCAAGCCGGGCTCCTACGCGACCTTGCGCCTGAGCAGCCGGCCGCGACCGGCCTCGCCGACGAACTCGCCGTCTCGCACCGCGACGCGCCCGCGGACCGTGACCACGCTCGGCCTCCCGTCGATCTCGAAGCCCTCGAACGCGCTGTAGTCGACGTTCATCTTGTGGGTCTCGGCGCTGATCGAGCCGCGGTAGCCGGGGTCGTAGATCACCAGGTCGGCGTCGGCGCCGACGGCGATGGTGCCCTTCTGGGGGTAGAGGTCGAAGAGCTTCGCCGCGTTGGTCGAGGCGACCTCGACGAAGCGCTCGAGGCTGAGCTGCCCGCGGCTGACGCCGTAGGTGTAGAGCAGGTTGACGCGGTCCTCGATCGCCGGCATGCCGTTGGGGATCTTGGGGAACGCGTCCTTGCCCATCGCCTTCTGCTCGACGTCGAACGGCGCGTGGTCGGTGCCGACGGTGTCGATCAGCCCGCCCACCAGGCCGCGCCACAGGGCGCGCTGATCGTTGCGCGTGCGCAGCGGCGGCGACATCACGTACTTGGCGCCTTCGAAGTTCTCCCGCTCGGCGTAGGTGCGGTCGAGCACCAGGTGCGGGATCACCGCCTCGATGCTCAGGTCGACGCCGCGCATCTTGGCTTCCACCGCGGCCTTGAGCGCCCGCTCGTTCGAGAGGTGCACGACGTAGCCCTTGGCGCCCGTCATCTCCAGGAAGGTCGCGAACTTCGTCGTGCCGGCGGCCTCCACCGCGACCGGTCGGCTGGGCTCGTGCCACTCCGGGCCGGTCTGGCCGTTGGCCAGCAGCGTCTCCTGCATGGCCGCGATCACGCCGGAGTTCTCGCAGTGCGCGGTGACCCTCACGCCCAGCTCCTTGGCCAGGCGCAGCGTGGCGTAGAGCTCCTCGTCGGTGACGCCGAAGAAGCCGGCGTAGGCGAGGAAGACCTTGAAGGAGGTCATGCCGTCGGCGACGAGGTCGCGCAGCACGCCCTCGGTCTTGTCGTCGAAGCGGGTCACGCCGATGTGGAAGGTGTAGTCGCAAGCGGAGTTGCCCTCGGCCAGTTGGCGCCAGTGCGCGTAGCCCTCGCGCAGGTCCTCGTTGCGGCTGGGCGCGAGCATCTCGATGTAGGTGGTCGTGCCGCCCACCAGCGCGGCCTGGGAGCCGGTGGCGTGCGTGTCCTTGGTGGCGGTGCCCATGAACGGCAGGTAGATGTGCACGTGAGGGTCGATGAACCCGGGGAACACGTACTTGCCGCTCGCGTCGACGACCTCGGTGTCGGGCGCCTTCGCCAACACCTCCGCGGCCAGGTCACGCCCGATCAGCGTGATGGTCTCGTCCTCGCAGTAGATGTCGGCGCGGCTGCGGCCGCCGGCCGTGACGATCTCTCCGTTGGTTATCAACAGGCCCATCTAGAACTCCCCTTGCCGCGTGCGGTGAAGCGCAGCTGTCTCAGTGGATGTCGATGCCGACCTCGCGGCGGTAGGCGACCATCGCGTCCCAATCGGTGGTCACCTCCGGCCGGGTGCGGATCAGCTCGTTCCAGGTGACCGAAGGCCGCTCCGGCGGCACCGTGACCATGGTTATGCAGTCCTCGACGGGGCACACCAGGCTGCACAGGTCGCAGCCGACGCAGTCCTCCTCGCGGACCACCGGCTGCGGCCGCGGCAGCCCCGGACCGATGCCCGCCTGGTTGCTGGCGCGCACCGGAGCGATGCCGGCCGGGTCGATGACGGCGCCGTCGACGGTGAGGTCGATGCACTGGTGCGCGCCCTCATCGCAGGCGACGTAGCAGAGGTTGCACTGGATGCACTTCTCGGGGTCGATGCGCGCGACCGACTTGAACGACAGGTCGAAGTCGCCGAAGTCGGAGATGCGCGGCACCGAGGCGCCGATGACCTCGTTGATCGACTTCGCGCCCTTCTCGTCGAGCCAGTTCGAGAGGCCGTCGGTCAGCTCCTCGATGAGCCGGAAGCCGTAGTGCATGACCGCCGTGCAGACCTGCAGGCTGGTGGCGCCAAGCAGCAGGAACTCGGCGGCGTCGCGCCAGGTCTGGATGCCGCCCATCCCGGAGATCGGCACGCCCGACGCCTGCACGCGCTGGTCTGACGCGACCTGCGAGAGCATGTGCAGCGCTATCGGCTTGACAGCCGGGCCGGCGTAGCCGCCGTGGCCGCCCTTGCCGCCGATGTTCGGCCGCAGCTCGAACGAGTCGAGGTCGACGCCCACGATCGAGTTGATGGTGTTGATCAGCGAGATGGCGTTGGCCCGGCCGTCGAGGGCCGCGTGCGCTGGCGGCACGATGTCGGTGACGTTGGGCGTGAGCTTGACGATCACGGGGATCGACGCGGCCTCCGTCACCCAGCTGGTGATCATCGAGCAGTACTCGGGCACCTGGCCGACCGCCGCGCCCATGCCGCGCTCCGACATGCCGTGGGGGCAGCCGTAGTTGAGCTCGATTGCGTCGGCGCCGGTGTCCTCGATCTGCTGGACGACCTTGTGCCACGACTCGGGGTTGGACGAGACCATCGCCGAGACCACCACCGCGCGGTCCGGCCACAGCTTCTTGACCTCGGCGATCTCCTTGAGGTTCACGTCGATCGGCCTGTCGGAGATCAGCTCGACGTTGTTGATGGCCACCAGCCTGTGGCCGGCGTACTCGAACGCGCCGTAGCGGTTCGAGACGTTGAGCACAGGGTCGCCGATGGTCTTCCAGACCGCGCCGCCCCAGCCGTACTCGAAGGCCTTGTTGATCTGGTACGCGGTGTTGGTCGGCGGCGCGGAGGCCAACCAGAACGGGTTGGGGCTCCTCACGCCGGCGAAGTCGATAGAGAGGTCAGCCATCGAGCCCCGCTCCGCTCCGTCCGAGCCCGCCCAAAGGCTCGGGCGCGGCACTTATCGCACCGGGCCCCGCCACCGCGGCGGTGGCGGGCGTGGTCAGGACCGGCCGGCCGCTCGGCTCGCCGGGCGGGTCGCCGGGCCGCGGCACGCCGAGCTGCCTGGCGATGGCCGCCGCCACGATCTTGCCGTCCTGCGCAGCGGTGACGGTGAGCGCGTGGCCCTCCAGCCTGGCGCAGTCGCCGGCGGCGAACACCTTGGGGTTCGAGCTGCGCAGCTCGTCGTCGGTCCTGACGTAGCCGTGCTCGGTCTCGACGCCCAGCGCCTCGAACAGCGAGAGCAGCTTCTCCTGCCCGATCGCCCTTATCACCTGGTCGGCCGGCAGCACGAACTCGCTGCCCGGCACCGGCTCGGGGCGCCGGCGCCCGTCGGCTCCCGGCTCGCCCAGCTGGGTGCGCACGCAGCGCACGCCCGTGATCCCCGTCTCGTCGCCCAGGATCTCGATGGGCTGCGTCATCAGCCTGATGTCGACGCCCTCGTTCTGCACGAACCTCACCTCGAAGTCGTAGGCGGTCATCTCGGCCCGGCTGCGGCGGTAGAGCATCGTCACCCGCTCTGCGCCGAGGCGCTTGGCGATGGTGGCGGCGTCGACGGCGGTGTTGCCGGCGCCGATGACGATGACCTCGTCGCCGACGGGCACCTGGTAGAGGTTCTCGAGCCCGTCCTTCTCGGCCATCTTGGTGGCGGCGATGAACTCCAGCGCGTCGACCACGCCCGGCAGGTCCTCGCCGGGGACCCCGAGGCGCGGCACCAGGCCGGTGCCGGCGGCCACGACCACCGCGTCGTAGTCGGTGAGGAGCTTGGCCGGCGCGAGGTCGCGCCCGACCTCGACGCCGGTGGTGATGTTGACGCCGAGGCGCTCGATGAACTCGACCTCGTCGAGCGAGACCTTGACCGGCTCGCGCATGACCACGATGCCGTAGGTGGAGAGCCCGCCCGGCAGCTCGTTGCGCTCGAACACGTCGACGTCGACCCCGAGCTTGGCGAGCTCGCCGGCGGCGCTGAGGCCGGCCGGCCCGGCGCCGATGACGGCGACCTTGCGGCCCGTCGGCGCTGCCGGCTCGAAGGGCATGATGCCCCTGTCGAAGACGCGGTCGGTGGCGTAGCGCTGCAGCCGGCCGATGGCGATGGGCCTGTGCTCGTCACCCAACACGCAGGCGCCGACGCAGAGCTCGTCGACCGGGCAGACGCGCCCGCAGGTGTGGCCGATGAGGTTCGACTCGAGGATCGTCACGCCGGCCCCGACGACGTTGCCCGTGGCGATCTTGCGGATGAACGTCGGGATGTCGATGTCGGTGGGGCAGGCCTTGATGCACGGCGCGTCGAAGCAGTAGAGGCAGCGGTTGGCCTCGACGTTCGCCTCGTTGTCGGTGTAGGCGGGGTAGGTCTCGGTGAACGAGTCCTGAAGCTGCTCTAGCGAGAGGACCTGCCGCATCTAGAACTTCCGACTCCAGGTCTGAGGCCAACGCTCGATGACGACCTTGGTCTGGGTGTAGAACTCGAAGCCGTGGTGCGCCTGCGCGTGCAGGTCGCCGAAGAAGCTCTCGCTCCAGCCGCTGAACGGGAAGAACGCCATGGGCGCGGCGACGCCGAGGTTGACGCCGATGTTGCCGGCGATCGCCTCGTGGCGGAAGTGCCGCGCCGCGGCGCCCGATGAGGTGAAGATCGACGCCTGGTTGCCGAACGCCCTGTCGTTCACCATGGCGATCGCCTCGTCGAGGTCGTTGGCGTGCATCAGCGACAGCACGGGCCCGAACACCTCGGTCTTGCCGAGCGTGCTCCCGGGAGCCACGCTGTCGAGGACGGTGGGGTGCACGAAGTAGCCGTCGCGGAAGCCGTCGACCTCCTTCTCACGGCCGTCGACCAGGACCCTGGCGCCTTCGCTGATGCCCTTGTCGACCAGGCTGGTGATGCGCTGCTTGGACTCCGCGCTGATGACGGGGCCCATCTCGACGCCATCGTCGAGGCCGTAGCCGACGCGCCGGCTGGCAGCGGCGTCGGTGATGGCCTGGGTGAACTGGTCGCGCGCGCCGCCCACGGTGATGGCCACGGAGGTGGCCAGGCAACGCTGGCCGGCGCAGCCGAAGGCCGAGTCGGCGAGGATGCGCGTCGACATCTCCATGTCGGCGTCGGGCAGCACGATCGCCGGGTTCTTGGCGCCGCCCTGGCACTGGGCGCGCTTGCCGTTCTCGGCCGCGCGCGCGTAGATGTACTTGGCGACGGGCGTTGAGCCGACGAACGAGATGGCCTTGACGTCGGGGTGGTCGAGGATCGCGTCTACCGTCTCCTTGCCGCCGTTCACCAGCCCGACGACGCCTGGCGGGAAGCCGGCCTCCTCCAGCAGGCGGTAGAGCAGCTGGGTGGTCATAGGCACCTTCTCGCTCGGCTTGAGCAGGAAGCAGTTGCCGGACGCCACCGCGTACGGCAAGTACCACAGCGGGATCATGCCGGGGAAGTTGAACGGCGTGATCGCGGCCACCACGCCAAGCGGCTGGCGGATCATGTGCTCGTCGATGCCCCTGGCGATGTCCTCGTTGTTGGTGCCCTGGAGCATGATCGGGGCGCCACAGGCGACCTCGACGTTCTCGATCCCGCGGGCCATCTCGGCGACGGCCTCGGCGTGCGTCTTGCCGGCCTCGTTGGTGATCGTGCGGCCGAGCTCGTCGAGGTTGGCCGTCAGCAGGTCGCGGAGCTTGAAGAGCGGCTTGATGCGGTCGACGACCGGCGTGTTGCGCCACTCCTTGAAGGCCCTCACGCCGGCGGCGACGGCGGCGTCCACCTCGTCGGCGGCGCTCAGCGGCACCACGGCGATGGGTCGAGCGGTCGCGGGGTTGCGGACCTCGCCCTGAGAGCCCGACTGCGAACGGACCCATTGTCCGTCGACGTAGTTGAGAAGAACCTCTGCCTGCGCTTCGATCATGCTCGTCCACTCCATCCGTCGGTTGAGCGGTGTGGGCCCACCTGCTGGACCCGTGCAGCCGGCCTGGTGTGCTTCGCTTACTTCGCGACCTCGTGTGCTGGCGACCGCGGCCTGCCTGCAGCCGTAACCGTTTGTCGGTGCCGACATTCTAAGCCTGCCGGGCACCCCCGTGCCCGTGCGTTGGATGATGTCGACAGATGAGAACGCCCGTCGTCGTCCTGGTGGTACTGCTGTCGCTCGACGGCGCGCTCATCGCCGCGCACCTCTGGAGCGCCAGGCTCGGCGCCGGCGCGTTCGACCCGGCTTGGCTGGTCTCCCATCCCTTGCGCCTCGACGCCGAACGCGGCCTGGCCGAGTCCCTGCAGTACCTCAAGTACCTGGTCATGGCAGCCCTGGCGCTGGGGTTGCGCGTCCGCGGCAAGCTGAAGGCCGGGCCCGTGCTCGCGCTCTTCTGCCTGCTGCTGCTGGTCGACGACGCCTTCCAGCTGCACGAGCGCGTCGGCGGCCTCCTGGTGCGCGAAGGCTCGCTGCTCTCACCGGCCTCGCAACTGAGCGCGGGCGTCGGCGAGCTGCTCGGCTTCACCGCCCTCGGCCTGGTCTTCGCCTGGTTCCTCGCCTCCTCCTGGAGGGCGGGCGGCCAGGAGCGCAGCATCGCCACCCGGGCCGCGCTGTGGGTGGCTGCGTTGGCGCTGTTCGGTGGCCTCGTCGACCTGGCGAGCGGGCCGCTGGTGAGCTCGGCCGTCGCCGCGCTCGGCGAGCTGGCCGCGGGCGCGGTCCTCGAGCCAACCGCCACCATCGTCATCGCCGCGGCCGATCCGGGGAGCGCGGTCGCGACACTCCCGCAGCTGAGCGCGGCGACGCTCGAGCTGGTCCGCGTCGCCGGGGACCCGCTTCTGGCCTCGGCCGTGAGCGACGTTCGCCAGACCCACGTGCTCACCACGCTCGTCGAAGAGGGCGGGGAGCTGGCGACGACCAGCCTGCTCCTGGCGTTCCTGCTGCGGGCGTTCCTGCTAAGACCTACCGCGCCGACCCCGTAGTGGGGCGCAGGGGCCCCGGACCGTCACGCGGCTAACCTGATGCATGGCCACCACAGCCGAAGGCGCAACCCAGAGCCCTCCAGCTCCGTTCGAGCTCGGCCTCACGACCTTCGTGGAGCTGACGCCCGACCCGGTGTCCGGGCAGACGCCAAGCCCCCAGCAGCGCTTCGCGAACCTGCTCGAGGAGGTCGAGCTTGCCGACCAGGTCGGCCTCGACGTGTTCGGGATCGGGGAGCATCACCGGGCGGAGTACCTGGTCTCGGCGCCGGCCGTGGTGCTGGCGGCGGCCGCCGCGCGCACCGAGAACATCAGGTTGAGCAGCGCCGTGACGGTGCTCAGCTCCGACGACCCGGTGCGCGTGTACCAGCAGTTCGCCACCCTCGACCTCCTGTCAGGGGGCCGGGGGGAGGTCATGGCGGGGCGCGGCTCGTTCATCGAGTCCTTCCCGCTGTTCGGCTACGACCTCAAGGACTACGACACCCTTTTCGCCGAGAAGCTCGAGCTGCTCCTCGCGCTCGCGACTGGCGAGAGCGTCACCTGGACGGGCCGCCACCGCTCCGCGCTGCGCGACCAGCGCGTCTACCCGACCTCCTTGCAACGACCGCTCCCGGTGTGGGTCGCCGTCGGCGGCACGCCGGAGTCGGCGGCTCGCGCCGGCCACCTGGGCGCCGGTATGGTCCTCGCCATCATCGGAGGACAGCCCGAGCGCTTCGCGCCGTTCGCCGACATCCACGCCCGCGCCGCCGCGGCGGTCGGCAAGCCTCGCCCACCGCTGGCGATCAACTCCCACGGCTTCATCGCGGAGGACGCGCGCACCGCAGCCGACGTCTTCTTCCCGCCGTACGCGCTGGTCATGGGCCGCATCGGCCGCGAGCGCGGCTGGGCCGGCATCACCCGAGAGCAGTTCGAGGCCGGCCTGCACCCGCGGGCCCACCTGGTCGTCGGCGAGCCCGAGGCGGTCATCGAGAAGATCTTGTTCCAGCACGAGGTGTTCGGCATGCAGCGCTACCTGTTGCAGTTCAGCGTCGGCACTGTGCCCCACGACCGGATGCTCAAGTCGATCGAGCTGTTCGGCACCGAGGTCGCGCCCGTCGTCAGGGCCGAGGTAGCCAGACGGACGGCAAGCGGGGTCTAGGCACGCGCGCGCCCAGCGTCTAAGCTCGCTCATTCCAGATGCCGTTTTCGACCCCGAGGGGGCCATGATGAGCAGCGCTTACTACGACCTGGGCAGCTACCGTCGAGCGGTCACGACCACCTCCGCCGAGGCACAGACCTGGTTCGACCGGGGCCTGGCCTGGTGCTACGGCTACAACCACGAAGAAGCCGTGCGCTGCTTCGAGCGCGCCGCCGAGATCGACCCTGACTGCGCCATGGCCCACTGGGGCGTGGCCTACGCCAGCGGCTGCAACTACAACAAGCCGTGGGAGGCGTTCCTCGAAGAGGAGCGCGAGCGCGCCCTGAGCGTCGCCTTCACGGCCGTGCAGCGCGGTCTGACGGTCGCCGCCGACGAGGTCGAGAGCGCCTTGCTCGAGGCCCTGCAGGCGCGCTACCCGCGGCCGGACTTCGAACCGGACGAACCGTTCCAGGCGTGGAACGACGCCTACGCCGACGCGATGCGCGGCGTCAACGCCCGCTTCCCAGGCGACCCCGACGTCGCCGCGCTCTTCGCCGAGGCGCTGATCAACCGCACCCCGTGGCAGCTATGGGACCTGCCGACCGGCGAGCCGAAAGAGGGCGCCGACACGCTCGAGGCGGTCGGCGTGCTGGAGGGGGCGATGGGCGCAAGGGAACGTGAAGGGCTCGAGCCCCACGCCGGGCTGATGCACGTCTACGTGCACACCATGGAGATGTCACCCCACCCGGAGCGGGCGCTGCGCGCCGCCGACGCGCTGCGCGAGCTCGTGCCGGACGCCGGGCACCTGCGTCACATGGCCTCCCACATCGACGTGCTGTGCGGTCACTACTATCAGTCGCTGGTGGCCAACGAGCGGGCGATCGCGGCGGACGATGAGTACTTCGCGCGCAACCCTGACGCCCGCTTCTACACGCTCTACCGCTGCCACAACATCCACTTCAAGCTGTACTCGGCGATGTTCCTCGGCCAGCTGCGACCGGCCATGGAGGCCGCCGACCAGCTGGCCGCCGCCCTGCCAGAGGAGCTGTTGCGCGTGGAGCTGCCGCCGATGGCAGATTGGCTGGAGGGCTTCCTGGCCATGCGGTACCACGCGCTGATCCGCTTCGGCCGCTGGCACGAGGTGCTCGCCGAGCCGCTGCCGCACGACCCCGAGCTCTACTGCCTCACGACCGCCGTGCTGCGCTACGCGCGCGGGGTCGCCTACGCCGCCACCGGCGACGTCGCCGGCGCGGAGCGGGAGCGAGCCCTGTTCCACGCGGCCGTTCTCGAGGTCCCGCAGTCGCGGACCGTGTTCAACAACACCGGCCGCGACATCCTCGCCGTCGCCTCCGCGATGCTCGACGGCGAGCTGGCGTACCGCAAGCGCGACTTCGCGACCGCGTTCGCCGATCTGAGGCGGGCGGTGCAGCTCGACGACAACCTGCCGTACGACGAGCCCTGGGCTTGGATGCAGCCGGTGCGCCACGCGCTCGGCGCGCTGCTGCTCGAGCAGGGCGAGGTTGACGAGGCGCTCGAGGTGTACCGCGACGACCTCGGCCTCAGCGGCCGGCTGCCAAGGGCGCTCCAGCACCCGGAGAACGTCTGGAGCCTGCAGGGTCTGGTCGAGTGCCTCGAGCGGCTCGAGCGGACCGAGGAGGCGGTGGCAGCCCGCGCCCGCCTCGACCTGGCCAAGGCCCGCGCCGACGTGCCCATCGAGGCGTCGTGCTTCTGCCGGCTCGAGAAGGCCTGCTGCCACTGACCCGGTGCGCCGTGCTTTCATGGCGGCGTGGACGACGACAGCAGCCAAGCCGACAGCCGAGCAGCCAGCGCCACCAGATCGTTCGCGACGCGCGCGGTGCGTGCGGGCAGCGTGCCCGACCCCGGGACGGGCGCGCACGCGCCGCCGATCTACCAGACCGCGACGTTCGTGCTGCCCGCAGCGGGGGACGGTGAGACAGCCGGTGAGGC
>CAZQVC010000004.1:3283-8400 GCA_964596625.1 uncultured bacterium | reverse complement strand
CGCGCCGGCAACCCCACGGTGCGCGGCGCCGAGAGCAAGTTGGCCGCGCTGGAGGGCGCCGAGGCGGCGGTGGCGTTCGCCAGCGGCATGGGTGCGATCACCGGCATGCTGCTCAGCCTGCTGCGCCGCGGCGACGAGGTGCTCACGCTCGGCCCCATCTACAGCGACACCAGGGCGGTGCTCCACGACCTCCTGCCGAACTTCGGCATCACCACGCGCCGGGTCGCCGCCGCGGCGCTGGAGCGGGAGCTGGCGCCCAACACCAGGCTCATCTACGTCGAGACGCCGAGCAACCCGACCCTCGACCTGATCGACCTCGCGGCCGTCGCGGCCGTAGCGGCCAGGCACGGACTGCTCACCGCCGCCGACAACACCTTCGCCACGCCGTTCCTCACCCGGCCGCTGGAGCACGGCATCGACCTGGTGGTGCACTCGGCGACGAAGTACCTCGGTGGGCACGGCGACCTGCTCGCCGGCTTCGTGACCGGCAGCGCCGCGCTGCTCGAGCGCGTGCGCAGCGTGGGCCTGCGCCTCGGCGGCGCCAGCCTCGAGCCGCACGCCGCCTTCCTGCTGACGCGCGGCATGCGCACGCTCCACCTGCGCATGCCGGCCCACTGCGAGAACGCCATGGCGGTGGCCGAGGCACTGGCCGGCGCAGCCGGGGTGAGAGCCGTGCACTACCCCGGCCTGCCGTCGCACCCCGGGCACGCGGTTGCCCGGCGCCAGATGAGCGCATTCGGCGGGATGGTGGCGGTCGACTTCGGGGACGCGGCCAGCGCGCAGGCGTTCGTCGAGCGGCTCGAGCTCTTCGACCACGCGGTCTCGCTGGGCGACGTCAGCTCCCTGGCTTGCGTCAGCGCCACGACCACGCACTCCTCGGTCCCGGCCGAGGAGCGGGCGCGCGACGGGATCGGGGCCGGGTTGGTGCGGCTCAGCGTCGGCGTCGAGGGACGCGACGACCTGGTGGCCGACGTGCTGGCGGCCGCGAGCTCGGTCGCTCGAAGGCGGTAGCGCCCGCCCCGAGGCGTTGTCACCCCCGCGTCCTCACGCCACCAAGCTTTGACTGGGTTCGTGGTGTCATCTGGTCAATGAGCGAGCAAGACGAGAGAGCCGCGGGCTTCGCGACCAGGGCGGTGCGAGCCGGTCAGACCGCGCCTGACCCAAGCGGCGCGCACGCCACGCCCATCTACCAGACCAGCACGTTCCTACTAGGCAGCGTCGAGCGCGGCTCGCGCCTCTTCGACGGGGAGGAGTCGGGCGATCTCTACAGCCGCATCGGCAACCCCACGGTGCGCGCGGCCGAGGAGAAGCTCGCGTCGTTGGAGGGCGCAGAGGCGGCCATCGCCTTCGGCAGCGGCATGGGCGCCATCGCCGCCTTCTTCCTCAGCACCCTGCGCCAGGGCGACGAGGTCCTCTACCTCGGGCCGCTATACGGCGGCACCAGGGGTCTGCTGCACGACCTGCTGCCCCGCTTCGGCGTCACCGCGAGGAGCGCGGATGACGAGGGCCTCGCCGATGCCATCGGGCCCAACACCAAGCTGATCTACACCGAGAGCCCCACCAACCCGACGCTGGCGATCCACGACCTGGCCCTCATCGGGTCGGTGGCCGCCGAGCACGGCGTGCTCAGCGCGGTCGACAACACCTTCGCCACCCCCTACCTGACGCGGCCGATCGAGCTGGGCATCGACGTCGTGCTCCACTCGGCGACGAAGTACCTGGGCGGCCACGGCGACCTGCTGGCCGGTTTCGTGGCCGGCCCCGGCGAGCTGCTGGCCGAGGTGCGCGGTGAGGGGCTGAGGCATATCGGCTCGGTACTCGATCCGCACACCGCGTTCCTGCTGCTGCGCGGCATGAAGACCTTGTCGCTGCGCATGGACGCCCACAGCCGCAACGCCAGGGCTGTCGCCGAGGCGTTGCGTGAGCTGCCGAACGTCGCCCGCGTGCACTACCCGGGGTTCGCCGAGCACCCCCGTCACGAGGTCGCCGCGCGCCAGATGCGCGACTTCGGCGGCATGGTGGCCGTCGAGTTCGACGGCGGCCGCGCTGCCGCCTCCGCCTTCCTCGAGGCGCTCGAGGTCATCGACCACGCGGTCTCGCTCGGCGACGTGGCCTCGCTGGCCTGCGTGCCGGCGGCCAGCACGCACCAGCTGCTGCCGCTAGAGGAGCGTCGGGCGGCCGGGATCGGCGACGGCCTGGTGCGCATCAGCGTCGGCATCGAGGACCCGGCCGACCTCGTGGAGGACGTAAGGCGGGCGGCACGGGCCGCGGCCACGGCGGCGGTGCCGGCTACCACAGGCTGAGCTCTCGCCGGCCGGCTGTTCGCCGGCTCAGACCTCGATGATCCAGACGATCGCGAGCAGCCCGAACTGCACTGGGAGCGTCCAGGACGCCGCGTCGAACGCTATCAACAGGATCGAGGGCAGCGCCACCAGCAGAGCGGAGACCAGCAGCGGCTCCCAGCGCGCGGGCGCTGCCCCGCTCCATGACGAGTACTTCTCGAGCGCGGCGAGGCAAGTGAGCGCCAGCACGCCGTAGGCGAGCAGCACCTGGCCGAGCAGCAAGGGGTCGGGCGATCCGGCCGGCGCTCCGGCCGGCGAACCCAGCAGGCCCAAGCCGAAGAGCGCGAGGTAGGTCGGCACGGCGAGCAGGGTGAGGGCAGCGAGCACGACCAGCGCCGGCGCCAGCCGTCCGAGGGTGCGGTCGCTGGCCCTGAGAGGCGCGGCCACCCCCATGGTCGACGGGCCCAGCAGGGCGGCGCCGGCCCGGCACATCAGGAACGCCGCGAGCAGCACGCCGATGGCCCCGAGGAAGGTCCCGCCGACGGAGCCGGCGCCGGCCATGGCGTCGACGCTTGGGTCGACGGCCGGCTGGGCGCTGCCGAAGAGGCTGACGCCCGCCACGACCTGCGCGGCGGCGAACAACGCCAGCACGGCGCCGAACGCCAGCACAGCGGTGCTCAACTGCGACCACCGGGGACGGCGGTGGAGCAGCGTGGCGCTGCGCCAAGCCACCGCGCGCCACGGGGCGCTGTCCAACGGTGGCGGCGCGAGCGAACGCCGCGGCCGTGTGACCCCGGGCCGGTCGTGCAGGGCGTCGAGCAGCCGCCGCCGCTCACCGGCGTCGGCTTGGCGCGCAGCCACGGCGCCGCCCATGCCGGCGAGGCCCGCCAACAGCTGGAAGGTGCGCATCGCCTGCAGCTGCGTGAGCACCAGGCTCTGGGCCGCGAAGCGCGGGGGCCAGCTGTCGCGGAGGGAGCGCCGCACCGCCAGGTGCGACGCCGCGGCGAGCAGCAGCGGGAGCAGCAGCACGTAGGGCGCCGGACTCGCCATGGCGGCCAGTGGCGAGTAGACCGGCACGCCGGGGCCAGCGCCTCCGCCCCACAGGGCGAGGGCGGCCGGCACGCCCGCGGTGAGCGTCCCGACGCCGATGATCGCGGCTGCCGCCAGGCGCGCCTCGGCGCCGCTGCCGTCGGCACGCCACCGGCCGACGTAGCGCAGCCACGCCAGGTCGGCCAGCACCACGGCGAGCAACGCCGCGACCGGCGCCGCCCAGGGAGCCGAGAGGTGGAAGTACGGCGGCGCGAGGAGCGACCACAGGCCCCCGAGGAAGGCGCCGCCGAGCGCCATCAGGGTGCGCCTCAGGTTGAGCCGGTAGCGCAGGGCCTGCCACGGCACGACCGGTGCGAGGCCGAGGCGAAACAGGTCGCGCCGGTCGAGCACGACGGGCGGGGTCCGGCCGCTGAAGGCCCTGAGGAGGAAGAGCGCCGCCACCAGGAGCGCCGCGTACGTCAGCACGTTGTGGGAGAAGGGCTGGTCACGGCGTTGGATCGCTTCGGCGCCGGAGAGCGCGAAGATCACCAACCAGAAGATGAGGTAGAGCACGCTCCACCAGCCGACGGCCTTGCCGACCCACACGCGGTAGGTGTGCAGCGCACGCCACACCGTGCGGCGTCGCAGGTAGGCGACGGCCGCGTTCACAGCGGCTGCTTCGCTCGCCTCTCGGCCTCTCCCCGGCCCTGCCGTCGCGATCTCTGCTGCGCCGTGAGACGGCCGTCGCGCAGCTCGACGACGCGAGCCTCGAGCAACTCCCCGAGTTCTCGCTGGTGACCCGTCAGGAGCACGGCGCCGCCGTCGGCGGCGCGGCTGTTGAGTCCGTCGGCGAGCAGCTCCTGCGAGTCGAGGTCGAGGCCGTTGAACGGCTCGTCGAGGAACGTCAGGGGCAGCTCGAGGCCGAGCGCCAGCGACAGCGCGAGCTTCTGGCGCATGCCCCGCGAGTGGGTGCCGGGGAACTCCTCGACCTTCGCCGAGAGGCCGAAGCGCTCGAGCCAGTCGAGCGTCCTCGCCTCCGACTCCGGCCGCTGGTAGACCAGGGCGTTGAAGCGGGCGTGCTCGGCCAACGTCAGGTCCTCGTAGAGGGCCGGCTCGTCCGGGGTGAACACGAACTGCGCCTTGGCGTCGAGGCTATTCGGGTAGCGCCCGACGATCTCGATGTCCCCGCTGGCGGGCAGCAGGCCCACCAGGGCGCGCAGGAGGGTGCTCTTCCCCGCCCCGTTCGGTCCGGTGAGCAGCACCAGGTCGCCCGGCTGCATGGTCAGCTCGACCTCCTCGACGATGACCACGCCGCCGAGGCGCACGGTGACCTCGCGGGCGCTCAGCACCGTCTCGCCGGCTGTTCGAGGGGCTTTGCTCACGTCAGGCGAGTGTACAGCGCCGACCCCGCCCGGTACTGCCGGGCTCGGGTCGGCGCTGCCGCGTCGCGCGCCCAGCGCTTCGCGCTGAGCCTTAGGCGGCCGGCGGGGTGTCGGACTCCGGGCGCGGCGCCGGCGCGGTCCTCTCGACCGCGATCGTGAGGTTGGCGGCCATGGCGGCGATCGCCCCGATCGCGGCCCAGACGGGCAGCAGCACCGTGCCGATGACGCCGAGCGTCAGCGGGATCTCGATGAGCGTGCGGCCCTCGTCGTTCTTGATCGTGATGCGCCTGACGTTGCCCTCGTGCACGAGCTCCTTGATCTTGGAGAGCACGGCCTCCCCGGAGACGCGGAACTCCTCGGTGTAGTCGCGGCGCTGCGCCTCTGCGGCGGAGCCTTGGGTGTGCGTGCCTTGCGCCGGCGTGCC
>CAZQVC010000004.1:1347-3183 GCA_964596625.1 uncultured bacterium | reverse complement strand
GCGTGCCTTGCGCCGGCGTGCCCTGAGGCTGAGCCGTGGCGCCCTGCGGCTGATCGGCCTGCGGCTGCGCGTAGTGGTCGTTTCTCTCGTCGGTCATCGCTTACCTGCCTTCCGGGTGGCGAGCCTCGCGGCGCCGGGCGCCGCCGCCTCGCTCCCTCGCTGCCCCAACAGTAGTCGCGGGCGCCGTCGCGCCACATCCGTCGTTGGTATGAGACCGGCTCGTCTCAAGGCAGTAGCGTCAGCGGCACCGTCAACGAAGCGTCGTTCTCAGGCAACCCGGAGGGGTTGTCGTTCATCAGCACGAGGTCGGCTTCCGTCTCGACCTCGACGTCGTACTCGATGGTGGCCGCGAACGGCACGAACTCTGTCGTCATCCAGTCGCCGTCAGCCTCGACCGCGCCGCTAGCGAGCACGTCACCGGTCCGGGTCTGCAGGCGGAAGGGGAAGCTGCCCTCGAAGAACCACAGCCCGAGCGCCTCGCCGCTGAGCTCGATCGGACTGCTCACCCTCGACCCCGCCTCGGGCTCGACGCCTCGCACCTGGATGTCCTCGACCAGGGTCTCGAGGCTCGTGTCCCGCGAGAACAGGGCGTCACGCCCGTCAGGCAGGGAGACGCTGGCCACGATCGACCGGAGCTGACCTCGCACGGCCTGGAGGTCGCTGTCGTCGAAGAGGTCGACGGCGCCCGGCTCGAAGTTCTCGTACTGCGCCTTCGCCACCCGGCTCTCGAACTCGTAGCAGGCGTCCTCGAAGTACAGGCGGTAGATCGCGCCGTTGGTCACGTGGCCCGCCGCTCCCTGCCCAACCTGGGGGAAGGTCGACGTGGCGTGCCCGACCCCGCCGTCGATCACCGGCTCGAGCTGGCTGTAGCCGTCCGGCTGCTCGAGCATGCAGGCGGCCTCGTAGTCGAGGTCGTCACGCACCGTGACGCCCAGTGCCGCGCCGTCGAAGTTCGTGCCGTCGTAGGCGCCCGACTTCAGGTAGATGCAGTAGTCGAACCCCTCGTCGCACAGCGGCACGCTGGAGTCGACCAGCAACTGCTCCTGGCTCACGGCCAGGCCGAAGTCGGCCGGGTAGCTGAGCGTGATGTCGCCGCCGGTCAACGTCATGGTCGTCGCGGCGTCCTCCGGCAGGTCGCCGTCGCCGCGTGGCGCGGTGCCGGTCGCCTCGAGATCCCTGCCGGCGCCGGCGCCATCACCGCCGCTGCTCGTCAGCGAAGGGGCCCCGGATTGGCCAGCGAGCGGGGCTGGGTCGCCCCTTCCCCACACCAGCCAGGCCACGACGGCCGCCCCGATGACGATCGCCGCGACGCTGGCAAGCCTCCTGAACACGCCACGAGTATCCGCTACTTAGATGCGAATTGGGTTATCGACCGATGAAGCGAGCTCGTGACGTCGGACGGGCGGGTCGGTCGGCGTTCAGGCGGCTTGCTGCATGTGACGGCGCAACCTGGCGGCCATGACCGACATCACGTGCAGGCCGAACTGCGGCGCCCGCTTGATGAGCGTGCAGAACCAGTCCCTGTCGATGACCTCGATCTTGGCGTCGCTGGCGGCCACGGCGTCGGCGCTGCGGGGGCTGTGGTCGACGATGCCCATCTCGCCGAGGATGCTGCCAGGCGCCAGCGACTCGACCAGTCGGCCGTCGACCGAGACATCGACCTGGCCCTCCAACACGACGTACATCTCGTTGGCCGCGTCCCCCCGGCGGAACAGCACTTCGCCGGCAGCGACCCTACGCGCCTTCGGTGAGTCCTTGAAGATCTCGAGTACGTCCACTGACCACACCCCTTCTTCCGCTTTTCAAGACGACTCAATATGGCACAAGGTCGCAGGC
>CAZQVC010000004.1:0-1247 GCA_964596625.1 uncultured bacterium | reverse complement strand
AGCCAAGTCCGCCTGCGCGGTCGCGGCCTAGCGGCGGGGGTCAGCTGACAGGCGGGACAACGAAGAAGAGCACCAACGGGACCACCGAGAACATCGCGTTGGTCAGCAGGTGAGCGAAGATCAGCGGCATCAGCCTGCCCTGACGACGGTAGATGAGGCCCGCCCCCAGGCCCCAGCCGACGAACGCGAAGGCGTAGACGAACATCCCGGCGGCCGACGGCGCGAGCAGCAGGTGCTGCGCCCCGAACGCCAGGGCGGGCAGAGTTATGGCCAGCCAGGCCGGGCGGCCTGCCGCGAAGAGACCACCTTGCGCGTGGCCCCGGTAGACGAGCTCCTCCGCCGGCGCGTTGGTCAGCGGGAACAGCACGGCGGTCAGCAAGGCGCTGGTCAACGCGAACCACGGAGCGAACGTCAGCTGCAGCGAGGGGTCGGGCGCGAACACGGTTTCGAAGGCGCCGAACATCTCGCTCGGGCCGAACAGGACGAGCATGGCGAGGTTGACCGCCAGCACGAAGGGGAAGAAGAGCACGAACAGCCACCCGAGGCCTTGCAGCAGGTCGCGGCCAAGCCTCGATGGGTCGTAGCCCGCGAGGCGTCGTAGCCCGCTGCCCGCAGCGTGCAGCCGCGCCCTCAGCAGCCACAGGCACACGATGTTGACGGGGATGAAGTAGAGCGCCGAGAGTTGCGGGGTGAGGGCGAGGGAGAACGCTGCTCCGGTGAGGCGGCTGACGAGGGCGGCCGTGAGCGCAGCCGCGGCGAGCAGCATGGCGATGCGAAGTAGGACCAGCCTCACCGCTCGAAGGTAGCATCGACTCTCGTATGGAGACCGGATGAACCCAGCCAGCCTGCTGATGATCGACCTCTCGGGCCCGAGCCTGACGCCGGACGAACGCGCCTTCCTGGGCGAGCGCCGGCCCGGCGGGGTGTGCCTGTTCGCGCGCAACGTCAGCGACCGCTTCCAGCTGGCCGATTACGTCGCGGAGCTGCGCTCGCTGGCGGGTGACCAGCTGATCGTCGCGGTCGACCAGGAAGGCGGCGGCGTCGTGCGCGTCCTGGACCTGCCCTACGCCCCCAGCGCGATGGCGCTGGGCGCCGCCGACGACCCCGCGTTGACCAGGGCGGTGGCCGCGGCGACGGGACGGGGACTGCGCAGTGTCGGGATCGACGTGGACTTCGCCCCCGTGGCCGACGTCAACTCGAACCCAGCCAACCCGGTGATCGCCGACCGCGCGTTCGGCGGCGATCCC
>CAZQVC010000003.1:53992-64611 GCA_964596625.1 uncultured bacterium | reverse complement strand
GATGGGCACGGCGTACGTGGGCCCCAGCCGGCCTCAGCGCCCCGGGGCTCCTCGCTACCGCGACGTCGGAGAAGCAGCGTCCTCTACCAGGCCGAACGCGACGCCGTCCAGCTCGAGCCGCTGGATGCTCCGACGGCCACGGCGTGAGTCGTTGTGACTCGTTGACACCTTCGCGGGGACGCGCTTACCATGCGGCGTCGGCCGTATCAATCAGTGACGCGTCGCGGTGGGGTAGCGCCTCGACGAACACACCTTCGACTTTGCAGGTAAAGGGAGGACCGTACCGTGAAGAGAATCGTTGCGTTGGCCGTGGCGTTGGTACTCGGCGGGATCGCCATGGCGCAAGATCCGATCATCATCGGGGTGAACCTCGAGCTGTCCGGTCGCATGACCGTGACCGGCAACGACACGCTGGCGGGCATCGAGACCGCTCACTCGCAGCAGAGCGAGGTGCTTGGTCGCCCGGTCCAACTCTCCATCTGCGACAACGCGAGCACCCCGGAAGGCTCGGTCGCGTGCGCCAACCGCTTCGTCGACGAGGGCGCCGTCGCGGTCCTCGGGACGTACGCCTCCAGCCACAGCATCCCCGCGGCCAACGTCTTCCAGGACGAGGGCGTCGTGATGGTCAGCACCGGTTCGACCAACCCCGCGACCACGCAGATCGGCGACTTCATCTTCCGCGTGCCCTACACCGACCAGTTCCAGGGCGAGGTCGCGGCCCAGTGGGCTTTCAACGAGTCCGACGGCGAACGCGTGGCGATCTTCCGCCAGCAGGACGACGACTACAGCGTGGGCCTCACCGGCTTCTTCGAGGACGCCCTCAACGAGCTCGGCGGCGAGACGATCGTGCTCGACTACACCTCGAACGCCGTCGACTTCTCCGCGCAGATCAACGACCTGCGCTCGTTCCAGCCCACGATGATCTACTACACGGGCTTCTGCGCCGAGGCCGCATCGCTGGTCCCGCAGCTGCGCCAGCAAGGCTTCGACCAGCAGATCCTCGGCGGCGACGCCTCCGACGACGCGCAGTGCCCGGAGGGTGGCGGCCAGGCCTTCGACGGCTTCGTCTTCACCAGCTTCGGTGAGCCCGAAGTGCTCTCCGGCGAAGCGGCCGCACGCGCCGCCGAGTTCGGTGAGCTGTTCACGGCCGAGCATCCGGACGCCGGCTTCACCGGCTTCGCGCTCGCCGGCGCCGACGCGTACAAGGTCGTCCTGGCCGGTCTCGAGGCCGCGGGTGAGGCCGACTCCACGGCCCTGCGCGACGCGCTCGCGCAGCTCGAGGGCTACCCCGGCGTCTCCGGTGAGATCACCTACGTCGGCACCGACGGCACCCCCGCCAACCGCGTGATGGGTCTCTACCGTTACGACGTCGCTGATGACGGAACCTGGGAGAAGGTCACCGTCCGCGGCATCCAGCTGGAGTGAGTGACGACAACGACGTGAGGTTCGCTCACGACGAGTCGCTTCGATGAACCGTGGCGCGGCCGAAGGCGGGAGACCCGTCTTCGCCGCGCCACTATCTTGTGAGCGCGAGGAAGCGTATGACCTCGCTTGAAGGTGTCCTCGAACAGTTTCGGACGGAGTCGGTAGTTTGTCGATGAACTCGCAAGCCGGGCCGAGGCCGCCGCGCTCCCGCGGCGCACGGACCTGGCTGCCCTACGCGATCGGCGCCGGCGTGATCGCGCTGATCGTCTGGCGGATGTTCTACCTGCACAGCATCAACGACGCCTTCAACGCGTCGTTCTTCGTGGGCGCAGCGGTCAGGTCGCTGCAGCTCGGCAGCCTCTACGCGCTCATCGCGCTCGGCTACACGATGGTCTACGGGATCATCAGGCTGATCAACTTCGCCCACGGCGAGGTGTTCATGGTCGGCGCCTTCGCCGCCTACTTCCTGTTCAGCAACACCCCGTACTCCTGGCCGGTCGCGATCCTGGTGTCGGCGGTCGTCGCCTACGGGCTGATGAGCTTCCTCAACTTCTGGCGCAAGGGCAAGCGTGACCCCGTCAAGTTCGCCGTCGGCCTCGTCTGCTTCGTGGTCGTCGCGGTCGCCCTGGCCTCCGTGCAGTTGGGCTGGATCGGGGCGCTGGTCGCGGCGATGTTCGTGACCGGCGTGCTCGGCATGACCATCGACCGCGTGGCCTACCGGCCGCTGCGCGGCGCCCCGCGCAACTCGATGCTGATCACCGCCATCGCGGTCTCGTTCTTCCTGCAGAACTTCGGCATCCTGGCCTTCACCAACCGTCAGACGCCGTTCAGACCCGACTCGTTCTTCACGAGCTCGCTGCAGTTCCCGGTGGCCGGCGGCACCGTCTTCACCACCTGGATGATCGTGCTGGTGCCGGCCCTGACCGCCGTCCTCGTGGTGGCCCTGACCGCGTTGGTGACGCGCACCAGGCTGGGCAAGGCGATGCGCGCGACCTCGCAGGACGCCGAGACCGCCCGCATGATGGGCGTCGACGTCGACAGCGTGATCGCCTCCACCTTCCTGCTCGGCTCGATGCTCGCCGCGGCGGCCGGCGTGATGTGGGGGATGAGCTTCGGCAGCATCAACCAACCCGCCATCTTCGGCATTCTGCCCGGCATCAAGGCGTTCGCGGCGGCCGTCATCGGCGGGATCGGCAGCCTGCCCGGCGCCGTCATCGGCGGCGTCCTGCTGGGCTTCCTGGAGAACTTCCTCACCGCCCTCTTCCCGCGCACCGGCAGCTTCGCCGGCATCACGGAGTACAAGGACACCTTCGCGTTCGCCGCGATGATCCTGATCTTGCTCCTGCGGCCGAGCGGCATCGTCGGCGAAGACCTCTCGGAGAAGGTCTGATGGCCCGCAAGCTCCTCAACTCCGCGGCCGTCCTGCTGCTGTTGATCGTGCTGTTCGCCGTAGACAACTCCGGCAGCGCGAAGCTGGTGCAGGTGTTCGCGCTGTTCGGCATCTGGGGCATCGCCACCGTCAGCCTCAACCTCATCAACGGCGTCACCGGCATCCTCTCGCTCGGCCACCACGGCTTCATGCTCATCGGCGGCTACGTCACCGGCCTGCTGATGCTGCCCCTAGCCGCTCGCGAGAACCTCGCGGCCAGCTCCCGCAGCCAGCTCAGCGACTTCGCCATCGGCCTCTCCATCGAGGGCTGGGCGCAGTCGCTCGGCCTCGGCTTCCTGGCCGAGCCGGGCACGCTCTGGGTCAGGTTCCTCATCGCGTTGGCCATCGGCGGCCTGGTCTCCGCGCTGTTCGGCGTGGTCGTCGGCGTGCCCAGCCTGCGTCTGCGCGGCGACTACCTCGCGGTCGTCACCTTCGCGTTCGGCGAGGTGATAAGGCTGCTCGCCTCCACGCCCCTGATGACGCCGTTCACCAACGGCGCCCTGGGCTTCGCCGGCGTGCCGACGGGCTTCGGCAAGAGCGTCTGGTGGACGTTCGGCCTGCTCGCCTTCACGGTGTTCGTCATGGCCCGCCTGAAGTCAGGGTCGTACGGCAGGGCGCTCCAAGGCATCAGGGAGGACGAGGTCGCGGCCGAGGCGATGGGCGTAAGCACCTCGTACCACAAGGTCCTCGCGTTCGCGATCTCCGCGTTCTTCGCCGGCGTCGCCGGCGGCCTGTGGGTCAGCTGGGTCGGCACCGCGCGACTCGACCTGTTCCTCTTCACCCTCACCTTCTACTTCCTCGTCGCGATCTCCGCCGGCGGCACCGGCTCCATAACGGGCGCGCTGATAGGCACCGCCCTGGTGGTTGTCGTCCGGCAGTACGGCGACCCCTTCGAGCAGTCCTACCCGCTCTCGACCTGGGTCTTCGCGGCCGGCGTGCTGCTGGTGGTGGCCGCCGTGCTGGCCTACTTCTACCGGCGCGGCAAGCACCTGAGGCCCGTGCTGCACCCGGCCGTGACCACCTTGGCGATCGTGGGCGTCGTCGCGGCCGTCCTGTCCCTCACCGGGCTGGGCGGTGAGCTGCTCGAGCGCCGTTGGCAGGGCTTCGGCATGAGGGCGATCGCGCTCTCGGTGCTCCTGATCGTGATCATGGTCTTCAGGCCGTCGGGCGTGATGGGCCGTAAAGAGGCGAACTGGACGTGGCTGCTGCGCGACCGGCGCGACGTGCCAACGGAAGAGGAGCGCCGGCAGGACGCCTGGCTGCACGCGCAGGCGGAGGCCGACTCCGAGGACGCGGACGACGCCGCCCGGCGCCGGGACGAGGAGGTCTAGCGGATGCTCGAGATCCGCAACGTCAACAAGGCCTTCGGCGGGCTGCAGGCGATCACCGACCTCTCCCTCACCGTGAACGAGGGCGAGATCGTCAGCGTCATCGGGCCCAACGGGGCGGGCAAGACCACGTTGTTCAACCTCGTGACCGGGGTGTACAAGCCGGACAGCGGTTCGATCTCGTTCCTCGGCCGGCCCATACACGGGCTGCGCCCCAACAAGATCGTCGACATCGGCATCGCGCGGACCTTCCAGAACCTCCGGCTGTTCACCAACCTCTCGGTGCTGGAGAACGTGCTCATCCCGCAACACCACCGCCTGCGCAGCAACTGGCTCTCCAGCGTGCTGCGCACGCCCGGCTACGCTCGCCAGGAGCGCGAGATGCACGAGCTCGCCAAGGAGAAGCTGGCGTTCTTCGGGCCGCGCCTGATGAGCTTCCGCATGCACCAGCCGGTGGAGGTGCTGAGCTACGCCAACCGCCGCCGTACCGAGATGGCCCGCGCCATGGCGACGGGCGCGCGGCTGCTGCTGCTCGACGAGCCGAGCGCAGGGATGAACCCTAAGGAGACGGCAGAGATCACGCAGATCATCAGAAGGATGCGCGACGAAGGCGGCTACACGATCATGTTGGTTGAGCACAAGATGGGCCTGGTCAAGGACATCAGCGACCGGGTCGTCGTGCTCGACTACGGCCAGAAGCTGGCCGAGGGCGACTATCACACGGTGGTCGAGCAGCCCGAGGTCATCGAGGCCTACCTCGGCAAGCGGGCCTCCAAGGAGGTCATCGAGGACGCGGTGGCCGGGCTCGAGGCCGACGAGGGCGCGGGGGCCGGGTCGTGAGCGACCGAAGCCCGCACGAGCCGACCGCCGGCGCGCCGCCGGCCTCGGCGCCGCGGAACCCCGGTGCGCAGGCGGGTCCGGCTGGCGTAGCGGCCGGCCGCGAGCCCCTGCTCGAGCTCAGGAAGGTCGACACGCACTACGGTCCGATCCAGGTGCTGCGCGACGTCGACATGGTCATCTACCCGGGCGAGATGGTCTGTCTACTCGGCGGCAACGCCTCGGGCAAGAGCACCACCCTTAAGACGATCCTCGGGATCGTGAGGGTCAGCAGCGGCGAGCTGCACTTCCTCGGTGAGCGCGCCGACACCTTGAGCACGGCCGAGCGGATCGCGCGCGGCATGGCCGTCGTCCCCGAGAACCGACGCATCTTCTCGAAGATGACCGTGCGCGAGAACCTCGACATGGGTGCGTACCTGCGCGACGACCGCTCCGAGATCGAGGCCGACCTCGAGTACGTCTTCGAGCTGTTCCCCCGGCTCGGTGAGCGCCTCGGGCAGCTCGGCGGCACCATGAGCGGCGGCGAGCAGCAGATGCTGGCGATGGGCCGCGCCCTGATGAGCCGCCCGCGGCTGATCCTGATGGACGAGCCGAGCATGGGGCTGGCGCCGCTCTTCGTCGAGCGCATCTTCGAGATCATCAAGCAGGTCAACGAGCGCGGCATCAGCGTGTTCGTCGTCGAGCAGAACGCCAACGTCGCGCTGAGCATCGCCGATCGCGGCTACGTGCTGCAGACCGGCGAGGTCGTGCTCTCCGGACCGGCCCGCGAACTGCTGGCCAACGAGGCCATGAAGCGCGCCTACCTCGGGGAGATGTAGCGGACCGGCACGTCTTTTGGCGGCCCAGGCGTCAGTCGGTCGAGAGCGCGGCCGCGTTGCGCCGCAGCACCCAGCCGACGAGGACAGCGGCCGGCAACAGGAACGAGAAGCCGATGGCGATGGCAGGGGAGATGCCGACGAACTGCTGCAGCGCGCCGAACGCGATGTACACCACCCCGGCCACGCCCCAGGTGAAGCCCATCAGCAAGCCGGACGCTGCCGCCACGGCGTTCGGCGCCAGGTCCTGCGCGCTCACCACCAGCAGCGGGATGCTGGCGTTGGTGAGCATCCCGGCAACGGCGACCAGGGCGAAGTAGGCCGCGCCGCCGCTCTCCAACCTGAGCAGCGACAGCAGGACCGGCAACGCCAGGAGCATCGAGCCCACGATGAGCCTGATGCGCCCGACCCGCGGCGCGAGCAGGCCGGCGAAGATGCCGCCGACAGCGGCCGCCCCGCTGTAGAGGGCGAGCGTCAGGCCGATGACCTGCGCGTCTGGTGCGAAGCCCTTGACCGACGCGAGGAACAGCGGCATGCCGTTGATGAAGCTGATGAAAGCCATCGCCCGCAACGTTCCTGCCAACGCCAGCACGCCGACCGGACCGGCCAGGAGCGACAGGTCGAAGAGCGGCTGGCGCGTGCCAGGCGTCCTGCTCGGCTGCGACTGCCGCGGCGTGAAGACGAACAGCGCCACCCCGATCGCGACGCCGACCACCGACAGCAGCGGAACGTAGCCGATGCCGGCGCCGCGCATGACGGCGAGCACCGCTACCGGCATGACCGCACTGCCGACCGACCCGCCGGCCGCGAACAGGCTCATGCTGAGGCTCTTCTGCGCGCCGGTGTTGCGCGCCATGGAGGCGGCAGCCGGGTGGAAGGCGGCCGAGCCGAGGCCGCCGACCGCGAGCACGAAGAAGAGCGACCAGACGTTGGGCGTGACGGAGACGAAGCCCATCAGCGTCGAGCCGATGATCAGCCCGAGGGCGGCGGTCTTGCGCCGGCCCCAGCGGTCGACGAAGCCCCCGAAGACCGGTTGCAGCACGTTCGCCGAGAGCGAGATGACAGCCACCATCACGGCGAGCACGGCTTCACCGAGGCCGAAGCGAGCCTGCAGGGTCGGCAGGAACACCGGCAGCACGTTGGCGAAGGCGTCGTTGGTCCCGTGCGCGAGCGTCAGGAGGAAGGTGAGGCTGAGTCCGCTGAGGGTGGCAGGGCGCAGGGCGTGGGTGCTCACTAACACCAAACGGTAGCAGTTGGACGAAGCGTTGGCCGCCCGTCAGGACCTACTCGGTGGACGCGAGGCGCGGCTGACTTAGACTACGCCTTGGCATGGGCCTCTCTCCCGCACGCGTGATCCTCCTGCTGCTGTTCGGAGGCGCCGGCGTGTTCCTCCTCACCAGGGCCCTGGCCGGCGGAGGACCGCTGTACTACTTCCTCTCGGCGGTCTTCCTCGGCATGGCCTACGCTTCCACCCAGCGCGGCACCGGCGGGAAGGGCGGCCGAGGCCAGTAGCGCGCCAGCGTCTCAAACTCGGCAACCTGACCACGGCCTTCGCGGGCCTCTACCGGAACCTCACGGCGCCCCCGCCGCGAGCGCCCGGTTCGCTGTCGATCGCCCCTGAGGTGGGCACGTTGGCGACGCGCGTCGGCGCCTTCGTCTTCGAGCTCGACGAGGACGGCGCGCGCGTCAGGCACCTCGGCACACCGCCGGCGACCGACCCGACTGGGGGGCAGGCGGAGGGCGGCCGCGTCGTGTGGTCAGGGCCGGCGAGGCGGGCGTTCGTCAGCGCCGTCAGAGGCGAGATGCGCACCATCGGCGTCGCGGGTCACCTGAGCATCGTGGAGCGCGTCGGCTCGCGTTACGAGCATCAGACGGTCGACGCGGCACAGCCGACGGGTGAAGGCCTGATGCTCACTGGCCGCCTCGGCGCGGCTCCACCTCCGCCGCTCGGGCGCCACGCCGCCAGTGGCGAAGGGCGAGGGAGCGCGCACGCCGAGGTCGTGGGCTACCGGCTGACGATCGCGAGCGTCGACGGCGAGCAGCTCGAGCTCGCGCTCGAGCTCGACGAGGGCTCGCCCGGCGCCGGCGACAGTGACCGTGAAGGCGACGCCGCGGCGCCGCGCCGCGCCGGCCGCCGGCCGCCGGACGGCGGGAAGGCGACGCCGGGTCTCTGGGCGCAGCTGGCTTGGGCCAGCCGACCGGACAGCGCGAAGTACGGCTTCGGCGTGCAGTTCTCGCACGTGGACCTGACCGGCCGCAGGGTGCCCCTCCTGACCGCCGAGCAGGGTGTGGGGCGAGGCGCGCAGCCGCTCACCCTGGCCGCGGAGCTGCTCGGCGGCGCGGGCGGCCAGTGGTGGAGCACCTACGCGCCGGCGCCCGTGCTCGTCGAGAGCGACAGGCGTGCTCTCTACCTCACCGACACCACCCCCATGCAGTTCGACCTGCGCCGCAGGGGCGACTCCAGCGTGCTGGTCTACGGACCACGCCTCACGGCGAGGGTCATCGCCGGCTCGACGCCGGCGGAACTGCTCGAGGTGTACTCGCGCTTCAGCGGCCGCATGGAGCCGTTGCCCGACTGGGCTCACGCCGGCGCGATCCTCGGCTTGCAGGGCGGAGAGGAGAAGGTGCTCAAGGTCGTCGGCGACCTCGAGCGACACGGCGCACCGCTTGCCGGGGTGTGGCTGCAGGACTGGGTGGGGAACCGCAAGGTGCCCTTCGGCCAGCGCCTGTGGTGGGACTGGCAGCTCAACCCCGATACCTACCCGCGTTGGGGGCAGCTGCGCGAGGTCCTCTCGGCCAAGGGGCTCGAGGTGCTGATCTACGTCAACCCGTTCCTCTCCGACATGCGCCAGCGCCCCGGCGGCCGCCCCGACCTGTTCAGCGAGGCGGTGCGCCGCTCCCATCTCGTCGAAGACCGCGACGGCCGGCCGTACCTCATCGATCAGGGCGACTTCGAGGCAGGCATGATCGACCTCAGCGACAGGGCGGCCTGGGACTGGTACCTCGCGACGTTGAGCGAGAAGATCGCCGAGACCGGCGCGCGCGGTTGGATGGCCGACTTCGGCGAGGGCCTGCCGCTCGACGCCGTGCTGGCCGACGGCGACCCCGTCGAGTGGCACAACCACTACCCGCAGGTGTGGTCGGAGTTCAACCGTGAGCTGCGCCGCCGCCTGGCCGAGCGCGAAGGCGGCGAGGCCCGCGACTACGTCGCGTTCTTCCGCTCCGGCTACGCGAGGAGCCCGGCGGGCGCGAGCCTCTTCTGGCTCGGCGACCAGACCGTCACCTGGGACGAGCACGACGGACTGCGCAGTGCGCTCACCGGCCTGTTGAGCTCGGGGTTCTCCGGCTACAGCCTGCAGCACGGCGACGTCGGCGGCTACACCTCAACGGTCAGCCCCTTGCCGCGGCGCGTGCGCACCAGGGAGCTGCTCGCGCGCTGGGGGGAGATGATGGCCTTCACCGTCGTCCTGCGCACCCACGAAGGCAACAGGCCGGCGCTCAACCCCCAGGTCTACTCGACGGAGGAGACGCTGGCGGACTTCGCCCGCGCCGCGCGCCTGCACGCGGCCTGGCGCGACCTGCGGGTCCGGCTCATGGACGAAGCCGCAGCCACCGGCATGCCGGTCGTACGCCACGCGTGGCTCGCCTACCCCGACGACGAGGCGACCACCGCGGTCGAGACCCAGTTCTTCCTCGGCCCCGACGTGTTGGTCGCGCCCGTGCTGCGGCCCAGGCGCAGCAGCGTCTCGGCCTACCTGCCGGCCGGCAGCGGCTTGTGGACGCACGCGTTCGAGCCGGGGGTGGAGTTCGAGGCCGGAGGCGGCCGCTGGGTGAGCGTGACGGCCCCGCTCGGTCGCCCTGGGGTGCTGGTGCGGGTCCGCGACGAAGGGTCGAGACGGCTCATCGACCGGTTGCGCGAGGCCGTCAGCCGTTGAGCTCGGGCCGCTGACTGCGGCGCTCCAGCAGCAGCGTGTCACGCCAGATGCCGTGGAGCTTCGCGATCTTCTCGCGCCGGCCGACCTCGCGGAAGCCGGCCGCGAGGTGCAGCGCCCTCGAGCCGACGTTCTCGGGGAAGATCGAACCCTGCAGCGTCCACAACCCGGCCGCCTCGGCGTCATCTATGAGGCGCTCGAGCAACACCCGGCCGATGCCGAGGCCGCGGACCCGGGCGGCCACGTAGATCGTGACTTCGGCTACGCCGACGTAGGCCGAGCGGGCCGAGACCGGGCTCAAGGTCGTCCACCCCAGCAGGTCGCTCTCGTCCGCGCTGTCACAGGCAACGGTCCGGCCGACGGGCAGCTTGCTGCCGACCCACTCGTCCCACGTCTCGGGCGCCGAGACCTCGAACGTCGCCTGGGCCGTGGCGATGCCCTCCAGGTAGATCGCTCTCACCTGAGGCCAGTCCGACGGTCTCATGGCCCGCAGCGTCAGCGGCGGGGCGCGTCTTCTCGACACGCCTCGAATAGTAGAGCCAAGCACGGGCAAGGTGAAAGAGATGGGCGCGGGGCGAGCGTCTCATGGGTGGCGCATTAAGGGCGACTCATGGCCCGGCACGGCTTTCTCACCCCGAAAGGCTCAGGGTAGCGGGCAAGGCGATCTTCGACCCGTTCGAAGACCCTGGCGCGGCGCTGCGGCCTCCACTCTAGCCGGCCGCCGCCAGCCGCCGCCCGCCGTCTGCGGGCGCCAGAGGAAGGGAGAGGACGATGGAAACCACACCGCTAGCACGTGAACGAAGAGGCGCGAGGCCTCGTTGGATGACGCTGCTCCTGGTGCCGGCCGCCGCGC
>CAZQVC010000003.1:28942-53892 GCA_964596625.1 uncultured bacterium | reverse complement strand
CTCGACAACCTCAACGACGGCGAGCTCGACACGCCCAACAACGACGCCGACCTGAACGGTGGCGACGCGCTCGACAGCGATCCGCTCGAGGATCCCCTCGTGCCGGCTCCCGAGAGCGACCAACCTGGCCTCTAACGGCCGAGCACACTTTCCAAGCAGGGCAGCGGCGCGCACCCGCAACACGGGGTGCGCGCCGTCTATACTCGGCTGAACGGATGGATCCCTCTTCATCCCAGCGGAACTCCAGCCCCGGGCAGTGCAGGTGAGCGACTGGCTTCTGCTGCTCGCTGGCTTACTGCTATCGATCGGCACAGGCGTCTTCGTGGCCTCCGAGTTCGCCCTCGTCAACCTCGACAGGGCCGTGCTGGAGTCCCGACAACGCGCCGGAGAGCGCGGACTGGGCAGCGTGCTGAGCGCCCTCAAGCGAACCTCGACCCACCTCTCGAGCGCGCAGCTCGGCATCACCCTCACGACGCTGCTCACCGGCTACACGATGGAGCCGGCCCTCACCAGGATGCTGTCCAGCCCGCTGATTGGCGCGGGGCTGCCGGCCGACCTCGCCCGCCCGGTCTCGACCGTCGTGGCCGTGACGTTCGCGACGCTGCTCTCGATGATCGTCGGCGAGCTGATACCGAAGAACCTCGCGCTCGCCCTGCCCGAGTTCACGGCCAAGCTCGTGGCGCCGCTCCAGATCGCCTTCACCACCGTGTTCGGGCCGTCGGTTCGCCTGCTCAACGGCTTCAGCAACATGATCGTCAGAGCCCTCGGCGTCGAGCCGAAGGAGGAGCTCTCCTCGGCCCGCACCGTCGACGAGCTCTCCAGCCTGGTGATGCACTCGGCCGAGGAGGGCAGCCTCGACCCTCGCGCAGCCAGCCTGCTCACCCGCACCCTCGACTTCAGCGAGTACAGCGCGGGCGACGTGATGACGCCGCGGACGCGCCTGAACACCGTGACCGGCGACAAGACGGCCAGTGACGTCATCGCCCTCGCGCGCGACACCGGTCACTCCCGCTTCCCCGTGGCCGGCGCCAACGTCGACGACATCGTCGGCGTGGTGCACGTCAAGCGCGCCCTCGGCGTGCCGCGGGCTCTGCGTTCCCAGACCCTGGTGGCCGACCTCTGCCAAGAGGTGCTGATGGTCCCGGACACGCTCTCCTCGAGCGCGCTGCTCGGCCAGCTGCGCGACAGGAGCCTGCAGATGGCCGTGGTGCTCGACGAGTACGGCGGCACCGCCGGCGTGGTGACGCTCGAGGACCTGGTGGAGGAACTGATCGGCGAGGTCGCTGACGAGCACGATCGGCGCGAGCCCGGTGTTAGGCAGGCGGCCGACGACTCCTGGACGCTCCCCGGCATGCTGCGTCTCGACGAGGTCGAGGAGCGCATCGGCCTGTTGATCGAAGAGGACGAGGACTACGACACGATAGGCGGCTTCGTCATGGCCAGCCTCGGCAAGGTGCCGGAGCGAGGCGACACCGTCGAGCTCGAGGCCGGCACGCTGACGGTCCTGCGCATGGACGGGCTGCGGGTCGACCGCCTGCGCTTCGTGCCGGTGCCCGACACCCGCGAGCCGACGGAGGACGCCGGTGGCGAGGACGGGCAGGGCGACGGTGGCTAGCGCCTGGTGGGGCATCGTCTGGCTGGTGCTGCTGCTCGCCGCCAACGCGTTCTTCGTCGGGGCCGAGTTCGCCGTGCTGGCAGCCCGCAGGGCGCAGGTGGAGCCGAAGGCCAAGGCGGGCAACCAGGCAGCGGTCGTGGCTCTCTTCGCGATGGAGCACGCGACGCTGATGCTCGCCTGCAGCCAGCTCGGCATCACGGTGTGCTCGCTGCTCATCCTCAACGTGTCGGAGCCGGCCATCCACCACCTGCTGGTCGGTCCGCTCGGGCGCCTCGGCCTGAGCCCCGCTGGCACCGACACGGCCTCGTTCGTCATCGCGCTCGTGCTGGTCTCGTTCCTCCACGTGACGTTGGGCGAGATGGTCCCGAAGAACCTCTCGTTCTCGCGTCCGGAGCGCTCGGTGCTGGTGCTGGCGCCGCCGCTGGTCTTCATCGCGCGCGTGCTTAGGCCCGTGATCCGGGCCCTCGACGGCACCGCGAACGCCGCCCTGCGGCTCGTCGGCGTGGAGCCTAAAAGCGAGGCGACCTCGGCGTTCACGCTCGACCAGGTGGCGAGCATCGTCGCCGAGTCGAAGCGCGCTGGCATCTTCGCCGACGAGAGCGGCACCGTGACCAAGGCGTTCGAGTTCACCACCAAGAGCGCCGCCGAGCTGGCCGTCCCCCTCGACCGCCTGGTGACCTTGCCGCACACCGTCACGCCGCGCCAGGTCGAGGACGCCGTGGCGCGTCACGGGCACTCGCGCTACGCGCTCACCGACGCCGGGTCGAACCTCGTGGGCTACGTGCACTACAAGGACGTCATCGCCTTCACCGGCGCCGCGCTCGACCGCCCGCTGCCGGCTCGCGCCGTGCGGCCCCTGGCCTCGGTCGAAGCCGACGCCGAGGCCGAGGTCGCGCTCGGCCTCATGCGCAGTTCCGGCGTGCACCTCGCCGTCGTGCGCGCCTCCCGACCCGCCGAAGCGGAGGTCGGGCGGCCGCCGACGCACCCCGTGAACGCCGACGGCTCGGCGCAGGGCAGGCAGAACCCAGGCGAACCTGCGTCGTCCGCCGAGATCGTCGGCGTGCTGTTCCTCGAGGACATCGTCGAGGAGCTCATCGGGGAGGTCCGCGACGCCTCAGGCGAGCTCAGCAGAGCGGCGCGGAGCGTCGCGCGCGGTGCCTCCCGGAGCGAGCCGGGCGCCAGCTGACCGTAAATCTCATGCCCCGGTGCCATCATGTAGGTGAGCGTTCGTGACGCTGGCAGTCGGGGAGGTGACATGTTCTCGCATATCCTTGTTCCCCTCGATGAGTCGAGGTTGGCAGAGCTGGTGCTGCCGCACGTCGCCGCCCTGGCCCGCTTGAACCAGTGCAAGGTGACCCTGTTGACGGTGCTCGAGCCGCCGGCGGGCGCCGGCTCGCCGCTGACGGCCGAGCCCGTCGAGTGGCAGATCGCCCTCGGCAGGGCGGCGAGCTACCTCGCCTCGGTGAAGGAGAGGCTGCAGGAGTACGGGGTCGAGTCGACGACCGCGCTCATCGAAGGCGATCCGTGCACCAGCATCCTCGAGTTCGCCAAGCGCGGTGAGGTCGACCTCATCGCCCTCACCAGCCACGGATCGAGCGGCGAGGTCGTGCATCCGCTCGGCGAGGTCGCGTTGAAGACCGTGTTCGGCGCGCGGTCGAGCCTGCTGTTGGTGCGCTCGTTCAACCCTCGGCTGCCGGCCCTGGCGAACGCCGGCGCCGCCGGCGAAGGGCATCGCGAGGCGCCGGCGTATCGCCGCGTGCTGGTGCCGCTCGACGGCTCGCTGCGGTCGGAGTCCGCCCTGCCGTACGCCGAGCGGATCTGCAACGCGTGCAAGGGCCAGCTGCACGCGGCGGCGGTCGTCAGCCCGGTACACCAGTGGAACGCGGTCCTCGACCTGGTGGCCAGCGACGGCGCCCCGTCACGGACGCGGCAGCGTCAGGCGGCGCAGCCGAGCCCTGTGGAGCAGGCCGGCGCCTACCTCGACGGCGTCGGTCGTGGCGTCAGCGCCCCACACACCACCCTCAAGTCCACCGTCCTGGAGAGCGCCGACGTCCCCGGCGCGATCGACGAGCTGGCGACCAGTGAAGAGATCGACCTGGTCGTGATGAGCGCGCACGGCGCGGGCGGTGGCACACGCAACCCGCACGGCTCGGTGGCGCTCGACCTCCTGGTGTACGGCTACGCACCGCTGTTGATGGTGCAGGACCGCGCGGCGCACGAGCTCAGGGAGACACACGCCGAGCGAGCCGCCAAGGAGCGGCAAGGACACGGGTGAGCGAGGTCGACTCTCGGGCCGACCAGGCAGGCGACATCCCCGGACAATCCGCCGCGCAGGTCCCTGCCGGAGCCGAAGAACTGGCCCGCAACCACGCCGCCGAGACGCTTCAGCCGCCTTCCGGTCTCTGGCCGCTCACCGCCTGGTCGCGCTTCCGCAGGCTCGCACGTGACGACCACGCGCGCTTCCGCGCCGAGATCGCGAGCCTCGCCTCGTCGCTCGAGGAGATCTACGCTCAGCTGCCGACGGAGCTCGTCGGCCTCGGCGGCGCGCAACGCTGGCTCTACGACAACGACTACCTCGTGAGCCGCGCGTTGCGCCAGGTGCGCAACGACCTGCCAGCCGCCTTCCACCGCCGCCTGCCGTTGCTGCGGGGCGGCCGCACGCGCGTGCAGACGCTGGCCGAGTCGTTCTACGGCACGGCTCCCGCTGGCGCGCGGCTACCGGCGCTTTCGCGCTTCCTCGCCGAGTACCAAGGCAGCGTCACGCTCGAGCTCGCCGAGCTCTGGGCCCTGCCGACCTACCTGCGCCTCACCGCGCTGAAGGCGCTGGTGGCGGCTTCCGACGACGAGGTCGCGGTCGCCAACGCCGTGCTCTGGCTGCACGCGATCGAACAGCGCGGTTGGGCCGAGACGGTCGAGAGCCTCAGCGCCGTGGAGCGCCTGCTCAGGAGGGACCCAGCGGGCGTCTACCCGACGATGGACGACGCGACTCGTGACCACTACCGCAGGGGCGTCGAGCGCCTGGCGAGGCGCAGCGGCCGCACCGAGGTGGAGGTCTGCGAGGCCTTGCTGGCCGCCGCGCAGAACGCCGGACCTCACGACCGCCACGTCGGGATCCACCTCTTCGGCGCCGCGCGACGTGACTTCGAGCGCGCCCTCGGCAGCGGCGACAGCCTCGCCGAGCGGGTCGCGCGCTTCGTCACGCGGCAAGCCGGCGCCGTCTACCTGCTGCTGATGGTGGCGGTGGTCGCCGCAGGCGCCGTGCCGATCTACCTCTACGCCGCCGCCGTCGGCGTCAGGTGGTGGGCGCCGGTACTGGTCCTCGCCCTGGCTCCGCCCGCGTGGATGGCGGCCGAGGCGATCGTGCACCGGCTCATCGCACTCGTCGCGCCGCCCCGCTACCTGCCCAAGCTCGACCTGTCCGACGGCGTCCCGGCCAGCGCCAAGACGATGGTCGCGATGCCGTGCCTGCTCTCCTCGCCCGATCAGGTCGAGCAGCTCTTCGCTCAGCTCGAGCGGCACGTCTCCGGCAACGCCGACGCGAACATCGACTTCACCTTGCTGGCCGACCTGCCGGACGCCGACCATCAGCACCTCCCCGGCGACGCCGCCCTGCTCAGCGAGGCGGAGGCCGGACTGAGGGCCATACGCCGTCGCCACCCCGACTCGACCTTCCACCTGCTCACGCGCGAACGGCAGTACAACGCGTCCGAGGGTTACTGGATGGGCTGGGAGCGCAAGCGCGGGAAGCTCATGCAGTTCAACGAGCTGCTGCTGGCGGGCGACGACTCCGCGTTCGACCTCCACGGCTCACCGCGCGAGGCCTTCGAAGGCTTCGTGTACGTCATCACGCTCGACGAGGACACCAGCCTGCCGCCGCAGGGCGCCGCCGCCCTCATCGGCACGATGGCGCACCCGCTGAACCGGCCGCGCTTCTCACGCGGGGGCCGCGTCGTCACCGGCTACACCGTCCTGCAACCGCGCATCGAGTTCCTGCCTTCGAGCGCGGAGCGCACCAGGTTCAGCCGCTGGTTCGCGGGCAGCGACGGACTCGACCTCTACAGCAGCGCGTACTCCGACCCGTACATGGACGTCTTCGGCGAGGGGCTGTACGCCGGCAAGGGCATCTACGACCTGGCCGGCTTCACCGCCAGCCTGCGGGGCAAGGTGCCGGAGAACGCCATCCTCAGCCACGACCTGTTCGAGGGCGGCTCCGGTCGTGCCGGCCTGGTGACCGACCTGGTGCTGTTCGAGTCGGTGCCGGAGTCGTACCTCGCGCACTCGCGCCGCTCCAGCCGCTGGATCCGCGGCGACTGGCAGCTCTGGCCGTTCCTGTTCGGGCCGGGCCTGACCTGGGTGGCGCGCTGGGCCGCGCGGCAGAACCTGGTGCGCAGCCTCCTGCCCGTCTTCTACCTGTTCGCGCTGGTGCTCGGGTGGTCTGTGCTGCCCGGGCGGCCGGCGGTCTGGACGCTGATCCTCATGCTGCTCAGCGCCACGCCGTTCCTCATCGGCGTCTTCGACTCGCTGCGCAGGACGGGGGAGGCCGGTCGGCCTCACCTGCGCGACCTGAGCGCGCTCAACCTGCACGCCTCGCGCTGGCTGTTCGAGCTCGCGGTGCTGCCGCACGCCGCCGCCGTCGCCGTGAGGTCCGTGTGGGTGACGCTCAGGCGCCTGTTCGTCGAGCGGCGGGGGCTGCTCAGCTGGCGCTCGGCGGCCGACGAGGAGCGGCGCGTCGCCGAGGCCGGCACGCTGCCCCGCTGGATCGTTGAGATGTCCTCCGCCCCCCTCACGGCCGCCGCCGTCTTCGTTCTGCTGCTGCTGGTAGGGAGGGACGGCTGGGTCGTCGCGCTGCCGATCCTGCTGGCCTGGTTCCTTTCGCCCTTGTTGGCCTGGCTGGCCAGTCGACCGCGGCCCGCGCGCGACCGCCGCGTGAGCGACCTCCAGACCCGGCGCCTGCTGCGGGTGGCCCGGCGCACCTGGCTGTTCTTCGAGCGCTTCGTCGGTCCGCAGGACAACTGGTGGCCGCCGGATCACTATCAGGAGCGGCCGAACGGCGTGGTGGCGCACCGGACCTCGCCGACCAACATCGGGCTCTCGCTGACCACCACCCTCGGGGCGTACGACCTCGGCTTCGTGGGGGCGCGAACGCTGCTGGCGCGGCTACGCGGGCCGCTGGCGACGATGGATAGGGCGGAGCGCTACCGCGGCCACCTGCTCAACTGGTACGACACCAGGACCTTGCAGCCCCTGGCGCCGCGCTACGTCTCCACCGTCGACAGCGGGAACCTGGTCGGCTCCCTGGTGGTGCTGCGCTCGGGCCTGGCCGAGCTGCGGAGCGACCCGGTCCTCAAGCGCGAACAGCTGGGCGGTCTGCTGGCGCTGACCGAGCTCTACCGCGGGGCGGCGACGCGGATCGGCAAGCCGCCGCGGGCACTCGACGCCGCCTTCGACGCCGTCGAGGCGAGCCTGGCCGGCGCGCCCGTATCCCCGAGCGAGTGGTCGGACCTGCTTGACCGGTTGAGCGGGACGCTGCTGCCCGAGGTCGACGAGCAGGTGCTTCAGGTGGTGAGAGGCGCCGCGACCAGGGTGGCCCACCAGCGCCTCGAGGAGCTGGGCATCTGGGCCGGCCGCCTGCACGCGCAGGTGCAGGAGCTGCAGCGCGACCTCGGCGCCCTGATGCCCTGGTTGCTGGCCGAGCATCGCGCAGAGGCGGCGGCCCTGAGCGGGCTGCCCGCCACGGTGCCGACCTACGGTGAGCTGGCGACGACGCTGAGGGCGCTGCGGGAGCGGCTGGTGGGAACGGCAGCGAAGGGCGCCTTGGCCAGCGCGCTCGACGAGGCCTCAGGCCTGGTCGCCGGCCTGCTCGCCGACTCGGCCGAGCTCGCCGAGCAGGCCGGACGCTTCGCCGACGAGACCGACTTCACGTTCCTCTACGACCCCGGCCGGTCGGTCTTCCGTATCGGGTTCGACGTCGACAACTCCCGGCTGGACAACAACGCCTACGACCTGCTGGCCTCAGAAGCTCGGCTGGCGAGCTTCCTGGCGATCGCGACGCGCCAGGTCCCGCCCGCGCACTGGCTGCACCTGGCGCGGCCGCTGACGCTGGTCGACGGGCGGCGCACGGTGCTCTCGTGGAGCGGGACGATGTTCGAGTACCTCATGCCGGCGCTGTTCATGGTCACGCCGGAGGACGGTCTGCAGGCCATCGCGACCTGGTCTGCGATCGAGCAACAGGTCGCGTACGGCGAGCAGCACGGCGTGCCGTGGGGCATCTCGGAGTCGGCGTTCGCGGTGAGCGACGCGCAACAGAACTACCAGTACAGGGCCTTCGGGGTGCCGCAGCTGGCGCTCTCCCGCGACCCGGGCAACGACCTGGTGGTCGCGCCGTACGCGACGCTGCTCGCCTTGCAGCTGGACCCGCAGCGCTCGCTCGACAACCTCGATCGCCTCGAGGAGCTGGGCGGCGCGGGTCTCTACGGCTTCTACGACGCGCTCGACTTCACGCCGACGCGGCGCTCGCGGGGCGGCGGGCCCACCGTCGTGCGCTCGTACATGGCGCACCACCACGGCATGTCGTTCATGGCCATCGGCAACCTCCTGACCGGCGACAAGCACGTCGAGCGCTTCCACGCCGACCCGCGGGTCCAGACGGCCAGCTACCTGCTGCACGAGGGCGCACCGAGCAACGCGCCGCTGTTGCAGCTCGAGCGTAGGGAGCGGCCGGCGCTGAGCGGCCCCGACGGCGGTTACGACCTCAGGCCGCACGAGGTGACCCCGGGCGGCGCGACCGTCGAGCTGACGACGCTGTCGAACGGTGAGTTCACGACCGTGTTCACCGACAGTGGCGGCGGGTTCAGCCGTTGGCGGGGACTCGACCTCACCCGCTGGCGCCGTGACCCGACGGAGGACCTCAGCGGCAACTGGCTCTACCTCGCAGATCTCTCCTCCGGGGAGTACTGGTCGGCCACCCGCCACCCGGCGCCGCGGCCGGCGGAGAAGGAGAGCGCCGTGTTCCTGCCGCACAAGGCGGAGTACCTGCGCGAGGTCGACGGCGTCGGCACGCGCCTTGACGTCACCGTGGCGGCCGAGGACGACGTCGAGATCAGGCGCCTCGAGCTCAACAACCTAAGGGGGGAGGAGAGGCGACTGGCCGTCACCAGCTACGCCGAGGTCGTGCTGGCGGACCACGCCGGCGACGCGCGCCACCCGGCGTTCAGCAAGCTGTTCGTGGAGAGCAGCTTCGACGAGGAGCTGGGCGCGCTGGTGTTCCGGCGTCGTCCGCGCGAGGCCGACGACGCCCCGCGCTACCTGTTGCAGATGGTCGTCGGCCGCGAGCCGCTGGAGCGCCCCGTCGGGTTCGAGACCGACAGGTACGAGTTCATCGGCCGTGGACGAGACGTGAGGCGGCCGCGCGGCGCGCTGCTCGAGGAGCTTGGCGGCTCGCTCGGCGCGACCCTCGATCCGATAGCCGCGCTCAGGGTCGACCTCACCCTGCCGCCGAGCGGCCAGCTGAAGCTCGCCTGGGTGACGGTCGCAGCCGACTCGAAGCCGGCCCTGCTCGAGCTGGCACGGCGCTACCGCTACTGGGACAGCATCGAGATCGCCGTGGCCGGCGCCGAGGAGGCCGCCCGCGTCGAGCTGCCGCAGCAGGGGATCGAGGCCGAGCTGGTCGCGCGGTTCGACACGCTGCTGTCGCGCGTGCTGTTCCCTGCGGAGCCGACGAGGGGAGCGCGCGACGCCCGCCTGGCCAACCACCAGGCGCAGCGGGACCTGTGGCCGTTCGGCATCTCCGGCGACAACCCGATCCTGCTGGTCAAGGTCGCCGACGTCGGGCAGCTCCAGGCCGCCCGGCTCGCGCTCGCCGCTCACCGTCGCTGGCGGGAGCACGGCCTCAAGATCGACCTGGTCCTCGTCGACTCGAGCGAGGGCGGCTACCGCCAGGGCACGCAGGAGGCGCTGCGGTCCCTGGTCGAGGAGCTCGGGGCCGGCAGCTGGCTCGGTCGCAACGGAGGCGTGCACCTGCTGGCCGCTGGACGCCTGACGCCGGAGAGCGCGCGGCTGCTCGAAGCCGTAGCCGCGGTGGCCCTCGACGCGGCCGGCGATCTCGAGGCGAGCCTCGAGGTGCCGGGCGACACCGCGCTCTTACCGGCCTTCAAGGCCTCGGACCCCGAACGCGCAGCGACCTACGTCGGTCGACCGGTGGAGAAGCCAGGCGACCTGCTGCACGACAACGGCTTCGGCGGCTTCAGCCGCGACGGGCGCGAGTACGTCGTCTACTCCGACGCGGAGCGCGGCCCGACCCCGGCGCCGTGGAGCAACGTCCTCGCCAACGAGGCCTTCGGGAGCCTGGTGACCGAGTCGGGAGCGAGCACTAGCTGGGCCGTCAACTCCTCCGAGAACCGCCTCTCCCCGTGGTCGAACGACCCCGTGGTCGACCCCACAGGTGAGGCGTTCTACCTGCGCGACGAAGAGACCGCCATGGTCTGGTCGCCGACCCCCTCGCCGGCGCCGGGACCGGGCGGCTACCTCACCCGGCACGCCGCCGGCCAGACGACCTTCGAGCACGTCAGTCACGGCCTGGCCCAGGAGTTGACCCTGTTCGTGCCGCCCGCCGACCCGGTCAAGCTGGTTCGCCTCAAGCTCGACAACCTCGAGTCGCGCCCGCGGCGCCTCACGGCCACCTTCTACCTCGAGTGGGTGCTCGGCACCACGGCTGACGACAACCGCCACCACGTCGTCACCTGGTACGACGCCGAGCACGAGGCGCTGCTGGCGCGCAACCCGTTCCGCGCCGACTTCGCGCCTCAGGTGGCCTTCGTGGCGTCGAACCTCCCGGTGCACGGGCACACCGCCGACCGCGGCGAGTTCATCGGCCGAGGCGGCTCGCTGGCCGCCCCGGCCGGCCTGGGGCGCATCGGCCTCAGCGGCAACGCCGGACCGAGCTCGAGCCCGTGCGCGGCGCTGCAGGTGCACGTCGACCTGCCAGCCGGCGGCTCGCAGACCCTCCACTTCGTGGTGGGCAGGGGCGGCGACCTGGAGCAGGCGCGCGCGCTGCTGGCCGAGTACCGGCAAGCGGAGCGCGCGGAGCAGGCCCTCAGCGAGACCACGCGCTTCTGGGACGAGCTGCTCGGCACCGTGCAGGTGCGCACGCCGGAGCCGACGCTCGACCTGATGCTCAACCGCTGGCTGCTCTACCAGGCGGTGGCCGGCAGGCTGTGGGGCCGCGCCGGCTTCTACCAGGCGAGCGGCGCGTTCGGCTTCCGCGATCAGCTCCAGGACTCGCTCGCCATGCTGCACGCGCAGCCGCACTGGACCCGCGAGCAGCTGCTCAACGCCGCGCGGCACCAGTTCGAGGAGGGCGACGTCCTGCACTGGTGGCACCCGCCGCACGGCCAGGGCGTGCGCACGCGCTTCTCCGACGACCTGGTATGGCTGCCGTACGTCACCGCCAGTTACGTCGCGGCCACCGGTGACGCCGGGGTCCTCGACGAGAGCGTGCCGTACCTCCAGGCGCCGGAGCTGCCGCCTGGCGTCCACGAGAGCTACGACAGGTTCCCGGTCGGCGAGCGGAAGGGCACCCTGTTCGAGCACTGCCTCAAGGCGCTCGAGCGCGCCTCGACCAGCGGCAGGCACGGCCTTCCCCTGATCGGCAGCGGCGACTGGAACGACGGCATGAGCCGCGTCGGCATCGGCGGCGAGGGCGAGAGCGTGTGGCTGGCGTTCTTCCTCTCCACGACCCTGCGGTCCTTCGCCGCGCTGTGCGAGGACCGCGGCGAGCCGAAGTTGGCGGAGCGCCTGCGCGCCAGGGCGGCCGCCTACCAGGGCGCGGTCGAGGCCGAGGCCTGGGACGGCGCCTGGTACCTGCGCGCGTTCTACGACGACGGCACGCCGCTCGGCTCGCACGCCAGCGACGAGGCGAAGATCGACGTGATAGCCCAGGCCTGGTCGGTCCTGTCGGGCCACGCCGACGCGGCCAGGAGCGAGCGGGCCATGCGCTCGGCCGAGGAGCACCTGGTGAAGGACGAGCAGTCCCTGATCTTGCTGCTCACCCCGCCGTTCGACAAGGGGCGGATGGATCCCGGCTACATCAAGGGCTACCCGCCCGGCGTGCGCGAGAACGGCGGCCAGTACACGCACGGCGCGATCTGGTTCGCCTGGGCCACGGCGACCCTCGGCGACGGCGAGCGGGCGATGCAGCTCTTCCGCATGCTCAACCCGGCGGAGCGCACCCAGGAGCAGAGAGCCGCCGCGCACTACCGCGTCGAGCCGTACGTCGTCGCGGCCGACGTCTACGGCTGGCCGCCGCACGTCGGCCGCGGCGGATGGACCTGGTACACCGGCTCGGCCGGGTGGCTCTACCGCCTCGGCGTCGAGCGGCTGCTCGGCCTCACACGCCGCGGCGGCGGGCTCGACATCGCGCCGGTCCTGCCGCCCTCCTGGCCGGGGTTCAGCGCCACCTACACCCACGGCTCGAGCCGCTACCTCATCGAGGTCGAGCGGGCCTCGGACGGCGATGCCCGTCACGGCCTGGTCCTCGACGGTTCGCCCGTTGAGGGCACGACGATCCCGCTGCTCGACGACGGCAGGACGCGGACGGTGCGGCTGACGTTGCCGCCAGGCTGAGGCGCCGGAGGCCCACGCCGGGTTGCCGTGACGCCACCGCGCACGCCGTGCTCGGGCGGCCGGCAGGAGGTGTAGGCTCTTAGTCCGTGACGGTCACAGCCACACCCGCCGAGCTCGAGCTGAGGCGGCGACAATCGCGCCGCATCACGTTCGCGCTGCTCGTCAGCCAGAGCCTCGGCTCCGCCGGCACCGTCGCCGCCGCCACCGTGGCGGCGATCGTCGGCGCCGAGCTGTCCGGGCTCACCTCCATGGCCGGCCTGCCGTCGGCGGTGAACCAGGTCGGCATCGCGCTCGGCTCGCTGCTGTGGAGCCGGCTCTCCGACCGCATGGGGCGCCGCGGCGCGCTCAGCTCGGCCCTGGTGACCGGCGCCGCCGGCGCGCTGCTGTCGATGGTCGGCGTCGCGACCGGCAGCCTCGCCCTGGTGCTCGTTGCGCTGTTCATCGCGGGCTCCGGCAACGCCGCGATCCAGCTCGGCCGCTTCGTCGCGGCCGAGGTCACGCCGAAGGCGCGGCGGGCCAGCGCGATCGCGACGGTGGTGCTTGGCGGCACCGTCGGCAGCGTCCTCGGCCCCTCGCTGGTCGCGCCTACCGGCCGGTTCATGGAGTCGCTCGGCTTCTCCGAGATCGCCGGCCCGTACCTCGCGACCGGTGCCGGCTTCCTGCTCACGGCGCTGCTGCTGTTCGCCGCGCTGCGCCCGGAGCCCAAGCTGATCGGCGAGGCGATCGGGCAGGAGGAGCGCGGCGGCGTCGACGAGGCCCCCGCCCGGACCGTGCGCGCCATGCTCGCCGACGTCCGCATCCGCACCGCGATCGTCAGCGTGGTCACCGCGCACATGGTGATGGTCGGCCTGATGCAGATGACCTCGCTGCACATGCACGACCACGCGCACTCGCTGGCGAGCATCTCGCTGGTCTTCTCCAGCCACACCTTCGGCATGTTCGCGTTCTCGATCTTCTCCGGGCAGCTCACCGACCGCTGGGGCCGCAAGCCCGTCGCGACCCTCGGCGCCGTCATCCTGCTGCTCTCCTGCCTGATGGCGCCGCTCTCGCCGAACGTGCTGCCCATCGCCGTCGCGCTGTTCCTGCTCGGCCTCGGTTGGAACCTGTGCTACGTGGCGGGCTCGGCGCTGCTCTCGGACTCGCTGACCAGCACCGAGAAGGGCAAGATGCAGGGCTTCAACGACCTGCTCGTCGGCGGCGCGGCGGCGACCGCCGCGATCCTCGGTGGGTTGATCATGGCCGCCTCGAGCTACACCGTGATGGGCCTCATCGGGGCCGCCGCGACCGTGCCGCTGCTGCTCATCGTGGTGAGGTTGCCCGCTCCGCCGCGGGTGATGCGCGCCGGAGCCGAGCCCGGCGACTGAACATGTTTCAGGCGGTGCGCCTCACCAGCTCCTCGCTGCCCTCCAGCAGCTCGTCACGCGGCAACCCGCCAGCCGCCAGCGCCTCGTCTTCGAGGGCGGCGAGCTGACCGTAGAGGTTGGTGCCGACGCTCTTCACCCCCGCGGTGTCCTCTCCGAGAGCCTGCTGCTCGTCGAGCCAGGCGAAGAGCGCGTCCTCGGCCGCCGCGTAGTCGCCGGTCTCGAAGCCGAACCACACCAGCCGCTCCCAGGTGGCTGGTGAGCGCCACTCGCGCGGGACGTTTCCCAGCAGCCTCGAGACCCTGGCTTCCAGGTCCGGCTCGCCCAGCCCCGCGATGCCGGCCTCGAGCATCAGGTCCAGCGCACGCGTCCGCAGGCTCATCACCTCGTCGGTGGCTTCGGCGCCGAGGCTCACCGCCAGCTGCGCCTCGGTCTCCAACAGGCTGCTCAACAGGTAGGCCCGCTCGCCGTCGACGTAGCCGGCGCTGCTCAGCACGCCGATGAGGTCGTCGCTGCCGAGGCGCTTGATGAGCTGTGCGCTGGAGCCGAGGAAGGCGGCGTAGAGCTCGTCGAGCTGCGCTCGCATGGCCCGGGCCTCAGCGTCGGGGAGCTCCCGCCGCTCGACCTCCGACGCGGGGGAGTCCACCTCGTCGCGCTTCAGCAGCCGGGCGAACGAGACGGCCAGCTGTTGGATCGCGCGTTGGATCAGTTCGTCTCTCAGCGGCATGACAGCAAGAGTACGCCTGCACGGGCCAAGGGCGCGCCTTGCCGGACGCGTGAGCTACGCGCCCGCTCACTGTGGGCGCGTCGGCTTTCGCGGCGCGTCCACCCGCTCGTGGCATCCTGTAGCCATGGACCAGACGAACACCGTGAGGCTGACCGTCGGCCAGGCCATCGTGCGGTACCTGGCGGCGCAGCACAGCGAGCGCGACGGCCAGCGGCGGCGGCTCGTGCCCGGCATGTGGGCGATCTTCGGGCACGGCAACGTCGCGGGGCTCGGGCAGGCGCTCGAGGAGCTCGGCGACGAGGTCGGGCTGCCGACCTACAGGCCGCAGCACGAACAGGCCATGGTGCACGCTGCCGCGGCCTTCGCCAAGCACGTCGACCGCCTCGCGACCTTCGCCTGCACGGCGTCGATCGGCCCGGGCAGCACCAACATGCTGACGGCGGCGGCAGGGGCCACCATCAACCGGCTGCCGGTGCTGCTCTTCCCCAGCGACATCTTCGCGAACCGTCGTCCCGACCCGGTCCTGCAGCAGCTCGAGCATCCCGGCGAGCACGACGTCAGCGTCAACGACGCGTTTCGTCCCGTGTCGCGCTTCTTCACCCGCATCACGCGCCCCGAGCAGCTCCTCTCGGCGTTGCCCGAGGCCATGCGCGTGCTCGTCGATCCCGCCGAGACCGGCGCCGTCACGATCGCGCTGCCCGAAGACGTCCAGACGGAGGCCTACGACTACCCGGCGGAGTTCTTCGCTCAGCGCACCTGGCGGGTGCCGCGCGCGGTGCCGGAGCCGGAGCTGGTGGCGCGAGCCGCCGCACTTCTCCGCCGGGCGGAGCGGCCGCTGATCATCGCCGGCGGCGGCGTCATCTACGCCGGGGCAGGCGGCGCCGAGGGCGCGTTGGCGCGGTTCGCCGAGCGGCACGGCGTGCCGGTCGTCGAGACGCAGGCGGGCAAGGGTGCGCTGCCCTGGGACCACGCCTTCAACGCCGGTCCCGTCGGCTCCAACGGCGGCAGTGCCGCCAACGAGCTGGCCCGCACCGCCGACCTGATCCTCGCCGTTGGCACACGCCTCAGCGACTTCACCACCGCTTCGCTGACCGCGTTCCAGCACCCCAAGGTCGGCTGGGTCTCGTTGAACGTGGTCGCCGGCGACGCGCACAAACTGGGCGCCTTGCCGGTCCTGGGCGACGCCAGACGCGGGTTGGAGGCCATCGGTGAGGCGCTTGGCGACTGGCGCAGCGCCGCCGGCTACCGCGAGGAGCTCTCGGCCCTCAACGCCGCATGGCGCGACTCGGTTGACGAGCTACGCGCGGGCCAGGAAGCGCCGAAGCCGGCTGCAACGACCGAGGGAGCGGCGGGCTCGCCAGGGGTCAACGGCGACGCGCGGCTGTCGCAGGCGCAGGTGCTCGGCATCGTGAACGAGAGCTTCGGCGGGCGGGCGACGGTGGTCTGCGCTGCCGGCAGCATGCCGGGCGACCTGCTCAAGCTGTGGCGGCCGACCGACCCGAAGGCGTACCACGTCGAGTACGGCTACTCCTGCATGGGCTACGAGATCCCTGCCGGCATCGGCATCAAGCTCGCCGACGCCGAACGCGAGGTGGTGGTGATGATCGGCGACGGCTCCTACCTGATGATGAACTCCGAGATCGTCACGGCGGTGGCCGAAGGGCTCGACCTGACGATCGTGTTGGTCGACAACCACGGCTTCCAATCCATCCACGGCCTGCAGCGTTCGGTGGGGGTGCCGTCGTTCGCCAACGAGCTGCGCAGCCGCGACCAGCAGAGCGGTCGGCTCGACGGTCCGGTGGTGAAGGTCGACTACGCGGCACACGCGGCGGCGATGGGCGCGCGGTCGTCCGTGGCGCGCGACGAGCGGGAGCTGACCTCCGCCCTCGAGCGCGCGCGCGCGTCCGCCGGGGTCGACGTCGTGGTCGTCACCACCGACCCGGAGCGGCGCGTGCCGTCCTTCGGCTCATGGTGGGACGTGCCGGTCGCCGAGGTGTCGTCGCAGCCTGCGGTGCGGCAGGCTCGTAGAGGTTACGAGGCCGAGCTGGCCCGCGCCAGGAACCACAGCTTGGCGGCCGGTTCGAGCGAGCCGAGCGAGGCAGGAGGTGGGGGCGAGCGTGAGCGCTAGGCCGCTTGGCGTCGCCGTGATCGGCGCCGGCCGTATCGGCTCGCTCCACGCCAGGCACCTCAAGGGCGCGGTGGACGGCGCCCGCCTGGTGCTGGTCGTCGACGCCGACCTCGACGTCGCGCGCCGGGCCGCCGGCGCCGTCGCCGCCGCAGGGCGAGACGCTGCCGCCGGCGCTGTCGCCGTGGCCAGCGACCTCGAGGCCGCGCTCGCGAACGACGAGGTCGACGCCGTCGTCATCGCCTCTCCCACCGACCTGCACGCCGGCCAGCTCGAGGCCGCGGCGGGCGCCGGGAAGGCGATCTTCTGCGAGAAGCCCGTGGCCCACGGCCTGGCGGCGACGATGGCGGCGCTCGCCAGCGTCCGCGCGGCCGGGGTGCCGTTCCAGATCGGCTTCAACCGACGCTTCGACCCGGCTTACGCCGCCGTCGGTGCGGCCGTCGCCGCCGGTGAGATCGGCGCGGTCGAGCTGTTCCGCAGCCAGTCGAGCGATCCGGGGCCCGCCCCCGAGGCGTACATCGCGGCCTCCGGCGGCTTCTTCCGCGACTCCGTGATCCACGACATCGACGCCGCGCGCTTCGTCGCCGGTGAGGTGCGCCGCGTGACCGCGCTGGGCCGGGTGCTGGTCGACGACGTCTACCGCCGTCACGGCGACGTCGACACCAGCGTGGTCACGCTCGAGTTCGAGGGCGGCGGTCTGGGGGTGCTGATGAACTCGAGGCGCACGCTCTACGGACACGACCTGCGCCTCGAGGTGCACGGCAGCGAGGGGAAGCTTGTGGCCGAGGACGAGCGCGCCACGAAGCTGTGGCGCTACGACAGGCACGGCGTTCATGGCGACTTCTACTACCACTTCCTCGAGCGCTTCAAGGACGCCTACCGCCTCGAGCTGCAGGCCTTCGTCGACGCCGTGGCCGCCGGTGCCAGCCCCAAGCCTGGGATCGTCGACGCCGTGGAGTCGCTGCGCGTAGCCGAGGCCGCCGAGCTGAGCCTCCGCAGCGGCAGGCCGGTGGAGCTGGCGGAGGTCGCCGTCGAGGAGTGGGCGGCAGCACCGCGCGCCTCCGCGCCGGCGGGGGCCGCGCGGTGAGCGGCGCCGGTGCGGCCGCCATCCGCGTGGCGAACGCCCCGTGCTCCTGGGGCACGATCGAGGGCTTCGGCGAGACGACGCCGTGGCACACGATGCTCGACGAGCTGACAGCCACGGGCTACGCCGGGACCGAGCTGGGCGACCTCGGCTACATGCCGACCGATCCGCAGCGGCTCAAGGAGGAGCTGGAGGCCCGCGGCCTGGTGATGCTCGGTGGCTTCGAGGGCGTGCCGCTGCGGCGCGCCGGCGTGGTCCGCGAGCGGCGTAAGCGCGTCGTGGAGGTCGCGCGGCTGTTGGCCGCCGTCGGCGATCCAGGGCGCGCGGGGCGGCAGCCGTACTTCATCCTGGCGGACGAGACCAGGGGCGACCCGCTGCGAACCGCTGTCGCCGGCCGCGTGCGGCCCGAGCACGCCCTCTCGCCCGACGAGCTCCGCGTGTTCGCGGGCAACGCCGAGGAGATCGCGCGTATCGTCGCGGGCGAGACGGGCCTGCGCACGCTGTTCCACCATCACTGCGCGGCGTTCGTCGAGACGCCGGCTGAGATCGACGCCTTCCTGGGAGAGACGGAGCCGGGCCTTGTCGACCTGGTCTTCGACACCGGCCACTACACCTACGGCTGCGGCGTACCGGACGACGGCAGCCTCGCGCTCGAAGGCCTGCGCCGCTACTGGGACCGGACCCCTTACGTGCACCTCAAAGACTGTCACCCCGCGGTGGCGGCCGAGGCTCGCGAGCGCGAGCTCGACTACACGGCTGCCGTGGGGGCCGGGGTGTTCTGCGAGCTCGGCCGGGGCAGCGTCGACCTCGGCGGGATCCTCGACCTCCTCCGCGCGGAAGGCTACGACGACTGGGTGACGGTAGAACAGGACGTGCTGCCCGGCATGGGCACGCCGAAGGAGAGCGCCGCGCGCAACCGCCGCGAGCTCGCCGAGTTGGGGCTATGAGGGAGAGGACTCGAAGGGGAGGACCATGACTGACGAAGTTCACAGGACCGGTGTGGCCGGCGCTCGCGCCCGCCACGTCGTGAGGGACGAGGACGTCACGCCTGGCTCGGCCGGTTGGGGCCACCTCGGCTTCGCTCTGCGCTCACTCGGCGAAGGGGAGGAGTTCCGCCACGCTGACGCCGGCAACGAGACCTGCGTGGTCGTGCTCAGCGGCTCCGGAGAGTTCGTGGTCGGCTCGCAACGCTGGTCGTTCGAGGGCCGCGAGCACGTCTTCGCCGGGCTGCCGCACGCGCTGTACGTCCCGGCCGGTGTCGAGTACGCCTTCCGGGCCAGCGTCGCGGCGGAGCTCGGCATCGGCACCGCGCCGGCCAGCGGACGCCTCGAGCCGCGCTTCATCCGGCCGAGCGACGTCACCGTCGAGGTCCGAGGCGGCCACAACGTCGAGCGCCAGATCTCGCACGTCATCGATCCCGGCCAGGCCGAGCACCTCCTGTGCGTCGAGGTCTACACGCCGTCCGGCAACTGGTCGAGCTACCCCCCGCACCGCCACGACGAGCACGTGCCAGGCGTCGAGGTCGACCTCGACGAGGTCTACCACTACCGCGTCATGCCGGCCGACGGCTGGGGCCTGCAGCGCCTCTACGACGACGCCCGCGAGCTAGACGACGTCGTGCTGGTGGGTGACGGCGACACCGTGTTGGTGCGGCGCGGCTACCACCCCGTGGTGATGGCGCCGGGCTACGACGGCTACTACCTCAACTTCCTGGCAGGCGACCACGCCACCTGGGACGCGCGCGACGAGCCCGACCTGGCCTGGGTGAGAGGGAACTGGGCGGGTGGCGACAGGCGGCTGAGGATCCCGTTCGGCGACGGCAAGCGGTGAGAGCCGACGCGGACGCCTCACCGCACGAGGCCGCTCCCGTGGAGCCCGACTTCGACCTGCTCACGATGGGCCGCTCGTCGATCGACCTGTACTCCAACGACATCGGCGCCCCGTTCGAGGAGATCGGCAGCTTCGCCGCGTACGTCGGCGGCAGCCCCCTCAACATCGCGGTCGGCGCTCGGCGGCTGGGTCTTCGCACCGCCCTGTTGACCGCCGTCGGCGACGACAAGGTCGGCGACTTCATCGTGAGGTTCCTCGACGACGAAGGGGTAGACACGAGCTTCATCCCCGTGAAGCCGGGCGCCAGGAGCAGCGCCGTCGTGCTCGGCATCGAGCCGCCCGACCGCTTCCCGCTGGTCTTCTACCGCGACAACGCAGCCGACGCGCAGCTGACCATCGACGACGTGCTGGCCGCGCCGGTGTCGCGCGCCGTTGCGCTCGAGGTCTCCGGCACCGGCCTGGCCAAGGAGCCCGCGCGCAGCGCGACCTTCCGCGCCGTTGAGCTGGCCAGGCAGGCCGGCAGGACCGTCTACCTCGACCTCGACTTCAGGGCCGACCAGTGGCACGACCTGCGCGCCTACGGGGTGACGGTCCGCGCGCTGCTCCCGCTGGTCGACGTGGCGTTGGGCACCGAGGAGGAGTTCAGGGCGGCGATGCTCGACGACGCCGCGTCGGTCGTCATCACCCATCAGCAGGTCTCGGCGCCGACCGTGCACGGCGACGTCGACGCGAGCATCGCCGCGATGCTCGCGGCGCCCGGCCCCGACGCGCTGGTCGTGAAGCGGGGACCGCAAGGCGCGACCGTGCACCGCCGCAGCGGCGAGGTCGTCGCGGTGCCCGGCTTTCCGGTCGAGGTCGTCAACGTCCTCGGCGCCGGCGACGCCTTCGCCGCCGGCTTCATATACGGGCGTACGCAGGGCTGGGATCACTACCGCAGCGCCCGCCTCGGCAACGCCTGCGGGGCCATCGTCGTCACCCGGCACGGCTGCGCCAACTTCATGGCGACGCTGCCCGAGGCGCTGGCCCTGGCCGACTCCTACGGTGGGCTCTGAGTACCGTCCGGCCGAGCCGGGCGGGTTGGCCGAAGCGGCCCGACGGCGAAGTGTGGGCTTAGTTAACGCGCAGTGATTGACACCCCCAGGGGGCTCAGTTACTCTGCGGCACTACCACAAGCAAGTCCTGCACGGCTTCCAAGGCTCGCGCAGGGGAGGGAGTGAACATGAAGCGACTCTTGTTCGCGGCCATCGCGGCTCTCATGCTCTTCGGCACCGCCGGCGCTCAGCGGGTCAACCTGCTGTGCAGCCCCGACCTCGCGTGGTGCGAGGCGCTCGGACCCGCCTTCGAGGAGGCGACCGGCTACGGCCTCGACTTCATCCGCCTCAGCTCACAGGACGCGCTCGCGCGCATCCGCGCCGAGGCGGCCAGCCCGGTCTTCGACGTGTGGTTCGGCGGCACCGGCGACCCGCACCTGGTGGCCGCTCGCGAGGGCCTCACCGAGTTCTACGAGCCGAGCAACTGGAGCGAGCTCAACCAGGACCTCATCGACCAGGTCGGCGGCACCTACATCCCGCTGTACGCCGGCGCCATCGGCTTCGTGGTCAACGAGGACGCCCTCGGCAACCTGCCGCTGCCGGAGAGCTGGGAAGACCTCACCGACCCGATGTACAAGGGCCTGATCGCGATGCCCGACCCGAACAGCTCGGGCACCGCCTACACGATCATCGCCACCCTGGTGCAGATCTTCGGGGAGGAGCGCGCGTTCGAGATCCTCGCCGGCATCCACCAGAACATCGCGCAGTACACCAGCTCGGGCTCGGCCCCCGGCCAGCTCGCCGGTCGCGGCGAGGTCGCCATCGCCATCCAGTTCATGCACGACGGCGTGAAGTTCGCGCTGCAGGGCTTCCCCCTCACCGTCTACGCGCCGAGCGAGGGCACGGGCTACGAGATCGGCGGCCTCAGCCTCATCGCCAACGCCCCCAACCGCGAGGCTGCCATCGCGTTCATCGAGTGGGCGCTCACGCCGGAGGCGCAGATGATCGCCGCCGAGCAGGGCGACTCCTACCAGCTGCCGTCGAACGTCAACACGCCGGTCCCCGAGAGCTCGCCGAACCTCGACCAGATCAACCTGATCGACTACGACTTCGACGAGTACGGCATGCCGGAGACGCGCGACCACCTCGTGACTCGCTGGACGAACGAGATCTTCCCGCAGCCACGTTGATCGACTGAGGTTTGAACGCTTCCTTGACGAACGCCAGGCGGCGCGACGGCAACCCCGTCAGCGCCGCCTGGTTGCCTGCGGTGTTCGCGCTCGCAGCGCTGTTGGCGCTGCCGGTCGGTCGGCCGTCGCGCGCCTTCCTCGAGATCGACGCCTCGCTCTACGCGCTGGCGCTCGGCGGGCCGCTGCTGTGGCTGCTCCTCGCCGGGACGGTGGCGTCCGTGGCGGCGAGCTTCCTCCCGCTGCCCACCGCTCGCCGCGGGGACCTGCTGGTCGTGACCGGCAGCGTCGCGCTGCTCGCGCTCGTCGCCTGGCTGCTGGTGACCGGCACCCCGTTCGGCATCGGGACGTTGGCGGCGCTGGTCGGCCTCACCATCGTGGTCGGCACGGCGCTCTCGGAAGGCGGGAGGATCCAGGGCGACCCGTTCATCGCCTCCAGCATCCTCTTCGTCTCGGCGTTCGTGCTGCTGTTCATCGTCTACCCGCTGTTCACGGTGCTGCGCTCGGCGGTGTTCCTCGACGGGCGCTTCGACCTCACGGTCTTCGCCGCCACCCTCAAGCACCCGTTGTTCTTCGTGCTCGACAACCAGGCCACACCGCAGAACGAGCTCGCCCTGGCGTTGCGCTGGTCGGGCGTGGGCGCCGTGCTGCTCGGACTCATGGCCGTGATCAGGCGGAGAGGCGTGCTGGCGGTCGTGGCTCAGCTGGTGCTCGGCGCGGGCCTCGGCTTCCTGCTCGGCGTCATGCTCTACGGCTCCGGGGCGCTGCCTACCAGCCTCGCTGTCGTGCTCATCGTCGCGCCCGTATGCACGCTGCTCGGGCTGGCCTTCGCGCTGCTCGGCCAGCGCGCCAGGCTCGGCGCCGTGCGCAGCTCGCTCAACGTGATCAGCGTGCTGCCGATCATCACCCCGCCCTTCATCCTCTCCTTCGCGATGGTCTTCCTGCTCGGTCGCAACGGGCTGATCACCGACAACGTGCTGGGGCTCTCGACCCGCTTCATCTACGGGATACCCGGCGTCTCGATCGCGCAGATCCTCGCCTTCACGCCCGTCGCCTACCTGCTGCTGAGAGGCTCCATCGGCTCGCTCAACCCGGCGCTCGAGGAGGCGGCGCAGACCCTCGGCGCCCGTCCGTCCGTGACCCTGCGCACCATCACCTGGCCGCTGCTGCGCCCCGGCCTGGCCGCCGCCTTCCTGCTCAGCATGATCGAGTCGCTGGCGGACTTCGGGAACCCCATCGTGCTCGGTGGCAACCGGCGTTACCTGGCGACCGAGGTCTACCTCTCGCTCACGGGGCGCTTCAACCCCACCGAGGCCGCCGTCTACGGCGTCGTGCTGCTGGCGCTCGTGCTGTTGGCCTTCTTCCTCCAGCGCTGGTGGCTCGGCGGCGGGTCGTTCATCACCGTCACCGGCAAGCCGACGAGCGGCGCCCTCGTGCGCCTGCCGCCCCGCCTCGAGGCGATCCTCACCGCGCTCCTGCTGGTGTGGACGGTCTTCGTCGCCGCCCTGTACTTCTCGATCATCCTCGGCTCGTTCACGCAGCTGTGGGGCATCAACTACACGCTCACGCTCAAGCACTACCAGGACTTCATGCGGGCCGGCTGGCCGGTGTTCCTCTACACCCTGCGGATCGCCGCCATCAGCTCCGTGCCGGCCATGCTGCTCGGCTTCATCGTCGCCTACCTGGTCTCGCGCCAGCGCTTCTGGGGCAGGCGTTTCATCGAGTTCGGCTCGCTGCTGTCGTTCGCCACGCCCGGCACGGTCATGGGCGTGGCGTACATCTTCGCGTTCAACACCGGGCCGTGGCTGCTCACGGCCAGCGCGACGATCATCATCCTCGCGTTGGTGTTCAGGAACATGCCCGTGACCATCCGCGGCGCCGTCGCCGGCATCGCCCAGATCGACCCGAGCCTCGAGGAGGCCTCGACGATGCTGCGCGCGCGCTCGTTCACGACCATGCGCCGGATCCTCTTCCCGCTGCTGGTCAACACCCTGGTCACCGGCCTGATCTTCGCCTTCGTGCGAGCGGTGACCGCCGTCAGCCAGGTGATCTTCCTGGTCAGCCCCGGCAACCAGCTGGCGACGGTGCTGCTGCTCGGCTGGGTGGAGCAGGGCCAGCTCGGACGCGCCGCCGCCATGGGCGCCGTCCTCATCGTCTCGATGCTGCTTACTATCATGGTCGTGCTCGCGTTGGCCCGCCGCGTCGGCGCGCGCATGGTGGAGGTCACTACGACATGACGGTTCGCGCCGACCCGACAAGCAACGACGCAGGCAGAGGCGCCGCACGCGCGGCCGGCTCTCCGGCTGCCCGCTCCTCGACCGTCGAGCTGCGCGGCCTCGTGAAGCGCTTCGGTCGCGACGTCGTCGCCGTCGACTCCGTCGACCTGCACATCGATCGCGGCGAGCTGGTCACGCTGCTGGGGCCGTCGGGCTGCGGCAAGACCACGATCCTGCGCATGATCGCAGGGCTCGAGCGCCCCACCGAGGGCTCCATCCTGCTCGACGACGACGACGTGACGAGGTTGCCGGCCTACCTCCGCGACGTGACGATGGTGTTCCAGAGCTACGCGCTGTTCCCGCACATGAGCGTGTTCGAGAACGTGGCTTACGGGCTGCGCGTGGCGCGTCGGCCCAAGGAGGAGATCGCCAGCAAGGTCGCCGAGGCGCTGGGGATGGTCGGGCTGGGCCACCTCGGCGAGCGCGCCACCACCGCTTTGTCAGGCGGCCAGCAGCAGAGGGTGGCGCTGGCGCGGGCGTTGGTGATCGAGCCCCGCGTGCTGCTGTTCGACGAGCCGCTCTCCAACCTCGACGCCAAGCTGCGCAAGCGTGTGCGCGACGACATCAGGGAGCTGCAGCAGCGCCTGAAGATCACCTCGGTGTACGTCACCCACGACCAGGAGGAGGCCCTGGCGATAAGCGACCGCGTGGTCGTGATGCGCGAGGGCGTGATCGAGCAGCAGGGCACGCCGCACCAGCTGTACTCGCGTCCGGCGAGTCGCTTCGTGGCCGACTTCATCGGCTCGGCCAACTTCCTCGCCGGCAGCTACGACGGCCGCAAGGTCGACGTGCTCGGCTACAGCGTCGAGCACAGCCAGGACGTGCCGAGCGGGCCCGTCACGGTGATGGTGAGGCCGGAGGCGGTGGAGTTCGCGCGCGATGACGAGCCGGGGCTCGTCGCCACCTACCGCAGCAGCGCCTACCTCGGCCCCACCACCGAGTACGTCTTCGACGTCGCCGGCAGCGAGCTGTTCGCGACGATCTCCGGTGGCGGGCTGACAGCGGCGCGCCGCGGTGACGAGGTGCGCTTGCGCCTCAAGCCGGCCGGGCTCTCGCTGCTGCCGCCGGAGTGAGCGCCGTCGAGCCGGCCGGCG
>CAZQVC010000003.1:8625-28842 GCA_964596625.1 uncultured bacterium | reverse complement strand
GCCGGCCGGGCTCTCGCTGCTGCCGCCGGAGTGAGCGCCGTCGAGCCGGCCGGCGGCGCCGCCAGTTGCGCAATTGCCAGTTGCGCCGCCGCCGGTTGCGCAGCGGCCTGTTGCGCAGCCGCCAGTTGCGCAGCGGCCAGTTGCGCCGCCGCGCCGCCCGCGCCGTGAGCATGACGCATGGGGCCCTCCAGCTGGAGCGGCTCATCACCGTGTACGCCTGCGACATCGACGGCTGCCTGGCCGCTGCCGGGCATGCCGACTTCGACCTGGCGCGCCTCGGCCGCATGGCGAAGCTCAACGCCAGCGCGCGGCACGACGAGGCGGTCCCGGCGCTGACCATCGTGACGGGTCGGCCGCACGCCTACGTCGACGCGCTGACCCAGCTGCTGCGCATCGACCTGCCGATCTCGTTCGAGAACGGGGCGGGCCTGGCCACGCGGCGACCGTACCGGGCCTGGCTGCGCGACGACCTCGGACCAGCCATGGACGAGCTCAAGGAGTTCGCTGCGAGCGTCGAGCGTGATCCCCGGCTGATGTTGCAACCCGGCAAGATCGCCTCCTTGAGCGTGTTCCCCAAGGCCGCCGACTACCCGCTGGAGGAGTTGGAGCGCGACGTTGGCGCGCTGCTGGAGAGCGGAGGGCACTCGCTGCTGCTGGACCCGTCGACCGACTGCGTGAACGTGCTGTTGCCGGGGGTCGACAAGGCCAGCGGGTTCGACTGGCTGCTCGAAGAGCTGGGGGTCGACGCCGCGGCGGTGGCCGGGATCGGCGACAGCGTCGGCGACCTCGGCTGGCTGGAGCGTTGCGCGGTGAGCGTGGCGCCTGCCAACGCGGTGCCCGAGGTGCTCGAGTCGGCCGACCTGAAAGCGCAGGGAGCGGACGTGACAGCTGCCCTGGCGGCCTACGAGGCGCTGATCGCCGCCAACCGGCGGCTGCTGGCCGGCTGAACGGCAGGGTCCTCTAAGACGAAGCGTCTGGGGCAGGCCCGCGCCGGCGCCCTCACAATGGGCGCCGGCGCCGGCCGCCGGGAGCACGCAGCAGGGGCGTCGTCAGTCCCCGGCCAACACGCCCACCGGGCCCCTCTGCATCGCGGCGTCGGAAGCCCGCTCACGGGCTCCGAGCGACGCCAGGAAACGCCAGACGAACAGCACGGTGGTCAGCAGCAAGCCTGGGTAGCCGACCCCCGCTGCCAAGTACGGGATGGTGGGGTCGCCCAGCTGCACCCGCTGCAGGTTGAAGCTCAGCAGTCCGAGGGTGATGATCGCGCCGAAGATCCACATCACCGCGAGCCAGATGCCCGCCTCGAAACCGCCGAGGGGCCTGGCCCACCCGGTGCGTGGCGGCTGGTACGGAGAGGTGGCTCTCGTCGCCTCGGCGAACGCCTCCGCGGGCGACTCCTCCGGCAGCCTGACGCGGTGGCCGAGCGTGATGAGGTCGAAGGTGAGCAGGCCCGTACCCGCCAGGAAGACCAGACCGAACGCAGGCAGCATCGCCTTGTAGACGCCCATCGCCGGGAACACGTCGCCGCCGAACCAGTCGAGCCCGAGTGTGCGGTAGGCGAAGACCTGGACGGTGCCGCCCAGCGCGAAGGCGACGGCGATGCCGAGCATGCCGATGAAGACCAGCCAGAACGACAGCTGGCCGAAGCGCTGGTCGAAACGCGTGGCCTTCCTCAGGCTGGGGATCACGTAGTAGGCGGCGCCGATCGCCAGCATGCCGAAGGTGCCGAACATCGCCAGGTGCGCGTGGCTGGGCGTGACCCAGGTGCCGTGCGACCAGACGTTGGTGAGTGCGAAGGTCATCGTGAAGCCGAGGATGCCGGCGCCGACCTGCTCGAGGACGACCGAGCCGAGGATGAAGTAGAAGGCCGGCGCGTTCTCCAGCGGTCTGCGGTCGTGGTGGGCGTCGAGGTAGATGTGCCAGAAGCAGAAGATCAGCGGCAGCGGCTCGAGGGCGCTGAACAGCGAGCCCCAGAACTGCCAGAAGGCCGGGGTGCCGACCCAGAAGTAGTGGTGCGCGTTGCCCAGCAGGCCGGAGAGCCAGACCAGCACCACCCCCCAGAAGACGGCGTAGCCGACCGGCCTGATATCGGCCTTGAACATCAGCACCAGCAGGAAGCCGACGATACTGATGTGGATGATCTCCCAGACGCCCTCCACCCAGTAGTGCACGACGAACCAGCGGAAGTACTCCTGCAGGTCGATGCGGCCGACGAAGAACATGCCGAAGACCCACATCGCGGCCAGCGCCGAGACGCCGATGGCCAGGCCCCAGTGGATCTCGTTCCACAGCTTGATGTGCGGGAAGGTGCGCAGCACGACGTAGGCGAAGATCACGAAGCCGGCGAGGATGATCACGTCAGCGCCGCGACCGGCCTCGAGGTACTCGAGGCCCTCCTGGAGCCACGGTTGGCCGAGCCACCAGCCGGCCACGCCCTGCTGCGCGAAGTAGATCGTCACGAAGTTCCAGAGGGTCACGAAGAGCAGCGCGAGGAACAGGAACTTGATCAGCCACGGCGCGGCCAGCTCGCGCTTGGAGAGCAACGGTCCGATGAACAGGATGGTGCCGATGAACCCGGCGAGGATCCACAGCACGCCGAGGTTCACGTGTTCGGCCCTGGCGATGTTGAAGTTCAAGGTTCCCGACAGCAGCGTGGGGTCGGCCTGCTGCAGCGACAGGATCACGCCGAAGATGACCTGCACCACGAACAGCACGAGCATGAGCAGGAAGAACCGCAGGCTGAGCCTCTGGGTCCGGTACTGGATCATGGCGTCTCCAGACTCACGATGTAGGCGACGATGGCTGCGATCTCGTCCTCGCTGAGGACGTTCGCGTATGCCGGCATGGTGCCTGGCTGGAAACCGGCGACGAGTCGGGCGTCCGGCAGCCTGATCGACTCGGCGAGGTACGCCTCGTCGACCAGGACGCTGGCGCCGTCGACGAGCGTCTCGTGGGAGCCGAAGAGCCCGCCCCAGCCGGGACCGACCACCGTGGTGTCGTCCACGGCGTGGCAGGCGAGGCAGCCGTACTGCTGAGCGATCTCGGCGCCGCGGGCAGCGGCGTCGACCGGCGGTGCGAGCGCGGCCGGCCCGCCGTCGGCCAGGTCGCCGCCAGGCGGCGCGCCGGAGCTCGCTCCGGCGGGCGCGGCGGCCGTGGCGGCCGGTGCGGGCGCGCTCGTCAGCACGAATCCCGGGGCGCTGCGCGGGGCGCCGGAGGGGGCGCCGCCGGCGTAGGTGAGCAGACCGACCGCCAGTGGATGCTGCAACCCGTCGACCTTCGGCGTCGGTGGCCACCCTTCCGTGTCCAGCGCCGAGGTGTACTTGAGGAAGGCGATGAGCTCGTTCACCTGCTGGCCGGTGAGGGTGAGGTTGGGCATGTAGGCGCTGCTGCCGCCGCGGCGCTCGACCCGTTCGCGCGCGCCGGGGAAGGCGCGGTAGTACTCCTCGAGCTCGTCGATGCCGGTCTCGGCGAGCTGATGCTGGCCCTGCAGCTGGGTGCGCAGAGCGGCCTCGGTGGGCCAGCTGCCGGCCGACGGCAGGTAGGCGGCCAGCCAGGCCGGGCCCGCTCGCTCGTATACGTCGGTGAGGTCGGGCGCGAAGTACGCGCCGTTGCCGACGACGGTATGGCAGCCCATGCAGTTGTAGGCCTGGAACACGCGCTTGCCGTCGACGGCCTCGAAGGCGGCGGCGTAGCTGATGGCCTCCGGCACCACCTGGCCGCGTGAGCCGACGAAGGAGAACGCCGAGAGCACGATGAAGACCAGCATCATCACGCCGAGCGCGCCGAGCGCGATGCGCCTCCTGCGGCGCTCCACCGGATCCACCAGGCTCGCGTCTCGTGCTTCGCTCATGACTGAGCGGCCGACCCGTCACCGGTGGAGGCGCCGGACGCGCCGGACGCGGCCGCGGTCGGAGTCGTCTTGCCCGTCCTTTCGCTGGCGTGTTCGGCGACGTGGTCGGTCACCAGCTCGTGCTCGTGCGGCCGCTCGCTGGGATGGTGATGGTGACCGGCGTGGTGCCCCTCGTGCACGAACATCGTGCGCAGGGCGCGGAAGAACACGTAGAAGACGTAGACCGCGAGCACGGCGCCGAGCGCGATGTAGACCCACCAGGCCGTCGGCGAGACCGCCCAGTAGGAGTACGAGGGCCAGTACGGCAGTGAGAGCAGGACGCTCACCACGGTCGCCAGCACCGCGAGTGTCAGGTCGATGGATCGCTGCATCAGTGCGACTCCTTCGCCGGGTCTAGGCCAACGCACACCAACGGACGCCAACTGCGACCCCTAAACTTGGACTTCTACATCCAGGTATAGCGAGGAGGATGAGGCCTGACAATGACCCAGGTCACTTCGCGGTACACAGCTCGCACGGGCTCGCCCCGCGTACCATGCGGACCGTAAGGAGCCACCATGACGCAAGCATCGACAGCACAGGCTGGGCCGGTCGGCCGCTTCCTACGCCACCACTACCGCCACTTCAACGCCGCGGCCCTGATCGACGCCGCCGACGGCTACGCAGCGCACCTCGACGCCGGCGGGGCCATGATGGTCACGCTCGCCGGCGCGATGAGCACTGCTGAGCTGGGTCTATCGCTGGCCGAGATGATCCGGCAGGACAAGGTGCAGATCATCTCCTGCACCGGGGCGAACCTCGAGGAGGACGTCTTCAACCTCATCGCCCACGACTTCTACGAGCGGGTGCCGCACTACCGCGACCTCACGCCGCAGGACGAGCAGGCGCTGCTCGAGCGCCACATGAACCGCGTGACCGACACGTGCATCCCGGAAGGGGAGGCGATGCGGCGCCTCGAGAAGGCGCTGCTGGCGCAGTGGACGGCGGCCGACAGGGCCGGGGAGCGCTACTTCCCGCACGAGGTCCTCTACCGCATCCTGCTGAGCGGCGAGCTCGAGCAGCACTACCAGATCGACCCCAAGGACTCCTGGCTGCTGGCCGCGGCCGAGAAGGGGCTGCCGATCGTGGTGCCGGGTTGGGAGGACTCCACCAGCGGCAACATGTACGCGGCCCACTGCCTCAGCGGCGAGATCGGCGACGTCCACACGGTGAAGAGCGGCATCGAGTACATGATGTTCCTGGCGGACTGGTACACCGAGGCGTCGGCGCAGCGCTCCGTCGGCTTCTTCCAGATCGGCGGCGGCATCGCGGGCGACTTCCCGATCTGCGTGGTGCCGATGCTCGAGCAGGACCTGCAGCGGCCCACGCCGCTGTGGGGCTACTTCTGCCAGATCAGCGACTCGACCACCAGCTACGGCTCCTACTCGGGCGCCGTGCCCAACGAGAAGATCACGTGGGGCAAGTTGGGCGTCGACACGCCGAAGCACATCATCGAGTCGGACGCGACGATCGTCGCGCCCTTGATGTTCGCGCTGATACTCGGGGAGTAGCCGCTCTAGCTCAGCCGGTCAGCTTGTCGCGCAGGGCGTCGAGCGTCTCGTCTCTCACCCCGGCGCGGCCGAGGTAGTCGACCGCACCGCCGTAGCGGCTGTCGAGGTGGTCGAGCGCCGGCTCGATCAGGTCGGGAGTGGCCCCGAGGAGGCGCTCGAAGTCGCTGCGCGCCACGCCGTCGCGCTCGGCAGCGTCGAGCAGCCGCTCTCGCAGCGGCCCGATGCGGTCGTGGGTCAGGGCGAAGTCGTCGATCACCGTCTGGCGGTCGACGCCGACGGCCTCGAGCATCAGCGCGGCCAGCAGGCCGGTGCGGTCCTTGCCGGCGGTGCAGTGGAACAGCGCTGCGTCCTCGGCTTCGGCGAGGACCGTCACGGCTTCGGCGAAGGCCGGCCCGGCGTGGTCGAGCGCCGCGCGGTAGAAGGCGGTGATGTCGTAGCGGTCGGCCGGGCGTCCGTCTTGGGCCTCGATGTGGCCCCAGACCTGGATGTTGCGCACGTCGACACCGCCGTGGTTCAGCAGGCGGCTGGGCTCGCGCTCGAGCTCCTTGTCCCCCCGCAGGTCGACGACGGTGCGCAGCGGCAGCGCCAGCAGCAACGCGATGTCGTCGTCGGTGAGGCCGAAGAGGCCGTCGGAGCGCAGCAGGCGCCCGTGCCTGGTGTGGCCGCCGCCGGCCAGGGGCAGGCCGCCGAGGTCCCTGGTGTTCAAGGTGCCTTGGAGGGTGAGGAAGCGCTCGCGCGCCGGTGCGGTTGGAGTCTGTGTGGTCATGCGGTTCATCTCCCGCGATGCTAACTCGTGAAGGCCACGGTTCACGGACGCCCAGGCTGCCTGTGCCCGTCTCATGAGAACGGGTGCTACCTTCTTCCTCAAAGCGCAGCGCGGCGCGCCCGACCGAAGTCGAGTCGGGTGCGGAGTCGCTACCAGGACCCATGGGGACCCTGGCGCTGGCCGTGGGACGAGAGAGGAGTCCGGCGATGAAGTGGGAAGATCGCGGCAGGAGCAGGAACCTAGACGACCGACGCGGTGCGGCGGGGCCGAGGCGCGCCGGCGCCGGCATCCCCCTTGGCATAGGCGGGGTGCTGCTGGTCTTGGCCATCAGCGCCATCACCGGTGTCGACCTCAGCGGACTGCTCGGTATGGGGCCGAGCGCCGTCCAGCAGGCGCCGCCCAGCCAGCAGGAGCTGGCAGCCGAGGAGGAGCAGGTGCGCTTCGTATCCTTCGTGCTCGACGACCTGCAGGCCACCTGGCGGGAGATGGTCACCGGCGGCACCTACCCCGAGGCGACACTGGTGCTGTACCGCGACGCCGTGCAGTCCGGCTGCGGTGTGGCGCCGGCAGCCGCCGGCCCCTTCTACTGCCCCCTCGACACCAGCGTCTACGTCGACCTCTCGTTCTACGACACGTTGCGGGAGCGCTACGGGGCGCCCGGGGACTTCGCTCAGGCGTACGTGCTGGCCCACGAGATCGGCCATCACGTGCAGAACATCGTGGGCCGGCTCGACGAGGTGCGCAGCGCGCAAGCCGCCAGCCCTGGCCAGGCCAACCAGCTCTCGGTCGCGCTCGAGCTGCAGGCCGACTGCTACGCGGGCGTGTGGGCCGCCTCGGCCGACTCGCGGGGCATCCTCGAGCGGGGCGACCTGGAGGAGGGCCTCGGCGCAGCCGCCGCGGTCGGCGACGACCGGCTCAGCAGCCAGGCCGGGCGCGCGCCGAACCAGGAGACCTTCACCCACGGCTCGTCGGAGCAGCGCATGCAGTGGTTCGCCACCGGCTTCCAGCGCGGCGACCCGGCCGCCTGTGACACGTTCAGGGCGGGTTTCTAGCCGAGCGGCGTGGTGTGGCGGGTCGGCCCGGAGACCGTGACCCCGTTCAGCCGCCGAGCAGCTCGTCGACCTGCGCCACCTCCGCTGGGCTCAGCTGCCAGGAGCCGGCCTCCGCGTTGCGGCGGACCTGCTCAGGACTGGTCGCCCCGGCGATGACGCTGGCCACGGTCGGCTTGGCCAGGAGCCAGGCGAAGGCCAGGTCGAGGAGCTCGCGTCCGTGGTCCTCGGCGAAGGCGCTGAGGCGCTCGATGAGGTCGAAGTTCTCGTCGGTGAGGTGTTGCTGCCAACGCTCGCTGGCGGCGATGCGCGTGCCTGCCGGCAGCGGTTGGCCGCGGCGGTACTTGCCAGTGAGCAGGCCGCTGAAGAGCGGGAAGTAGGGGAGGAAGGCCAGGCCGTGCTTCTGGCAGGCCGGCAGCACGTCCCGCTCGGCCTCCCGCTTCAGCAGGCTCAGCTCGTTCTGGACGCTGACGAAGCGGGCCTTCCCAGGCTCTACGGCCGCCTCGGCCTCGGCGATCTGCTCGGCCGAGAAGTTCGAACAGCCGATCTCGCGCACCACGCCCCGGTCCACCAGTTCGGCCAGCGCGCCGAGGGTGTCGGCGATCGGCGTCGCCGGGTCGGGTCGATGCAGCTGGTAGAGGTCGATGTGATCGACACGCAGCCGCCTGAGGCTGTCCTCCACGGCGCGCCTCACGTACTCCGGACGCGCGCCGCCGGGCCTCGCGTCGTCGATCTTGCTGCCGAACTTCGTCGCCAACACGACTTGCTCGCGGCGACCGGCCAGCACCCGGCCGAGGAACGTCTCGCTGTCGGTGCCGCCGTAGGTGTCCGCGGTGTCGAAGAAGGTCACGCCGGCGTCGATGGCGGCGTCGACCACGCTCTTGGTGGCGGCCTCGTCGAGCCGGCCGCCGAAGTTGTTGCAACCGAGCCCGATGATGGAGGCTTGCAGGCTGCCTATGGGTCTGGTCTTCATCTACTCCTCCTGATCGCCTCCGACGAGTGTAGCCGCCAGGAGGGCGTCGAGCTCGGCTCGCGGCCGCTTGAGCGGAGGACCGTGCCCCACCAGCAGCAGCTCCGGTGCCAGGCTCCGCAACCGTTCGGCGCTGCGCGCGGCCGTCGCCGGGTGCCAGGTGAATAGGCGCGTGCTGAGGTTCGACACGGCTTCGGCGACCGAGGCGGCCCGGTTGGCCCGGCCCACCAGGCGCAACCTTCTACCCCTGGTGGTGAAGGCGTCGCCGGCGATGAGCACACGCTCGTCCTCGAGGAAGTAGGCCACGTGCTCGGGGGAGTGACCAGGGGCGGCCACCAGGCGCAGCCGACCCACGCGTTCGCCAGCGCTCAGGTAGCCGTCGGGCGAGGCCTCCGAGCGCGAGAACAGCCAGCGCTTGACCGGCGTGTCCGGCTCCCCGGCACGGCTCGTGAAGCGGCCCTGCAGCGCCTCGTGTGCCCGCCTGGTCAACAGCAGCGAGCTGCCGGGTGCCCGACGAAGCAGCGCGTCGAGACCGCCGGCGTGGTCGCGGTGGGCGTGGGTGAGGAGGACCCTGTCGATGGGGTCGCCTAGCCGTTCCGCGGCCTCGAGGATCGCGGGGGCGCTGGTCGGCAGGCCGGTGTCGATGAGGGTGAGGCCACTGGCTTCCCGAACCAGGAAGCAGTTCACGTAACCCGCGAGGGTGAGCTGCCAGACGTCGGTAGCGGTGCTCAGGAGCGAGGCAGGCACACAGCCAAGTTAGCCGGCCGCCGCAGGCGCCGCGTCCGTATCTGGACGTGGGGAGCCTCCGGCGGCCGGTGCAGGTGTGCTCGAGCCGCTACTCGAGGTTGGCTTCGGCGTAGACCCGCATCGCGTCGGCCAACAGCTCGACCGTCGGCCGGTCGCCGATGTTCTCGCCGAAACGAGGGTCGTCGAGGTACATCTGGCCGAGCCCGATGTAGGCCTCGCGGTTCGGCGTCCAGGCCAGGCTCACCAGCTCGTGGTGCCGGGCGACGACCTGCTGGACGTCTGGATCGTCGCTGGCCAGCCCTCGCTTGGCGCACTCGCCGATCGCGGCGTGGACCTCCTGCCAGCCGCGGCCGCTGGTGAGGCGTTCGCGGTCCTCGGGGCTCAGCTTGCGGAGCCTCGCGTAGGAGGCGTCTACCGCTTCGTCACCCCACTTCTCACGTGCTTCGTCCTCGTACGGGTTCTGAATGAGCCCGTCGAAGAGCTCTTCCGGTGCCATCTCGGTTCCCTTCCGTAGGCTGTCGATGGTCTTGCCTACCGTGGCGATGAGGCGCTCCAAGCGCTCGCGTTCGCCCTCGAGCTGGCTGCGGTGTCGCTCGAGGACCTCGATCCGGCCGTCGTCGTCGTGCCTGGCCAGGGCGTGACGGATGGCCTCGAGGCCGAGCCCGAGCTGTCGCAGCAGCAGGATCTCCTGCAGTCGCAACAGCTCGCGGTCCCCGTAGTGGCGCCTGCCGCTCTCGCTCGTCCAGGCCGGCCGCAGCAGGCCGATGGCGTCGTAGTGCCGCAGCGCGCGGGAGGTGAGGCCGGTCGCCCTTGCCACCTCCGAGATCGAGTAGCTCATGCTCGAAACGCCCTTCCGTGGCGGTCGCGTGCCGCCACGCAGGCACGATACTAGTTGACGTAACGTCAACTGCAAGCCCCCTGGGCCAGCTGCCCGAAGCGGCCCTTTACGATGCAGCGATGGACGGATCGACCGGCGCTCTCGCCAACGCCCGCGTTCACAACCTCCTGCTGGGCGACCGTCGCGCCGCCGGCCCCGCCGAGGCGGTGGGCGAGCTGCTCGCGATCCAAGCCCAGGAACACGCCTTCTCGCGCTGGTCGGTCGCGCAGCGGACGCAACAGCCCTCCCGCGACGCGGTGGTGGACGCCGTCGCCAGCGGGGCGATCGTGCGGACCCACGTGCTGCGCCCCACCTGGCACTACGTGCTGGGCGAAGACCTCCGCTGGCTTCAGGCGCTGACCGGCGGGCGGGTGCGGCAGGCCAGCGCCGGCTGGTACCGCAACCACGGGCTCGACGACCGCGTCTTCGGCCGTGCGCGGGACGTCGTGGAGGCGGCGCTTCAAGGCGGCAGGGCCATGACACGGGGCGCGCTGAGGTCCCGGCTGGAGGAAGCCGGGGTCGACGTCTCCGGTCAACGCATGACGGCAGTGATGTTCGATCTCGAGTTGGCCGCGGTCGTGTGCTCCGGGCCGCTCGAGGGCACTCACCACACCTACGCGCTGGTCGAGGAGCGCCTGCCGCCGACGCCCGAGATGAGCGACGACGAGGCGACGAGCGAGCTGGTGCGCCGTTACCTGGCGGGACACGGCCCGGCCACGCTGAAGGACCTCCGCTGGTGGTCGACGCTCACGCTGGCGCAGCTGCGGCGCGGCGTCGACGTGCTCGGCGACCTGGTGCAGAGCGTGACGGTCGGCGATCTCACGTACCTCTGGCTGGCCGAGGGTCGAGCGGCCAACTCCGCGCGGGCGGCTCCGCAGCCTTCGGGCGAGGCGCCGCCCTTCCAGTTGCTTCAGGTGTTCGACGAGCTCTTCGTCGGCTACGCGCAGACGCGGGGGCTGGTCGACCCGGATGGCGAATACGGCGCGGTGCTGCCGATCGGCTTCAGCAAGATGATGCACGTCGTGCTCGAGGGTGAGCGGTTGGCCGGTCGCTGGCGCAGCGACCGCCTAAAGGGGGAGATGACCGTGACGGTGGCGCCCGACCGGCCACTAGGCGCCGCCGACGTGGCCGCGCTGGAGGGCGCGGCAGCGGCCTACGGGGAGTTCGTCGGGCTTCCGGTGAGGTTGGCGTTGCGCCGCGACAACACCCGGTAGGCGATCAGCGCTCCCGGCAGTAGCGGCAGGACGCTGAGGGCCATGGCGGCGTTCATCCCGATAGCGCCCTGGACCGCGCCGACGCCGAGGTAGAGGACCCCAGCGGTGCCCCAGGTAAGGCCCATCATCATGCCAGATGCGGTGGCGACGGCGTGCGGCGCCATGTCCTGCGCGGCCACCACCATTATCGGCAGGCCGCCGTTGACGAGGATCCCGGAGAGCGCCACGCAGGCGTAGTAGAGCAGCGAGCCGGGCGCCACCACCAGCATCGCGAACAGCGGCAACATGGCCAGGAGCATGGTCCCGGTGACCAACGCCTGGCGGCTGAAGCGGTTCTCCACCAGCCCGGCGAGGATGCCGCCAGCCGAACCCGAGATGGTGAACACCGTGATGGTCCAGAACACCACGGGGCTCGCGGGCGCCAGCCCCTTGGCGTTGACCAGCCACAGGGGCGCGCCGTTGATGACGGCCGTCCAGCAGATCGACCTGAGGATGCCCGCGAGGCAGAGCCGACCGACCGGGCCTTTGAACAGCTCGAGGTCGAACAGCTTGGGTCGATGCACCGCGCTCGGTTTCTCCTGCGGCGGCACCAGGAGGTAGATGAGCGCGCCGAAGACGACGCCAGGGATCATCAGCAGCGGCGACCAGTCGAGCCAGTCGTTCATGACCAACACGCCGATGACCAGAGGGCCGAAGGCCATGCCGGTGGTGCCCCCCGCGCTGAAGATCCCGAGGGCCAGCCCGCGCTTGGCTCCGGCCGCGCTGCGAGCGAGGCTGGTGCCGGCCGGGTGGAACGCAGCGGAGCCGAGTCCGCCGACCAGCAGCAAGGGGACGAGGAGCCAGGCGGTGGGGGTGACGCCGATGAGGCTGAGGATCACCGAGGTCGTGGTGACGCCGACGGCAGCCACGACGCGGCGGCCCAGTCGGTCGGCGACCGCGCCGAACAGGGGTTGCACCATCGACGAGCTGAACGAGAGCGTCGCCACGAACAGCGCAAGGGTGACCTCGCTGGCCGAGTAGCGGACCTGGAGCGTCGGCAGCAGCGCCGCCAGCGTGCCGGAGAAGAAGTCGTTGAAGAAGTGCGCTACGAAGAGCAGGCCCGAGATCGCCGCCCCGCTGAGCAGGTGGCGCCTCGGCCCGAGCTGCGTCGAGCCCGTCGTCATCCGGCCTGCCGGCCGTGTTCGGCGCTCGCTGCAGAGGCCGCGACGGCCGCGCCGATCGCCGTGGCCTTCTCGCCACCCGCGGGGAAGGCCGCCTCGTGCGGGTAGCGGTAGATGCGCAGCACCGCAGCGATCATGTCGGCGATGTAGGGGTAGCGGGCCACGCGGCCGACGAACACCAACGGCGGTGAGCCGTTGGCCAGCGCTGCGTTGAGCGCGATGAGGGCTATGGTCTGGGCCACCATCGTGCAGAGGCCGGCAGCGAGGTCGGCCGGCGCCGGCAGCTCGGCGAGCGGCCCGCTCGCCGCCCCGAGTCGGCCGAGGCTGACCGCCGTGGCGCTGGCCGGCAGCTCGCCGAGCGACCCGCCGAGCACGTCGGCCAGGGTCGTGTCGACCGCGCCGGCCTCGCCCTGCGAAGCGAGCGCGGCCACCGTGTCGGCATCACTGCCGTCGAACAGCAGGCGTCCGAACGCCTGGAGCGTGCCGCCACCGACCGGCGTGCCGGTAACGTGCCTGAAGGGACCGTTGCGCTCCCCGAGGACCATGACGGTGCCGCTGCCACACGAGACAGCCATGCCGCCGGGCAGCCCGGCAAGGTGGAGCGCGCCCCTCGAAACCGCCTCGGGCTCGCCGACCTGGACCAGCTCGAGCTGCCCATGCCGGGCGGGTAGCGAACGCGCCCTACCCCCGGTCACCCCGACGGTGCGTTGCGTCTCGCGGGGCGCGCCGGCACCGCCCGGCTCCCCGAGGGCTGCCTCGAGTCGCTCCAGTACGTTCTCGAGAACGTCCACCGAGGCGGGCCCCGGACGTGAGAGCGCGGCGGCGGCCAGCACTTCAGGCCGACCGGACAGGGACCCGGCCCCGTTGTTGGTCGCCCGGCCGCCCGCCCGCCGGGCCGCCCGCTGGGACGAAGCGGCCGACGCCGTCTCGGCGCCGAACCCCAGGGCGACTGCGTCGGTCACGCTGGCACCGAAGTCGACGCCGAAGACCATCCCTGGAAGGTATCACGTGCCCGTCCGCACCCGCTTGCGGCCGGGGGCGCTACGCTTGGCGCATGTCAGCAGAAGCCAAGGCAGATCCGGAGGCGCCCTCCAAGGAAGAGATCGCCGGGCACCTGGCCAGGGCGATCAGGCTGGCCGTGGAGAACGTCGACCGACGCGGCGGGCCGTTCGGAGCCCTGATCGTCACCGCCGACGGACGCCGCTTCGAGGGCGCCAACCGCGTCACGGTCGACAACGACCCAACCGCCCACGCCGAGGTGTCGGCGATCCGCGCCGCCTGTCGCGCTCTGGGGACCTTCGACCTGAGCGGCGCGACCCTCTACGCCAGCTGTGAGCCGTGCCCGATGTGCCTGGCATCGGCCCTGTGGGCGCGGGTCGGACGGGTCTACTTCGCCGCCGACCGGCACGACGCGGCCCGCGCCGGGTTCGACGACGCCGCGTTCTACGACTACGTCGAAGGTAGGGCGGACAACGCGCTGATGCCCGTGAGCCAGGTGAAGACGGCCGACGCCCGCGAGCCGTTCGAGTCGTGGCGCAGGTTCGAGGACCGCACCGAGTACTGAGTCGCGCAACCGGCTCGGACGAGGAACGGGCAGGGAACCCGCTCACGCTTTTCACAAGTTACGTACGAACCCTTCAAGGCCACTGCCTAGCATGACGGCGATCGGCACGTCACTTGAGCTAGGCAGTCACCCCCGAGGAGGGATTCTGATGGACAGGGATACGAGGATCGCGACACGCAACGTCGAACGAGATGCCGGACGCGACGCTCGGCTCGATCCCGACCTCGAGCGCGATATCGGCCTCAGCGACGAGCAGGACGGCGCACCCCTCACCGACGACGGTCGTCGCACGACCGACAGGGACCCGCGGGAGGACGTGTACCCCGCCCCCCTCGCCGGCGTCGAGGTCGTGGGCGACGGCCCGGTCGACCTGGAGCGGGACGAAGAGGTGGTCGAGGACGCGCAACGATTGGCCCGCGCGGAGCGCGACGTGGGACAGCCGACCATGGAGTTGGCCATGACCTCGGCCCAACTCGCGGGGCTGGCAGGCCTCGGGCTGCTGCGCGAGGTGAGGGACTCGGACGGAGACATCGCCGAGATACCCGGCAGCTGGCGTCCGGGCGAGGCCGTGGACGACCTGCCGACGGACGTTGCTACCGGGCACACGCTGCGCTTCGAGGGCCCGCTGCACCGCGCCGATGGGACCGTCGAGCACGTCTCCAGCGACGTGTCGATAACCAGCGTAGGGGACTACACCACCAACGACGGCGAGCGCCTGAGGCTGGTGAACTTCAAGGTGAGCGAACCGGGTATGCTCGCTCATGCCGCGCCTGACGACGGAACGCTACCTGCAGGCTAGGGCGTTCCTCCTCGATCACGCCAGGCCCCTGGAGGTCGCGCTCTTCGAGCACGACTTCGAGGGCGCTCCTGCGTGGCCCGTGTTCGACGCGCTGGCGGCCTTCCAGAACGACGACGGTGGGTTCGGCAACGGGCTGGAGCCGGACGCGCTCACGCCAAGCAGCGGCGCGTTGGCGTCGAGTGTGGCGCTCAGGACGCTGGTCGAGGTCGGCGCACCGGCGAACCATCCGATGGTGCGCTCCCTGGTCGGCTACCTGACGGGCACGTTCGACGCTGCGAGCGACGCCTGGCGTATCGTCCCCGCCGACACCGGCGACCATCCCCACGCCCCGTGGTGGGCGCAAGATGGTCTGGCCGAGCGCTTCAACGGGTTCAGGCTCAACCCCAAGGCCGAGATCGTCGCGCACCTCTACAACCTCAAGGCGGAGGTCGACGAGCAGTGGCTGGCCGAGCAGGCCCGCTCCGTCCTCCGCGCGGTGGAGGAGTCGATGGGCGCTGAGGGAAGCCTGGAGATGCACGACCTCATCGCCGCGTGCCGGCTGCTCGACGCCGCCGGCATCCCGCTCGAACTGCACGGCCCGCTGCGGGAGCGGTTGGCGGAGGCCGCGACCAGCGCGCTTCGTGCCGGCTCCAACGGCGGCTACGGCCTCAGAGCCCTCAACGTCGCGTCGCGTCCCGACTCGGCGCTCGCCGACGAGCTCGCGGACAACGTCGTGCTCGAGCTCGAGCGCCTGATCGACGACCAGGCCGCCGACGGCGCGTGGTGGCCGTCCTGGGACTGGGGCGCCAGCGCCGGTCCCTCTGCCGAGGCCTGGGCACGCAGCAAGGTCGCCTGGGCGGGCATCATCACGCTCGAGAACCTGCGCGCCCTCAACGCCCACAACCTCATAGACCGGGGCTAGCCCGGCCGTCAGTCGCGCGTCTGCTCGCCGTCGGCCGCGAGCGGCGAAGCGTCGGCCGCCTGCCGCGCAGACGTTCCAGACGCCGCGTCATGGTGGGTAGCGGCGCGTCGCACGTCTGCGCGTTGCGCTTCGGTTCGCCGTGCTTCGGCTCGCCTTGCCCGGGTGCGGCGCTGCCAGACGAACCAGCCGACCACGAACAGGCCGAGCAGCACCCAGAGCACGCTCTCGAGCCGGTCCACGACGGCGAGGACGCTGTCCCAACGCTCGCCGAGGAACCGGCCGGCCGTCACCAGCACCGTGTTCCACAGCAGCGTGCCGAGAACGGTGAAGACCGCGAAGCGCCTGAAGCTCATGCCGGCCACGCCGGCCGGCAGGGAGATCAGGCTGCGCACCGCGGGGACGAAGCGAGCCCAGAACACGACCTTCGAGTCGTGCCGGCGGAAGAAGCTGAGCGCCTCGTCGTAGTCGGCCTCCTGCAGCAGCACCCAGCGGCCGTAGCGCTTGATGAAGTGGCGCACCCTGGCGTCGCCGAGGCTCCGGCCGAGAAAGTAGAACGCGGTCGTGCCCGCGAAGGCGCCCACCGTCGTGAACAGCAGCACCAGCAGGTAGTTCATGCTGCCCTCCGCCACCAGGAAGCCGGCGAACGGGAGCACCAGCTCGGACGGGATCGGAGGGATGATGTTCTCGATGAGCATCACCAGGCTCAGCCCGAGGTAGCCCAGCAGGTCGACGAGGCGGAGCATGAACTCGCTTAGGCGGTCCAGGAGGCTGCTCATGGCGCCGTCGGCCCGAGGTGCCAGGAGGTTGGCAGGTCACTGCGCACGAGCACCTACGGTAGCCCGTCGGGGGCGTCGACGGGTACTGCTCCAGGCGTCCGAGTAAGGGATCGCCGCTCGGCCGTCAGTGGTGCGGTGTACGCTACCGGCCCTGATGGGCTGGAGCGCATGCAGCTAGAGCGGAGGATCTCGCGACGTGAGTTCCTGCAGACCACCGGTCTTGCGGGGGTCGGAGCGGTCGCGATCGGCCTGATGGCGTACCGCACACCCCACCAGTTCGAGGTCAACCACCACGAGGTGAAGGTGCAAGGCCTCTTGGCGCCGCTGCGCCTCTCGCTGCTCACCGACTTCCACCTCGGGCCGCACCTCGCGGGCGCCGACCTGGCCGCCTGGATCGAGGCCAGCAACGCCGAGGAGCCGGACCTGGTGCTCCTTGGCGGTGACCTCGTTGACCAGCGCTACCGCGGCGACCTGCGCGAGCTGCGCACCCTGCTGCCGGAGCTCGTGGGCGGCCTGGGCGTCTTCGCGGTGCCGGGCAACCACGACAGGACGCGCTACCGCAACCTCGAACCGCTGCAGGAGGCCCTCGACGCGGCGGGCGTCGCGCTGCTGGTGAACGAGGGTTTGAGCCTGCGAGACGACCTCTTCCTCGCCGGGATCGACGACTTCCGCGTCGGCGTGGCCGACCTCGGCGGAGCGTTGGCCCGCGCGCCAACCCGCACCGAAGAGGCAGAGGGAGCCGAGGCCACCGCGCCCGCTCGCATCCTCCTCAGCCACAACCCCGACGTGATCCCCGAGCTGCCGGGCGGGGAGGCGCGTCCGGTCGTCGACCTGCTCCTCGCCGGCCACACGCACGGCGGTCAGATCAAGGTCCCGGGTCTGGGGCCGCTGGTGACCTCGTCGGCCTACGGGGCGCGCTACGCCGAGGGCTGGGTGCCCGCGCCGATGCCGGCCTTCGTGTCGCGGGGCCTTGGCGTGACGGCGTTGCCGTTCCGCTTCGCCTGTCCGGCCGAGGTCGTGATCATCGACCTCGTACCGCAGCGCTAGTCCTTCTTGACCCAGCGACCGTCGTCGTTCTTCTCGTAGCTCTGCTTGACGGCGCTCCACGCGACCTTGTGCGAGGTCTCCTCCCGCGAGGCGTCGCCTTCGCGTTCTGAGGGCTCGTCGTACTGGTCCCAGGCGCTGTTGTAGGCCTCCTTGTAGATCTCCTGGGCGTGCTTCGGCAGGTTGTCCTTGACGCTGTCGGGCAGTTCGGTGATGCGCTCGTAAGGCATGACCTCTCCTCTCGCGACCGGCGCTGCGGCGGTCGACGCTCGGATGGTCGGGCCCTGACTGGTGAGACGGGTTTGACCACGATTTGATTCCGTTGCCGCCTACCACGCGCCGTGTGGTCGAACGCAGCGGGCGCCGCTGGCGAGGTCGTCCACGTATCATCGCTGTCATGCCCGTAGCGCTCCCGAACGCCGAGCCCGTGTGGGGCCAAGGCCCCTGGCCCGGGCTCGCTCCGTTGTCGCAAGACACGACCGCCGAACTGTGCGTGGTCGGCCTGGGAGGCACCGGTCTCGCCGTCGTGCTCGAGGCCGCGAGGCGCGGGATCGACGTCATCGGCATCGACGCCGGCGCGGTGGCCGGCGGGGCCGCCGGTCGCAACGGCGGCTTCCTCCTCGCCGGCATCGCGCCCTTCCATCACGACGCGGTGGCCCAGCTCGGACGCGAGCGGGCGGTGGAGCTCTACCGTCTCACCGCAGCCGAGATCGTCAGCATGCGCGAGGCCACGCCCGGCAGCGTGCGGCTCACCGGGTCGTTGAGGATCGCCGAGGACGACGACGAGCTCGACGACTGCGAGGCGCAGTACCGCCAGATGACCGCGGACGGCCTGCCCGTAGAGCGCTACGTCGGCCGCGAAGGCCGGGGGCTGCTGTTCCCGTTCGACTGCGTCTGCGACCCCTTGGAACGATGCAGGGCGCTCGCGAACAGGGCGCTCGCGCGCGGCGTCAGGCTGTACGAGCACACGCCGGCCACGGGCTTCTCGGCCCGCAGCGTCGAGACTCCGAGGGCCGCCGTCTCATGCGACAGGGTGATCGTTGCCGTCGACGGCGGTCTCGACAGCCTGGTGCCGGAGGTCGCGCACGTCGTCCGCACGGCGCGGCTGCAGATGTTGGCCACCGCCCCGCTGGGCGAGACCGTGTTCGACCGCCCGGTGTACCGACGCTACGGCTACGAGTACTACCAGCAGTTGCAAGACGGCCGCCTGGCGCTCGGCGGCTTCCGCGACCGCGGCGGTCCGGGAGAGTGGACGCACGACCCGGAACCGGGAGAGCGCGTGCAGGAGCTGCTCGAGCGGTTCCTACGAGACAGCCTCGGCGTTGCGGCCCCGGTCACGCACCGCTGGGCTGCCTCGGTCGGCTTCAGCAGTGGGCCGCTGCCGCTGCTCGCGACCGTCCGCGGCGGCGCCGTCGTCCTAGGGGGCTACAGCGGGACGGGCAACGTGGTCGGCTCGCTCCTCGGCAGGGCCGCGGTGGCAGTCGCTCTCGACGAGGTCGGGACCGAGCCGGCTGCGGTCGCCGAGCTGTTCGCTCCGGTCGCCCTGCCTAGCGAGTAGCCCGCGCGGTCCGGCCGGGCGGCTTGCCGGCACGCGGCGGCATGGCGCCAGGGCGAAGCGGTTCGACCCGGCGGTCAGCGCGCGTGGTCGAGCCACAGCGGCGCACGCGCAAGCTCGCGCTTGGCCTCGCGCCAGCCGGGCAGGTGTCGCTCGACCACCCGCCAGAAGGCGGGGCTGTGGTCGGGCACCAACAGGTGGGCGAGCTCGTGCACGACGACGTACTCCAGGCAGCGGCGCGGCCTCTCGATCAGTGCGAGGTTCAGCCACACCCGCTTGGCCGTGGGGTTGCAGGTGCCCCAGCGCGTCTTCATCCGCTTGATCCCCAGTTCCGCTACTTCGACCCCCAGGCGCGGCTCCCAGCGCGCCACTTCAAGCGCGAACTCTCGCCTCGCCTGCTGTCGCAGCCAGCGGTCGAACGCGCGAGCCCGCGCCTCGCGCGTGGCGCCCGGCGCCACGCGCAGCAAGACCTCGTCGTCCTCGGTGGCCGGCGGGAGCGCTTCTGGCCGCCCCGTCGCCACGAAGCGGAGGCGCCGCCGCTCACCGAGCAACGAGATGCTCTCCCCATCGAGGTACTCGCGGGAGGCCGGGCGCGGCAGGTTCCGAAGCCGCGTCCTGTGCCGGGCGATCCACGGCAGGCGGCCGCGCACCATCTCGTCGATGGCGCTGCGTGGCGTGCCGTGCGGCACGCTGAGGTGCACCTCTCCGTCGGGCGGCATGACTCGTAGGTTGAGGTTCTTCACCCGCTTGCGGGTGAGTGCGACCTGCACGCCGGAGACCTCGATGATCTCGGTGGCGGGAGGCCTTCGTCGTCTCACGGCCGCGATGATACCCGCGCGGCCGGTGCCCGTGACGGGCGTGCTGTCCAGGCGATGGCAATGTCGGATGCTTGCTGGTATCCTGCTTCGCACGTGACCTCGTCTGATGACCTCACCAACGCGGCCGCCGGCACCATCAGCGGTCCGACGACCGAAGTGGCGCAGGCCCTGCCTCGTCCGGTGTTCGCCGAGCGGCTGTTGCCCCGCCCCGCTCCGGGGCCGGTCACCGACGGCTGGCGCGTCTTCGTCAAGGCCTTCCACAGCCTGGCGGTCCTCGCCATGGGCAGCGCGGCGTTCTACCTCATGTACTGCGCGATCAGCGGCCGGCGCGACGTGTTCACGGTCCTTGCGCTGGTCATGATCGGCCTCGAAGCCGTCATCTACGCGACCTTCGGCCGCAAGTGCCCGCTCACCATCCTGGCCCGCAACCTCGGCGACGAAGGCGGGCACGACTACCTGTTCGAGTGGATCCTCGGCACCGAGCGGATCAAGTACGTCGCACGGACCTTGGCGCTGCTCTCCGTGATCGGCGTCGTCATGCTCATCGTCGCCTCGCTCCTCGGCTGAGCCTCGACCT
>CAZQVC010000003.1:0-8525 GCA_964596625.1 uncultured bacterium | reverse complement strand
ACGAAGCCGGCCTCCTTGGTATGGGCCTAGGGGTCCCACGTGAAACGCTACATACGGTAGGTTTTCGCCTTCCCGGTCCGTTGGACCCAGAAATTACCAAGTATCGTAGGTTACTACTCTTGGTGTGCTACTCTTTGCGTTGCGCAAAGCCCTAGTTTCGAGGCGAGGACGCACTTCGGGGGGAATCTTTGCAGGATTGGGAGTACACGAGCATGGCATTGACTGAAGTGACAGTGTTGGTACCCGAAGAGCGCGTGGGCGACTTCTACCGCGTGGTCGGGGCCTGGATGGGAGGGGCCGACCTTCAGGAGGAGGCGCCCGCCCGTAGGGGACGCAAGCGCAGGGGCTCAACCGAGGGCGCAGCTAACCTCACGCTTTCGGCCAGCAGCCGCTACGCTCCGCTACACGAGCACTTGGCGAAGGTCCCCAAGGACACCAAGACGTACGAACTCAGCTTCGATGAGATCACCGAGATCATGGGCGCCCCGCTGCCGAAGTCGGCCTACGACCACCGCGCGTGGTGGGCCAACACCGAGTCCCACTCGCAGGCGCTCGCCTGGATCTCGGCCGGTTGGAAGGTCGACGGCGTCGACCTCAACGGGAAGGTCATCAACCTGGTCCGCAACGGCCGCTGAGGGCGGGTCCCACGACAACCAAGGGGAGCCTCGCCCGCAGGCTAGGACGAGCTCAGGTGGCTGCCACCGTGCTGGAGCGCCGTAGGCGGTCTAAGTGCTGCTTCCTGAACTTCGCGACCTTCGGGGCGATGATCACCTGGCAGTAGCCCTGCTCCGGGTTCCTGGCGTAGTAGTTGTCGTGGTACGCCTCGGCGGGGTAGAAGGTGCCGGCCGGTGAGACCTCCGTGACGACCGGGTTCGGGTAGACGCCGGCGGCCTCGAGGTCGGCGATGGCCTGCCTGGCCACCTCCGCCTGCTCCTCGTCGTGAGTGAAGATCGCCGAGCGGTACTGCGTGCCGATGTCGTTGCCCTGCCGGTCCTTGGTGGTGGGGTCGTGAACGGAGAAGAACACGTCGAGCAGGTCGCGGAAGCTGATCACCTCGGGGTCGTAGCTGACCCGTACGACCTCGGCGTGACCGGTGGTGCCGCTGCAGACCTCTTGGTAGGTGGGGTTGGTCGTGTGCCCGCCGGCATAACCGGACTTCACCTCGTGCACCCCGGCCAGGTCGGGGAAGATCGCTTCCAGACACCAGAAGCAACCGCCGGCCAGGGTGGCTACCTCGCGATGGGCGTCCTTGCTGTTGTCGGTCATGACCAAACTCTATGGCAACCGTGCCGCCCAGGCTGTCATCTCGCTGCCCTACGGTCCGCCCGTCGCCTGAGGAACTCGACCAGCAGGCGCACACCGTAGCCGGTCGCGCCAGCTGTCAGGTACGCCCGGTCACCGGGGGAATCGACGAGTTCCATGCCGGCCATGTCGACGTGAGCCCACGGGTAGTCGGTGAAGCGCTCGAGGAACACGGCGGCGGTGCCGACCCCGCCCCGCGCGCCGCCGCTGTTCTTCAGGTCGGCGACCTTGGCGTCGATGGCCTTGCGGTACTCGTCGAACAGCGGCATGCGCCAGACGCGCTCGCCGGTCTCGCTCGAGGCGCTCTCCAACTCTGCCGCCAAGTCGTCGTCCGAGGCGAACAGCGAGGCGCTGACGCCCGCCCCCAGCGCGACGACGCTCGAGCCGGTGAGCGTCGCCAGGTCGACCACCGCGTCAGCCTCGTAACGCCGGGCGAAGGCCAGCGCCTCCGCCAGCGCCAGCCGCCCTTCGGCGTCGGTGCTGAGGATCTCGATCGACACGCCGTTGCTCGCCACCACGACGTCGGAGGGTCGGTAGGCTGCGCCGTCCGGCATGTTCTCGACGCACGGGCACAGGCCGACCACGCGCAGCTCCACGCCCAGCGTGGCCACGACTTCCATGGCGCCGATCACCGCTGCGGCCCCCGCCATGTCCGCCTTCATGGGGACCATGCCGTCCCTCGTCTTCAGCGAGAGGCCGCCGGTGTCGAACGTGACGCCCTTGCCGACCAGCACGACCGTGGGTAGGTCGTCACGCTCGGCGTTGTGCGTCATGACGATGAACGCCGGCTCGTTGCGGCTGCCGGCAGCGACCGCGAGCAGCGCGCCCATGCGCTCGCGCTCGAGCCAGTCGCGGTCGCCGACCTCGATGTCCAGGCCGACGCTCTCAGCCACCTGCCGAGCGACCGCGGCCACGTGCTGCGGGTTGGCTCGGTTCGGCGGTCGGTTGACGAGGTCCCTGGCGCGTCCGACGCCAGCGGCGACGGCCTTCGCCGCGCTCACCCCGGCCTCGGCCAACTCGAGCTTGGCAGCGTCGGCCTCCACCACGGTCACGCCGGTGAGACGCTTGCCGCTCCCCGACCCGCCGGACTTCCAGCCGCGGAAGGAGTAGCCCGCCAGCAGCGAGCCTTCCACCGTCGCCTGCGCCGCTGCGGCGACATCGAGTCCGCCGACGCCGGCTCCGTGCGCGATGGTGTGCACGGTGGACGCACCGAGCTGGACCGCCTTGCGCGCGGCGTTGGCGGCGGCCCTTCTGGCCACCTCGGTCGAGAACTTCTCGGCGGGTCCGAGCCCTGTGACCAACACCCGGCGCGCCGGCACGGCGCCGCGCGGGTAGAGGACCGCGACCTGCCCGACCTTGCCCTCGAGGTCGCCGGCGGCTATCAGCTCGGTGATCGCGCCGTCGAGCGCAGCGTCGACGGCTCCGGTGGCCCCGCCCGGCGCGCTGACGCCCTCGAAGAGGTTGACGACGAGGGCGTCGCAGTCGCTCTTCAGCACGTCGCCGTGCAGCAGGCTCGCCTCGGCCAGCGGGGTGGGTTCCATGGGGTCTTGTTCGGGGTTCTGCTCGTCGGCGGCTGACATGGCCACCATGGTACCGCCGCCGCTGACTCAGCCCCGGCGGTCGAGTCGGTCCCGCAGCCCGTCGGAGATGAACTGGAAGGAGAGCGAGGCCGCCGCGAGGAACAGCCCCGGTCCGACCGCGGCCCAAGGCTGCCTGGTGAGGTAGCTCCTGGAGTCCTGCAGCACGTTGCCCCAGCTAGGCGTCGGCAGCGGCACCCCGAGGCCGAGGTAGCTCAGCGAGGCTTCCACCAGCAGGAAGGTAGCGGCCGTGCTGGCCGCCTGCACCATCAGGCTGCCGAAGAAGTTCGGCAGCGCGTGCCTCAGCAGCTGCCGCTGGCGCGACGCGCCGAGCGCCAAGGCCGCCGTGACGTACTCCGAGCGCAGCTCCGAGCGCGCGAAGGCCCGGGCGAGACGGAAGTACACGGGTGAGCCGGCGACGCCCATGGCCAGCACGGTCTGGGCCGAGCCGCCGCCCAGGATGGCGACCGCCAGCAGGATCAGGAGGAACCCGGGGAAGGCCAGCAAGGCGTCGAACAACCGGGAGAGCACGGTGTCCACCGCCCCGCCAAGGCTCGCTGCGAGCGCGCCGAGGCTGCCGCCCAGAAGCATGGTCAGCGCGGTCGCGCTGAGCGCGATCACCAGCGACACGCGGCCTCCCGCCAACGCCCTCGACAGCACGTCGCGGCCGAGGCCGTCGGTGCCGAGCAGGTGCTCGCCGCTGATGGGCGCGTAGCGGGCCGTGTAGTCGGGCTCGAGGGGGTCGTACGGCACCAGCAGGGGAGAGAGCAGCGTCGCGGCCAACACCACGGCGAACAGCACCAGCCCGGCGCGTTCCCGGGTCATCGCGCCCGCACGGCGGGCCTCACGCCGCGGACCGCAAGCGTGGGTCGACGAGCAGCTGCAGGACGTCGGCCAACCAGTTGACGGTGATGTAGACGACGACCGCCAGTATCGTCACGCCCTGCACCACCGGGTAGTCGCGCGCTGCGATCGCGCCCAGGATCGTCGCGCCAAGGCCGGGCAGCCCGAAGACCTGCTCGACGACGATGGTCCCCGTCAGCAGGCCGCCGAGCTCGAGCGCCAAGAGGGGCAGGACGCCCGGCAGGGCGTTGGCGCTGATGTGCCTGGTCACGACCCGACTGGAGAGTCCCTTGCTGCGGGCCGTGCGCACGTAATCTGCCCTGCGCTCCTCGAGGACCTGCGCGCGGGTGAGGCGGGCGAGCTGCGCTGCGCGTGGGATGGCGAGCGTGATCGCGGGGAGCAGGAGGTGCCAGGAAGCCCGCCAGTTGAGCCCGCTGGCCGGCAGGCCGAGGACCGGGAACCAACCCAGCTGCACGGCGAACACCAGGATCAGCAGGAAGCCGAACCAGAACTCCGGCAGCGCCAGCGCCGCGGTGGCGAAGCCCGTGGTGAGCCGATCGAAGAGCCCCCCTGGCCGCAAGCCGGCGGCGACGCCAAGTCCGAGCCCGACGACCAACGAGATCACGAACGCCATGCCGGCCAGCGCCAGGGTCACGGGCAGACGATCGAGCAGCACGTCCACCACGGGCCTGCGCTCGCGCAGCGAGGCGCCCAGGTCCCCTCCGGCCAGGTCTTGCAGGAAGTCGCCGTACTGGCTCGCGATGGTGCCGGCCAGGCCGAGGTTCTCGCGTATGGCGGCGATCTGCTCGGCGCTGGTGTCGATGCCGCCCATGATCGTGGCGGCGTCACCCGGCAGGGCTCTGACGGCCAGGAACACCAACGTCAACACCACCCACAGGGTGACGACGAAGCTGAAGGCCTGGCCGAGCAGGTAGCGCGTCACGTGGATCCGCTTCCCAACCTAATGAACGTTGCTAGTCGGCTGGTTGCAAGTGCGGACGGCGGACCAGCGTGCCGCCGCCCGCACTGGAGGGAGGACGCTACTCGACCGTCACCGAGCGGAAGTCGAACGAGTCGAGCATCGGCGTGATCCAGAAGCCAGCGAGGTTCGCCTGGCGGGCGTGGACGCGGTCGGGGGTGCCGAAGTAGATGAACGGAGCGTTCTCGTGGAGGCTTCGCAGCACGTTGGCGTAGATCTCGCGGCGCGCCTCCGGGTCGCTCTCGCTGGCGCCGTCGAGCAGCCACTGGGCGACCTCGGGATCGTCGAAGCCAGGGTAGTTGTCGGCCTCGGTGCCGTAGCCGTCGAGGCGGCCCGTGGGATCGAGCTTGCCGGTGTGGCCGATGACCGTGATGTCGAAGTCGTGCGCTCCGCCGTAGACGTCAGAGAGCCACACGCCCCACTCGACGATGCGGATCTCGCTGGCGACGCCGACGTCGCCCAGGAAGTCCTGCACCACCTGGCCCGCCTGGATGTGCTGCTCGTACGGCTGAGGCAGGGCCATCTGCAGGGTCCAGCCGTCGGGCACACCGGCCTCGGCCAGCAGCTCCTGCGCGCGTTCGGGGTCGTACGGGAACGGCTGGACGTCGTCTGGCAGCCAGGGGCTGCCGGCCTCCATGAACGTGCCTATCGGCGTGCCGCCGCCGTACGCGACATCCAGCACGACCTGGCTGTCCACCGCGTAGTTCAGCGCCTGGCGCACGCGGGGGTCGGAGAGGTACTCGTGTCGGGTGTTGAGCGCTGCGACCAGCGCGAGACCCGACGGATCGGTGACCAGCTCGAGGTTCGGGTCGCTCTCCACCTGCTGCCGGTCCTCGGCGGCGACCGTGTCGATCACGTCGAACTCGCCGGTCAAGAGTCCCTGCAACTGCACCGCGGTGTCTGGCACGAAGCGGATGACGACTTGGTCGACCTGGGGCGCCCCCTGGAAGTAGTCGGGGTTGGCCGACATCGTGATCGCGTTGTCGCGCTGCCAGCTCTCGAAGACGAAGGGCCCGGTGCCGACCGGCTGGTTGCCGAAGTCGTGGCCCTCGGCCAGCTTCTCGGAGGGGAGGATGGCGCCCCAGCCGGAGGCCAGCGTGGCGAGCAGGGCGGGTGCCGGCTGGCTGAGGTTGACCACTACGGTCCGCTCGTCCGGTGCCTCGACGCCCGTGATCGCACCGTACTCACTGGCCTTCGGTGAAGCCGTGGCCTCGCTCATGATGCGCTCGAGGCTGGCCACCACGTCGGCGCTGTCGAAAGCCGTCCCGTCGTGGAAAGCGGTCTCCACCAGGGTGAAGGTGTAGGCCGTGCCGTCGTCCGAGACGCTGTACTCCGAGGCCAGAGACGGCACGATGTTGCCGCTGCGGTCGACCTCGACGAGCGTGTCGTAGAGCGACTTCGAGACCTGGAACGCGGCGGTGGCCGACGTCACCTGCGGATCGAGCGTGTCGGGCTGCGCCGCCATCGCCATGGTCACCGTCTGGGCCGAGGCCAGGCCGAGGACGGCGAACGCGACTAGCGCCACCAGGGCCGAGGTCACCAGCCTGGTGACGCCGACCGACCGTGCGAGGCGAGTCTTCCTGGGTGAGTGGTACGTGGACATCACTTACCTCCCGGAGTGCTCCCGGCCCCCAACCGGCAGCTCGCTCCATGCTACCCAACACCATCCCCAGCGGGGTTCTCGCCGCGCTGCCAAGCCGCTGGCCGGCCGAGTAAGAATGGCGTAAAGCCCTCATGAGTAAGGTTCTCGCATCATGAAGCAGTGGTCACGGAACGTGGCGCCGTTGGCGATGTGGTTGGCGTACCTACTCGCCTTCCCCTGGTTGAACGCCACCTTGGGGCAGTACGCCGGCATGGTGGCGCTGCTCGCCGTCGCCGTAACGGGCTACGCCTGGGGCGTCGCCGGCGGCGTCGGCGCCGGCCTTCTCGGCTTCGCCCTGGTGGAGTTCCTGGCCTCCGGCGACACGCTCGGCCGCTGGCTCGTCACCTACGACTTCGAAGGCGCGGACGCGTTCGTCCTGTTCACCTTCATCGGCACGGGCGTGGCTACGGCCTTCGTGCAGCGCTTCCGTAGGACGCTCCACGCCGAACGGCTCGTCTCCAAGCGCGCGCAGGTCGATCCGCTGACCGGAGCGTTCACCCGCGGAGCGTTCGACGAGCGCCTGCAGTCGACGATCGCCAGGTCGACAGAAGACGGCAGCGGCTTCGCCCTGCTGTTCGTCGACCTCGACCGCTTCAAGTTCGTCAACGACACCTACGGCCACGAGATCGGCGACAAGCTGCTGCGCGAGGTGGGGCGGGTCCTGCGGGAGAACGTGCGGGGCCAGGACCTCATCGGGCGGGTCGGCGGCGACGAGTTCACCGTGGCGTTGCTCAACGTCGAGGAGGAGCGGGCGGCCGCGTCGGTGGCGCGAAGCCTGGTGCGTGAACTGGGCGCCCCGTTCACGATCGACGGCCGCGAGATACAGGTCTCCGCCAGCATCGGCATCAGCCTCTACCCCCGCGACGGGAACGACCCTGCGGCGTTGCTCAAGAGCGCGGACGCTGCGATGTACCAGGTCAAGGAGGGCGGCAAGAACTCCTTCTACTTCTCTACCGTCGAGGTACGCACTCGGCTCACGCGCCGCCTCGAGCTCGAGCGGCAGCTCCGCAAGGCACTCCAGGAGAACGAGCTGGAGGTCGTCTACCAACCCCAGGTGCGTCTCGAGGACAACCAGCTCGCGGCCTTCGAGGCGTTGATCCGCTGGCACAGCCCCGAGCTCGGCATCGTCTCGCCAGGGGAGTTCATCCCGGTGGCGGAGGACGCCGGCCTGATCTCGCCGATAGGCCACTGGATGCTGCGGGAGACCGCGCTGCAACAGCGCGAGTGGATCCGTTCCGGCCTGCGCCCCGTGCGCATGGCGGTGAACGTCTCGACCGTGCAGTTCCACCAACAGGCCTTCATCGACACGGTCAAGGGCGCGCTCAACGACTCCGGGATACCGCCTGAGCTGCTCGAGATCGAGGTGACCGAGAGCGTCCTGGTGCGCGATTACGAGCTGGCCTTGAGGACGCTGCTGCGCCTCGACAGGCTGGGCGTGCCGACCGCCCTCGACGACTTCGGCACCGGCTACTCCTCGCTCGCCTACCTGCAGCGACTGCCCATCAGGACGCTCAAGATCGACCGCTCGTTCGTCCAGGGGCTCGCACCCAAGGCCGTCGGCGGCAGCGTCAACGTCAACACGACCTTCGGCGCGGGCCGTGTCACCGACCACGGCATGCGCTCGACCGCCTCCGCGCGGGCGCCGTCGGCCGGCGCCTGGTCCGAGATCGCGGCCGGCCTCGACATCCCGGGAGAGCAGACCAGCACCTTCCCCATCGTCGAGGCGATCTGCGCCATGGCCCACAAGCTCGGGAAGCAGGTCGTGGCCGAGGGCATCGAGACCGCCTACCAGCGCGACTTCGTGCGCCGGCTCGGCGTCGACCTGGCGCAGGGCTACTTCTTCGCACGCCCCATGAAGCCGCTGGAGGCCGAGGCTCTGCTGCGCCGCGTCACCAAGGAGGCGCAGACCGCCAGCCGCCTCCAGGCCGCGGCGCCGCCGCCGGCGCCCGCCGTCGCACCCCTCTACCTCCGCACCAACGAGGTGGCCGGCGCGCCCCTCGACGACCTCGCGCCCCTCGTCGAAGACCGCCGCGCGCCGGCCGGCACGTTCACCGTGGAGTCGCTGGTCGTCGAGCCGCTGCCCGTCGAGCCGGGCGGGACCTCGTTCGAGGACCTGCTGCTACACGAGGGCGAGACCAACCCGCCGACCAACTAGCGGCAGGCGGGGCCAGATTCCGGTGCG
>CAZQVC010000002.1:47893-70776 GCA_964596625.1 uncultured bacterium | reverse complement strand
AACGAGAGCGAGCGGCGCCGGGAGATCGGCGCCGCTCGTCTGTCGCTGGGACCGAGGTTACTCGGCCGCTTTAATCAAGCTTGTGGCGATCGTGCTCGCGGCTAGGCCACGGCCTCGGGGACGCGCTCTTGGTCGGCGGTTGGCGCGCCGCCCAGCACCCGCTCGAGAGCCTTCTCGATGATGCCGAGACCCTCCTCGAGCTCGTCGTCGGAGAGGTTGATGGGGGGAAGCAGTCGCACGACGTTCGAGTACGTGCCCGTGGAGAGCAGGATCAGGCCGAGCTCACGGGCGACCTCGACGACCCTCTCCACGCTCTTCACGTCGGGGGTGCGGCCGTCCTCCTTGACGAACTCCATGGCCAGCATGTAGCCGAGGCCGCGCACGTCGCCGATGGCGGGGAAGCGCTCCTTGAACTGCTCGAGGCGCGCGCGAGTCTTCTCGCCGAGCTGACGCGAGCGCTGCAGGAGGCCTTCGCGCTCGATGACCTCGAGCGTGGCCAGCGCGGCAGCGACGGCCGCGGGGTTGCCGCCGAACGTGCTGCCGAGGGAGCTGGGGTGCATGGTGTCCATGATCTCGGCCCTGGCGATCACCGCCGAGAGGGGGAAGCCCGAGGAGAGCGCCTTGGCGCTGACGATGATGTCGGGCTCGAGCCCGTAGTGGTCTACTGCCCACATCTCACCGGTGCGCCCGATGCCGGCCTGCACCTCGTCGTCGATCCACAGCGCGCCGATCTCGTCGGCGAACTCGCGCAGGCCCCTGAGGAAGTTCTCGGGCGCCGGGATGAAGCCCCCCTCGCCGGCGACCGGCTCGAGCAGGAAGGCCGCGACCTCGTCGACGCCGATGGTGGTGCGCACCTGGTCCTTGAGGGCGGCCAGTGCGCGCTCGCCCGTCTCCTCGGGGGTGGCTGCGCCCCAGGGGTTGCGGAAGTGGTAGGGGTACTGGGCGCGGTAGATCTCGGCCGCGCGCATGACGAAACCCTTCTTGTACGGGTCGGCCTTGCCGGTGAGTGAGAAGGCCATGTAGGTGCGGCCGTGGAAGGCGTGGGTGAAGGAGACGATGCCGGCGCGTCCGGTGTACGAGCGGGCGATCTTCACGGCGTTCTCGACGCCCTCGGCGCCGGAGTTCACCAGGAACGTCTTCTTCTTGCTCGAGCCTGGTGCGAGCGCGTTGAGGCGCTCGGCCAGCTCGATGTAGTTCTCGTGCATCGCGACCGCGAAGCACAGGTGCTGGAACTCGGCGACCTGCTTCGTGACCGCCTCCACCACGCTGGGGTGCGAGTGCCCGAGGTTCATCACCGCGATGCCGCTGGAGAAGTCGAGGTAGCGTTTGCCCTCGACGTCCCAGACGTACGACCCCTTGGCCTTGGCCGGGCTGAACGGGTGCACGCTGATCGCTCCGGGGGTGACGGCGTCCTTGCGCCTCGCTCTCAGCTGTTCGTTGGTCACTGCTTACCTCCTCGTGCCCTTCTCGATCCGCCGACGTTTCGCTCGCGCGGAGCCCTCGGCCGCAGGCGGCTACTTGCGAACCGAAAGCAAGCTATTGCTAATGCCTTCGATGTGAAGCCGAGGACATCTTGCGGCCTAGGAATCGAAGGCGTCGTCCGTTGTCAACCGTAGAGCTTAGCACAGGCGCCGGCCCCTTAAGGGTCACGGGTTCACCGGCTGGGCGCCGTAGCATCACGTCATGGACGCTTCTATCGGGCTGCCGGACGGGTTGGCAGAGGAGGCCGTGGCCGCGGCCAGGCGCGCCGGTCTGGAGCTGCGTCGCGGTCCGGCTGGGCTGGAGCTGCGCGTCCCTGGCGGGCCCGCGGTCGTAGCGGCCGGCGAGTTGCTGGCGCGACCGCGACCGGGCGCACGCGACCCCTTGTGGCGCGCCACCCTCGGCGGCGCTGGCAGCGTGATCGACGCGACCGCCGGTCTGGGCGCCGACGCGTTCCATCTGGCCGCGAAGGGCGCGGCGGCCGACCCACCGGCAGATGCCGCGCAGGAGGGCGATGAGCCGCCGCCCGACGCTCCGGGTGGCCCGACGGCCGAGCCGCGGGTGACGATGATCGAGCGCTCCGCCGTGCTCTGCGCCCTGCTGGCGGACGCCCTGGCGCGTGCGGCCGCCGGTCAGCTCGGGGCCGCAGCGAGGCGAGCCGCGTCGCGCGTGCGCCTGCTCCACGGCGACGCCGCCGAGCTCCTGGGGGCGACGCTGACCGCCGACGTCGTCTACCTCGACCCGATGTTCCCGAGCGGTCGTCACGGCAGCGCGGCGCCGCCGAAGGGCATGGCGGTGCTGCGGCGGCTCTTCGCCGGCGAGCTGGAGCCGTCTCGGGAGGAGGAGCAGGCGCTGCTGGCTGCGGCCCGCGCGGCCGCCGGCAGGCGCGTTGCGGTAAAGCGTCCGAGCAGGGCCGGCCCCCTGGGAGGCGTGCAGCCCAGCGGCTCGCTCGACGGGAGGACCGTCCGGTACGACCTCTACCCGCCGCTATGATGCCGGGCATGGGAGAACACGGCAGGGACGAACGACCGGGCACGGTGAACACGGTCGCGCTGGTGGGAGGCGGCCTCATGGGCAGCGGCATCGCAGCCGTGCTGGTCGGGACCGGCTACCGCGTGGCGCTCTTCGACCCGTCAACCGAGGCGCGCGAGCGGGCGACGAGGAGGGTCGGCAAGAGCGCCGGCGAGACGGCGGTGAGCGAACGCTTCACGGCCCACGCCGAGCTGGCAGCGGCGCTGCAAGGAGCCGACCTCGTGATCGAGGCGGCGCCCGAGATCCTCGAGCTCAAGCGCGAGCTGTTCGCGCAGATCGACGAGCACGCGCCGGCCGGCGCGACGCTGGCGTCGAACACCAGCGAGCTGTCGGTCACGCTGATCGCGGCGGCGACCTCACGGCCGGAGGCCGTCGTCGGCATGCACTGGTTCAACCCCCCCGAGCGCATGCGCCTCGTCGAGCTGGTGCGCGGGGTGCGCAGCGGCGACGAGGCCCTGGCGGTCGCCACGGCGGTCGCCGAGCGCTGCGGGAAGACGGTGGTGACGGTCGAGGACAGGCAGGGCTTCGTGACCACCCGGGCGGTGGCGGCGCTGCTGGTGGAGGGCGCCCGCATCCTCGAGGAGGGCGTGGCCTCGCTGGAGGACGTCGACGCCGCGGTGAGGCTGGGGCTCAACCACCCCATGGGGCCGCTGGAGCTGGCCGACTACATCGGTCTCGACACGGTGTTGTACATCTCCGACTCGCTGAGCGAGGCGTACGGCGAGCGCTTCAAGGCGCCGCAGTCGTTGCGCAAGCTGGTGGAGGCGGGACGCCTCGGCCGCAAGAGCGGGGAGGGGTACTACCGTTACGATGAGCGTGGCGAGAAAGTATGACGCCCCCGAAGGGGCGCCATGGCTGGCCCACAGGGATTCGAACCCCGACCGACCGGACCAAAACCGGGTGTCCTGCCATTAGACGATGGGCCATCGCCAGAGGTGGGGAGAAGTGTGGCTGGCCCACAGGGACTCGAACCCCGACCAACGGAACCAGAATCCGTTGTCCTGCCATTAGACGATGGGCCAACACGTCTGGCACCGACCAGTCTACGAACTTCGTTCACGACTAGTCAACGGACGCCGCGACGGTCGCCGGCGCCCCCCGGTGTCGAGGTGCCCCGGACTGTCGACCGCGAGCGGCCACGCGCGATATACTCGCGACGCGCGTTGGGCGGCCGGCTCTGCGAAGGCGCCGCTGCGAAGCGCAGGACCGTGGAGAGGTGCCGGAGTGGTTGAACGGGACGGTCTCGAAAACCGTTGTGTGGCTACGCTGCACCGTGGGTTCGAATCCCACCCTCTCCGCCACGGCGAGCCGCCCTCGTAGCAGGGCGGCTTTCTCTTTGACCGTAGGCCCGCCAGGGCAGCGACCGCTAGGAGTCCACTGATGTCCGTCTCCGTCATCGACCACCCACTCATCCAGCACAAGATCGCCGTCATGCGCGACCGCGAGACCAACGTCCGCGACTTCCGCGAGCTGTGCACCGAGGTGAGCATGCTCATGGCGTTCGACGCCATGCGCGACCTCGAGCTCGAGCCCGGCACCGTAGAGACGCCGGTCGCCACCGCCAACGTGCAGCGGCTGGCCGGCAAGAAGCTGGCCCTGGTCGCGATCCTGCGGGCCGGACTGGTGATGGTCGAGGGGATCTTGAGCATGGTCCCGACCGCACGCGTCGGGCACATCGGCCTCTACCGCGACCCTGAGACCCTCAAGCCGGTGCGCTACTACACCAAGCTGCCGAACGACATCGCCGAGCGCGACACGTTCCTGCTAGACCCGATGCTCGCCACCGGCGGCAGTGCCGTCGCTGCGATCGACCTGCTGAAGGAGCAGGGCGCCAGCGCCATCAGGCTGCTGTGCATCATCGGCGCGCCGGAGGGTATCGAGGCCGTGCAGAGCGCCCACCCCGACGTGAGCATCATCCTCGCCGCCCGCGACGAGCGCCTAAACGACCACGGCTACATCGTGCCGGGCCTCGGCGACGCCGGCGACCGCATCTACGGCACGCGGTGAGCCCGGCCGGGAGCAGGGCCGCTGCCCCGCCGGCCGTGGGGCCGTCACTCATGTCGCGGACGTACAATCGCTGACGTGCAGCCGGCTGTTCTCGACTACCTGCCGTTGGTCATCGCGACCTTCGCGGCCGCCCTCATAACGGTGGCGTTGCTGGTGCCCAAGGTACGGCAGTTCGCCTACAAGATCAGGGCCGTCCAGTTGGGCGGCAAGGAACACGGCAGCGGCAGCAGGCAGCACGACGGCGCCATCCCCAACATCGGCGGCATCGCGATACTCGGCGGCTTCCTGCTGGCCGTGATGGCGGGCAGCCTGGTGGCGCCGCAGATCATCGACCAGTACCGGGTCGAGTTGCTGGCCATAGCTCTGGGTGGCGCGCTGATGACCCTGGTCGGCTTCCTCGACGACATGTGGGAGGTGGGGCCGGCCCTGCGCCTGGCGGCGCAGGCCGTGGCCGCCGGCATCCTCGTCGTCAACGGCGTGCGCATCGGCTTCGTCACCGACTACTTCGGTGAGGGCGGCTTCCTGTTCATGACCGAGACGCTCTCGGTGATCGTCACGCTGCTGTGGATCATCGGCTTCACCAACGCCTTCAACTTCATCGACGGGCTGGACGGGCTGTCGTCAGGCATCGCCGCGATCTCCAGCATGAGCCTGCTGGCCGTGGCGGTGCAGTTCGACGACCGCGGCGCGGCCGTGCTGCTGCTCGCCGCCCTGGCGGGGGCCGCGCTCGGCTTCCTGCGCCACAACTTCGGTCCGGCCACCATCATCATGGGCGACTCCGGCGCCTACCTGCTCGGTTACGTGCTGGCCGCCGTCAGCGTGCTCGGCGCGCTCAAGGTAACGGCCGCCGTCTCCGTCGTCGCGCCGATCTTGGTGCTGGCCCTCCCCGTGGTGAACATCACCCAGGTCACGCTGCGGCGCATGCGGCGCGGCGCCGACCCCACGCTGGCTTCGAACGACCACATCCACGACATCCTGCGCGAGCGCTCAGGCTCCAAGCGCGTCACGGTCCTGCTGCTGTGGACCGCCACGCTGGCTCTCGGCGTCGTCGGCATGCTGCTCTCGGCCACCCCGCCGGTGCTGACGCTGCTCACGCTGGTGCTCACCGTCGTCCTGATAGCGACCGTGTCGCTGGCCCGCCTGGCCGAGGTTCGCCGCGGCGAACTGACGGCGTGAGCGCCAGCGAGGCACGCGCGACCGCTCCCGGCGGCGCCCGGCCGCGCGTGGTGGCGGCGTTCGGCACCAGGCCGGAGGCCAACAAGATGGCTCCCGTGGTGGCGGCCCTCGAGGCGCGCGGCGAGGTCGAGGTCCTCACGCTGGTGACCGGCCAGCACCGCGAGCAGCTCGACGACTCCCTGGCGACCTTCGGCATCGTCGCCGACGCCGACCTGAACGTCATGACCGAACGCCAGTCACTGCCGCAGCTGATCGGCCGGATCACCCCGGCCGCGGCCGAGGCCCTCGCCGAGCTGCGCGCCGACTACGTGCTGGTGCACGGTGACACCACCACGACGTTCGCCGTGGCGCTGGCGTCGTTTTTAATCGGCGCGCGCGTGGCGCACGTGGAGGCGGGGCTGCGCAGCTTCGATCTGGCCCAACCTTTCCCGGAAGAGGCCAACCGCAGGCTCACCGACGTGCTCACCGACATGGACCTCCCGCCCACGCCGCTGGCCAGGCGCAACCTGGTCGCCGAAGGGAAGGATGAGGGCTCGATGATCGTCACCGGCAACACCGCGGTCGACGCGATCCTCGCGCAACGCGAGCGGGCGGTGCTGCCCGGCGGCGTGCCGGCAGGGCGGTTGGTGACGATCACCATGCACCGGCGCGAGAACCTCCCGGTGATGGCCGGTCTGGCCCGGGCGCTGGCGAACGTCGCGGCGGCCAACCCCGAGGTGACCTTCGTCTACCCGGTCCACCTCAACCCCGCCGTGCGCGAGGCCGTCTGGCCGGCGCTGGAGGGCCTGCCCAACGTCCAGCTGCGCGACCCGTTCGACTTCTCCTCGATGACCGCGCTGCTCGACCGGTCGGAGCTGGTCATCACCGACTCCGGCGGCATCCAGGAGGAGGGCGCGGCGCTGGGACGCCCGGTAGCGGTGCTGCGCAACGTCACGGAGCGGCCCGAAGGGCTGGAAGCCGGCGTGCTCAAGCTGCTGGGGAACGATCCGGCCGCCGTCGAGGGGGCGCTCCTTACGCTGCTCGCAGACCGGGACGAGCTGGAGCGCATGCGCTCGGCCCCGAACCCCTACGGCGACGGCAGGGCCGGCGAGAGGATCGCCCAGGCCGTGGCCTGGCGCTTCGGCCTGGCCGAGAGGCCGGCGGATTGGGCGCCGGCAGCGCCCGTGACGACGTGAGTGTCTTCGCGCGCGAGCACCGGCTGCGCTTCGCCGACCCCCTGCCAGGCGGCGGTAGCGAACTGCGCTGGCGCGGCCCTGCGCTGGTCGGCATCTTGAACGTCACGCCCGACAGCTTCTCCGACGGCGGTCGCCACGCGGCCCTCGATGACGCCGTCGCGCAGGGGTTGAGGCTGCACGGCGAGGGCGCCATCCTCGTCGACGTCGGCGGCGAGTCGACCCGGCCGGGCGCCGCCCCCGTGAGCGAGGCGGAGGAGCTTCGCCGGGTCGTGCCGGTGATCGAGCGGCTGGCCGGAGCGGGCGTGTTGCTGAGCATCGACACCCGCAAGCCGGCCGTGGCCCGCCGGGCACTGGCCGCCGGGGCGCGCGTCGTCAACGACGTAGGGGGCCTGAGCGACGCCGCGATGCGCGAGGTCTGCGCGGCCGCCGGCGCGCCGGCGGTGGTCATGCACATGCAGGGCGAGCCGGCGACCATGCAGCTCGAACCCCGCTACGACGACGTGCTCGCCGAGGTCAGCGAGTTCCTCGAGGGCGCCGCCGAGGCGGCCCTCAACGCCGGGGTGCCGGACGTCGTGCTCGACCCCGGCATCGGTTTCGGCAAGACCCTCGAGCACAACCTGACGCTGCTCAAGGGGTTGGACTGGCTCACGGCCCGCGGCCGGCCGGTGATGGTCGGCGCCTCACGCAAGGGCTTCCTCGGCCGCCTCACGGGCGTGAGCGAGGCCCGCGAGCGGCTCGCGGCCACGCTCGCCGTGCACCTCGACGCCGCCCGCCACGGCGCCGCGCTGCTGCGGGTCCACGACGTCGCCGCGCACCGCCAGGCGCTCGCCGTGGCCGCCGCCCTCGAACCGGAGGCGAGCGGCGAGGCCGGCGCCGACGGCGGAGCTCCTGTCGCGACGCGAAGCGCCTTGCGAGACGTCGCCGAGGTGCGTAGCGGTGGCTGAGACCGGCATCATCCAGCTGACGGGCATGGAGTTCCACGCCTACCACGGCGTTCACGACTACGAGCTGCTCAAGGGCGCCCGCTTCGTGATCGACGTCGAGCTCACCGTCGCCGTGCCAGCAGCCGACACCCTGGCCGAGACCGTCGACTACTCGCGGGTCTACCGCATCGTTCGCGAGCAGGTGCTCGAGGTGCGGCACAAGCTCATCGAGAGCCTGGCCGACAGCCTCGCCGCGACCATCCTCGAGCGGGAGCCGGACGTCCTCGGCGTGCTGGTGCGCGTCCACAAGCCCCACGCGCCGCTGCCCGGCATCGTGCGCGACGTCGCCTTCGAACTGCGCCGTGAGCGGCGCTGAGCCCGTCGCAGCCGGCTCGCTCGGCGGCGGAGCTGAGACCGCCTACGTCGGCCTCGGCAGCAACCTGGGCGAGAGCGAAGGAGAGCTCTCAGCCGCCGCCGACCTGCTGAGCGACCTGGCCAGCCGGACCGAGCGCTCCTCGCTGTACCGCACGGCGCCGGTCGGCGGGCCGCCGGGGCAGAGCGACTACCTCAACGCCGTCGTGGCCCTAGTCGAGCCCCGCCTGAGCCCCCACGAACTGCTCAGCGAGCTGCTGGCCATCGAGGCCAAGCGGGGCCGGGTGCGAGCCGAGCGCTGGGGTCCGCGCGTGATCGACCTCGACCTGCTGGCGTACGGTCAGGTGAGCATCGACGACCCGATCTTGAGCCTGCCTCACCCCCGGCTGCACCACCGGGCGTTCGTGCTGGCGCCGCTCTGCGAGCTCGCGCCCCAGTGGCGCCATCCCGACATCGGCGAGACGGCCTGCGCGCTCCTCGCCCGGCTCCCGCCGGCCCGCGTCGAGAGGCTCACCCGCGACTGGTGAGCGCCGCACGCAACCGCTCAACGGCCCTCGACCGCGACTGGTGAGCGCCGCCGGGCGCCTGGGCCGCCCCGACCCGCCGGGCTAAACTCGCGTCGATGCGCCTGTTCGCCATCGCCGATCCCCACCTCTCCAGGGCGCAGCCGAAGCCGATGAGCGTCTTCGGGGGTGCCTGGGAGGCTCACCCCGAGGCCTTCTTCGAGGGCTGGCGCTCGGTCGTGAGCGATGACGACATCGTGCTGGTCCCTGGCGACATCTCCTGGGCCATGCGCCTCGACGACGCCCTCGTCGACCTGCGCGACATCGCAGCCCTGCCCGGCCGCAAGGTCATCCTGCGCGGCAACCACGACTACTGGTGGCCGTCGATCTCCCGGCTGCGGCGGGCCCTGCCGGAAGGGATCTACGCGGTGCAGAACGACGCCGTCGAGCTAGACGGCGTGGTCGTCAGCGGCACTCGCGGCTGGGTCACGCCGGGCAGTCGCGGCTTCACGGCGGAGGACGAGCGCATCTACCAGCGCGAGCTCGAGCGCTTGGGCCTCTCGCTGGCTGCGGCGCGCCGACTCGAGGGTCGCTTCCGCGTGGTGATGCTCCACTTCCCCCCGACCAACAACCGGCTCGAGCCGAGCGGCTTCACCAAAGCCATCGCCGACTACGCGCCCGACGCGCTGGTCTTCGGCCACGTCCACAGCGACGAGCCGGTGCTGCGCAGCCTCGACGACATCGCCGTGCACTTCGTCGCGGCCGATGCGCTCGGCTTCGTGCCGGAACTGATCGCCGACTTCGGCGACTCCTAGGGCTCCATGGGCTGTTGGTAGACTTCCCGGCGATGAGCCAAGCTAGCGTGCTGGTCGTCAACGCGGGCAGCTCGAGCCTCAAGGTGAAGGAGCTCCCGAACGGCCACTGGGTGACCATCGAGCGCCTCGGTCGCGACGCCAGCGCGCGCAGCGCGGCCGGCGAGATCCGCACGCCCGCCTTGGACTCCCAGGGCGCCGCGTTGGCCTTCGCCCTGCAGCACCTGCGCGGCCAGCCGGGTCACCAGCCGCCGCTGGCGGTCGGCCACCGCGTGGTGCACGGCGGCACCCGCTACCGCGAGCCGACCCTCATCGACGACGAGGTTCAGCGGGCGATCGAGGAGCTGAGCGGGCTCGCGCCCCTGCACAACCCGGCCAACCTCGAGGTGCTGGTGGCCGCTAGGGAGCTGCTGCCCGACGTCGCTCACGTCGCGGTGTTCGACACCGCCTTCCACGCCGACCTGCCGCCTCACGCCTACGTCTACGGCCTGCCCCTGAGCTTCGTGCGGCAGCGCCTGCTGCGGCGCTACGGGTTCCACGGCACCAGCCACGACTACGTCACGAGGACGGCCGCCGAACGGCTCGGCCGCCGCCGCGAGGAGCTGCGCATGGTGTCGCTGCACCTGGGCAACGGCGTGAGCGGCACGGCCGTGGCCAACGGCGTCTCGGTCGACACCAGCATGGGCTTCACCCCGCTCGAGGGCCTGCTGATGGGCACCCGCAGCGGCGACATCGACCCGGGCTTGCTGCTGCACCTGCTGCGCGAGGGCATGAGCGTCGCGGAGCTCGACCTCCTGCTCAACCGCGGCTCCGGGCTGGCCGGCATGTCGGGCGTGTCGAACGACATGCGCGACGTCAGGGCGGCCGCCGCGGCAGGCAACGGGGACGCGCTCCTGGCACTGGCCGTGTTCTCCTACCGCATCCGCAAGCTGATCGGCGCCTACGCCGCGGCCATGGGCGGCCTCGACGTGGTCGTCTTCACCGGCGGCATCGGCGAGAACGACGTCGCCACCCGCGCGGAGTCGCTGGCCGGGCTCGGCTTCCTCGGCATCGAGCTCGACGCCGCGGCCAACGAGGCGTCGGCGGAGGTCATCAGCACACCGCAGAGCCGCGTGACGGCGATGGTGATACGAACTGACGAGGAGTTGGCGATAGCCGCGCAGGTGCGAGCCGTCGCCGGCCTGGAACGGGGAGAGGCAGCATGAGCACCGTCGGCATCGACCTTGGAGGCACGAAGATCCTCGCGGCGGTGGTGGAGGACGGCAAGGTCCTCGACCGCATACGCGTCGACACCCCGAAGACCGGCTTCGCCGACGTCGTGGCGGCGATGGCCGGCGCCGCGCGCGCCCTCAGCGAGCGCGGTCACGGCATCAGCGCTGTAGGGGTGGGCTCACCCGGTCCCCTCGACCACGAGCGGGGACGGGTGCTGTTCGCGCCGAACATCGCCGGCATGGTGGACGTGCCGATCGTCGATGCGCTGTCCAGCGAGCTCGGGCTCAGCGTCTCCCTGGAGAACGACGCCAACGCCGCCGGCTACGCCGAGCACCTCTACGGCGCGGCGCGCGGCCTGCACTCCAGCGTGTACATCACGCTGTCGACCGGGATCGGGGGAGGGCTCTTCCTCGGCGACAAGCTGATCCGCGGCGCGCACGGCCAGGCCGGCGAGATCGGTCACATGACGCTGTTGCCCGGCGGTCCGATGGGCGGCGACGGCCACGACGGCAGCCTCGAGGCGATCGCGGCCGGCCGGGCGATCGCCCGCGACGGCAGCTACGCCCTCAACGCTCACTCCTCGACGGAGCGGGTGTTCGAGCGGGCCAAGGCCGGCGACCGCATCGCCCTCGGCATCGTCGACAACGCCACGCGCTTCACGGGCATCGGGATGGCCAACCTGGTGAAGATCTTCGACCCGGAGGCGTTCGTGCTCGGCGGCGGGCTCTGTCGCGCCGGCGACTTCTACCTCGACAGGGTGAGAGCGGCGATGGAGGAGCGGCTGACGGGCTACCGGGCGCCGCAGGTCCTGCTGGCCGAGCTGGGCTACGAGGCCGGCGTCATCGGCGCGGCCGCGGTGGCCGAGCGTGAGAGCACCGCCAGGGAGGTCAGCGCGAGCTGACCGGCGGGCTACGCCGCCTGCACGCTAAGGACCGCACCGCTGCCGTCGGTCGAGACCTCGACCTGGCGCCCCAAGATGCGTGAAGCCTCGGCAGAGGCCTCACGGTCGATGGTCACCGCGGCGTAGGGGAAGCGGTCGGCCATGACGCCGGCCGGGCCCTTCGGCGCCGCGGCGGTGGCCGGGCCCGGAGCGGCGTGCTCGTGAACCAGGAGGGGCCTAGCCTCGACACCGATGCCAGAGCCGGCGAGGAGCCGCGCGAAGACCGCCTCGGCCGTCCAGTCGTGACGGAACTGGCGCTTCAGCGCGAGCAGCACCGGCCGCCCGTTGGTCACGGCCAGGCCCCGGCGGTCGTCCGGACGCCTCACGACCAGCGCGGCCGGGAGGCCCTTGAGGCCCTGGTAGATGCCGTCGATCACCTCGTCGAGGAGGTGCGCCTGGCCGACGAGCGAGGTGGCGGGCCCCTCGGCCTCCTCGAGCAGGTCCTCGTCGGGGTCGGCAGGGTCGACGTCGCGGTAGAGGGCGGCGAGACGTCGCGGCAGGTTGTTGTAGCGGTAGAAGCTGTCCTCCACGGCCGAGGGCAGCGCCAGCAGGCCGAGCGGCAGGCCGGCTGCCTCGAGGGCGGCTAGAGCCGCCATCTCGCCGCCCGGTCTCGTGCCGTCGACCAGGTGAGCGACGCTGCCGCTGGGGAAGGCGAGGGCGCGTCTCACACCCGACTCTACCGCGTGAACGCCGGTGCGGTTGCCGTGCAGCACGTGTTTCCTCGCCTCATGGGACTGGTGATGACGCGTGATAAAGTCGTGGCCGTGTCGACCCTGACCAGCGGCCGCACCAGCCATGCGACAGGGGGCAAGCGCGTGTGGCTTGGCGTCGCGGTGCTCCTGCTGGCCGCTGCAGCGATCTTCACCGTCTTCAACCTGCGTGACTACTTCACGGTCGCCGAGGTCCAACTGCCCGATCTGATCGGCGTGCAGCAGGCCGACGCCACGGCCGTGCTGAGGCGCAACGGCCTCGAGCCCGTCTCGTTCGTCGAGTACGTCGAGGGCGCCACCCCGGGGGCGGTGACCTCGCAGTCGCCGGCGCCAGGGGCCGTCGTCAAGCGGGGCAGGACGGTCCACCTCGGCATCAACACCGTCGCGGCGGAGGCGCGCGTCCCCGACCTCATCGGCATGCGCGAGTCGGACGCGCGCGAGCGCGCCAAGGAGCTCAACCTGCCCCTCGGCACGATCACGTACCAGGCTGGCGAGAGACCGGCCGGGACCGTCGTCGGCCAGGTGCCGGAGGGCGGCACGCGCCTCGGCGCCGAGGAGCGGCTCGAGCTGGTCGTCAGCAGCGGCCGCGACCTGGCACTCGTCGCGCTCCCAGAGCTGGTCGGCACGTCGGTAGAGGCCGCCAAGGCGGAGCTCGCCCGGCTCGGCTTCAACCAGGTCGAGACGGTCGCCTCCAGCGTGAGCTTCACCGAGGCCGGCGCCGTGGTGGGCATGGTCCCGCCGGCCGGTACCGAGGTCGTCCAGAGCACCCCGATCGCGCTGCACTACGCGCTCTCGAGCCGCAACGTGGTCAGCGTTCCCGACATCATCGGCTTCCCGCAGTGGCGCGCCCAGCTGTCGTTGCGCGCCGCCCAGCTCGCGATCGGGCAGATCACCTTCGTCCAGGACCCGACCCAGCCGAGCGGCGTGATCGCCGTGCAGCCGACCGGCTACACGCTGCCCGGCACGCCGGTGCTGCTCACCATCAACGGTGAGCCGGACGCCGGCGCGTTCTCGTTCCCCGACCGCACGCCGTTGTCCGGCGGCGGACAGCCAGATCCCGGAGTGGCCGGCGGCCTGCCTGGCGGGACCGCGCAGCCGGGCGGTGGGCGCGACGTTGCTACCCCGGCCGACGGCTCACGGCAGGTGCCGTTCACCTTCGACCCCACCTTCATGGGCGTGCGCCGGCTGCTCGAGGAGCCGTACAACCTGCGGCTCGTCATCACCGACGACCGGGGCGAGCGCACCGTGCTCGACGAGTCGTTGGACGCCGGTGAGGTCGTGACGACCACCGTCGACGTCTACGGCGACGAGGCCCTGCTCCAGACCTACATCGACGATGTGTTCTTCCAGGCCTGGCGGCCTTAGCGCCCAGCGCTCGGCTGCTCACTCCTCGCTCAGCAGCGGGCGCAGGGCGCTCAGCCCCCCGCGGACCGAGCTCGCCCCCAGGTAGCCGGCGCTCTGCAGCAGCGCGGCCGCCAGCTCGCTGAAGCCGCCGACCTCGCAGACCAGGAAGAAGGTCTGGTCGACAGCGATGCCTGCAGGGAGCTCCCCGGCCTCCAGCCGCTCGAGCGGCAGGGAGAGGCTGCCCGGCAGGCCGTCGCTGGCGTGCCGGCTGGCTGGCCGGACGTCGACGACCTTGGCCCCGTTACGGATGCTGTTCGCAGCTGTCTTAGGTGGCGTGCTGGCCATCGGGCACGAGCTTAGCGCCTCTTCGAGAGGCGCTCCTGGTGCCGGCCGACGAGTGGGATATGTCGCTGTAGAAGGCCCTGAGTGGCACGAAGAATCGGTCTTGTATACTCGTCCGTGACGAGTACCATGCGGCTTCGACGGCGTGCCGGCACAGCGGGCGCCGTCGGTCGGCACGAGGAGGAGCTTCCGTGAGCGAACCCGACATCTCGACGCTGGCTCGACGCCTGGCGGAGCAGAACAACGTCGACTGGCGTGCCCTGGAAGGCTCGGGGCAAGGTGGCAAGGTCGTCGAGCGCGACGTGCTCGACTACCTGGCCAGGGTGATGTCGGGAGAGGAAGCCACCAACCCCACCGCGGAGCCGTTGCCCGAGGGCATGGACGCCTGGCCCGATCAGGACCTCCAGGAGGTGCGGGCCGGCGTGGGGGAGGCCGCCTCGTTGGGCGACCTGCGGCAGGAGCTCGCCGACTCGGTGCGGACGCCGGAGGCGTCCGACGTGGCCGGCGAACCGTTCGACGATTTCGGAGACGTCGAGAGCGTCCCGCTCGGTGGCGAGGTTTCCGGACCGGAGCCGCTCGTCGCCAGCGGGTCGAGCGACGACGCGGTGGCCGTCGACGAGGACATCTTCCTCTTCGGAGACGAGTCACCTACCGATCAGCCGGCAGCGGAGGAGACGGCCGGCGGCACGTTCACCTCGCCTGAGCTCGGCGACGGACCGATCGATGCGTTCGGCCCGCCCGTGGCCGAGGCCGCGAGCGACGACGCCGTGGGCGGCAACGACGACCTCGGCGACCTGCTGGTGGCCGGTGACGAGTTCGACGACGACGAAGCCGGCGACCACGCCGACGGCTACTACGACGATCCCGCAGCCGAGCCCTGGGGTGGCTACACCGCCGGGCAGACCGCGCAATCGAGCGACGGCGCAGCGTTCTCCGGCGTCTCGGCCGGCGAGTTCGGCGAGCCGGACGACGACCTGTTCACCGACGCCGCTGACGGGTACGGCGCCGACCAGGCCGACGATCACTCCGCTCCCAGCGAGCTTTCGATGGACGGCGACGCCTACCCGGCCGAGGACGCGACGGGCCACGACTGGACCCAGCCGCTCGCCGGACTCGAGGAAGGCGAGGCCGAAGCGACCTCTGTTTCCGAGCCCGACGGCCACACGGCGGGCGGCGACTGGGGCTCGGACATCGCCCTTGGCGGCGGCGGCAAGACGTTCGCCACGTCCGAGTCGGACGGAGCCTTGTGGGGCGAGCCGGAGACCGCGAGCGCCACCGACGACCTCTGGGCCGGCGACGGCGAGAGCGTGGCCGACCCCGTTGAGGCCCCGCACGACGAGGGCGTCGTGGCCGGCGCGGTCGACGACGGCCTGGTAACCGACATCAGCGCCGACGACGACCTGGTCAGCGACATCACCGCCGACGACGACCTGGTCACCGACATCACCGCCGACGCCGAGGCCGGCGCGCTCGCTGCTGCCGGCGCTGGCGTCGACGTCACCGAGCTGCCGCTGTCCCGCTCCGCGACCATCCTGCGGCGCCACATCGACGTGAGTGCGCTCGCCGCCTCGCAGCTCTCGGTCGGCAACGAGCTCGGCTTCGACGAGCCGCTGGGGGTCGCGCCCTTCCTGCTGCGCGCTGTGGCCAAGGCGGCGGGGGAGATCGGCGTGGCCAGCGAGCACGTCGCGCTGGCCGTCCTCGGCAGCGGTCTCGAGCTGCGGCGCGTGGGCGACGCTGCCGGCCGCTCCTTCGGCTCGCTGGTCGCGGAGCTTAGCGAGCCGGCTGTCCTCGAGGACGAGCCGCAACTCGTGGCGGCCGACCTCAGCGGCCTCGATCTCGACGAGGTCCTCCTCGACCTCGACGTGCCGGTGGTCACGCTCGGCCGGATCCTCTACGACAACCAGCGCGGGGCGTACAGGAGCACGCTTGCCCTGAGCGGCGCCAGCCAGCCGGAGGCCGGGGCGCGGCTCCTAGCCAGGGTCGCGGAGCTGCTCGACGCGCCCGTACGCCTGGTGCTCTAGAGCTCGTCGCGGGGTTCGGGTTCGGCCGGGATCATCAGGCTCAGCAGCAGGTAGCCGAAGGCCACCACGCCGAGCGACACCAGGGTGCTCAACACGAACAGCAGTCGCACGACGCCGGGGCGTGAGCCGGTGAACTCGGCGATGCCGCCGCACAGGCCGGTCAGTACGCGGTCGCGACGCGAGCGCGTCAACCGCTGACCGGCGCCCTCGCGCCTGAAGGCGTGCTGCCTGCTGCCCTCCTTCAGGCTCCAGCCGTCGCTGGCTGGGACCGTTGGCGGCTCGGAGGCGGTGGGCCGGGGGGTCGACACGGCTCGCAGTATACGGCCGTCGTGCGCCCCGGCAGCGGCCCGCTAGCGCACCGCGGGGTAACCTTGGCCCGTGTCACACGGCGAGCAACGAGAGATCGTCGTCGGCGTAAGCGGGGCGAGCGGCCTGCTTTACGCCGTCGACCTGTTGGAGGCGCTGGCGCAGCGTCCGGAGATCACCACGCACCTGGTCGTGACCGCCGGCGCCAAGCGCGTCGCGCCGACCGAGCTGCCCGCCGGCCTCGGCAAGCTCACCGAGCTCGCCACCGTCGTGCACAAGGACAGCGACGTCGGCGCCGTCATCGCGTCGGGCAGCAAGCCGGTCGCCGGCATGGCGATCGTGCCGTGCAGCGCCGGGACGCTCTCGAAGGTCGCCAGCGGCGCGACGGACTCGCTGCTCTCGCGCGCCGCCCACGTGACCTTGAAGGAGCGCAGGCCGCTAGTGCTGGTGGTGCGAGAGGCCCCGTACTCGCGGCCCATGCTGGTGAACATGTTGTCGGCCAACGACGCCGGCGCCCTGATCATGCCGGCCTCGCCCGGCTTCTACCACGCTCCGGAGACGATCGCTGACCTCGTCGGCAGCGTGACCGCACGCGTGCTCGACCACCTCGGGGTGCCGAACGAGAGGGTGCGGCGCTGGGAGGGCGGGGCTTGAGCGTTCGTCACGGGGCCCTCATCGCCGCCGCCGGAGCCGGCGAGCGTCTCGGGAGCGGGCCCAAGGCCTTCCTGAGGCTGGGCGACCAGAGCCTGCTGGAACACGCGGTGCGCGCCGTCTCCCGTTCGGTCGACGAGATCGTCGTGGCCGTGCCGGCCGCCCACGTCGACGAGGTCACGCGCTCACTGCCGGGGCTTAAGGTCGTGGCGGGCGGGCGCACGAGGCAGGAGAGCGTGCTGGCGATGCTGGCCGTGAGCCAGAGCGAGGTGGTTGCGGTCCACGACGTCGCGCGCCCGTTCCTCACGCGCGACGTGCTGGAGCGCGTGCTCGCGGCGGCCGCTACGCACGGGGCGGCGACCGCCGCCGTGCCCGTAGCCGACACCGTCGTGGCGCTCGCCGAAGTCTCGGAGCCGGACGTTGCCGAGGGGTACGGTGAGGTCGTCGACCGCGACGCGCTACGCGCGGTCCAGACGCCGCAGGCGTTCGCGCGCGAGCTCCTGCTGGCGGCGCATGAGGCGGCCGTCGCACGGGGTCTCAGCGCCACCGACGACGCCGCCCTGGTCCGCGGCCAGGGCCACGCGGTCCAGCTCGTGCCGGGCAGCCGCCTGCTGTTCAAGATCACGGAGCCCGCCGACCTGCTGCTCGCCGAGGCGCTGCTCGCCCGCCGGGCATCGCTCGCCGGGGTCGGAGCGTGAGCCGTGGCGAGTGGGAGGCAGGCGCGAGCGAGCGGCTTGAGGCCCGCTGCAAGGTCAACCTCGGGCTGGCCGTCCTGGCGCGCCGCGGTGACGGCTACCACCAGATCGAGACCGTCATGGCCCGCCTGGCGCTGGCCGACGAGCTCGAGGTCGCGTTGAGCGAGCCGCCTGAAGGGGCTGACGCCGTCGCGCTCGAGGTCGCGGGCGACCGCGACGGCCGGGACGCCGGCCAGCAGCGCGGGGCGCCGGCCGCAGCCACGCCGCCGGGCGCCGACAACCTGGTGGTGCGGGCCGCCGAGGCCTACCTGGCGGCGTGGTGCGACGCCACCGGCGCCGCCCCGCCCGGCGTGCGCCTGCGGCTGACCAAGCGGGTGCCCGTCGCCGCCGGCCTGGGTGGCGGCTCGGCCGACGCAGCGGCGACGCTGCGGGGCCTCGCCGAGCTGCTGCCAGCCGACCTCGACCTCGCCGCTTTGGCGCTGCAGCTCGGCTCCGACGTGCCCTTCTTCGCCCTCGACGTGCCGGCGGCCCTGGCCAAGGGACGAGGCGAACGTCTCACGCCGCTCGAGGTTCCGGCGGCTCACCTGGTGCTGGCCACCCCACCGCTGGCGGTCACGGCCGCCGAAGGCTACGCGTCGCTGGTCGGCTTCAGCCCGCGCCTGCGGCACGAGCGGGCGCTGGCCGCGCTCGCCCGCGGCGAGGAGCCCGGCTGGAGGAACGCCCTGCAGGCAGGCGTGATGAGGTCGTACCCGGTGGTGCGCGACCTGCTCGGGTGGCTGCGCGAGGCCGGCCTGCGCGGCTGCCTGATGTCGGGCAGCGGGCCCACCTGCTTCGGCGTGGCTTCCGACGCGGCCGAGGCCGAGCGGGTGGCCGCCGAACTCGCCGCAGCCCGTCCGGAACTCTGGGTACACGCCACCAAACTGGCCTGAAGCCGCCGGCCGCCCCAAGACCCGGGGCGCTACGCGCTCACTTTTGCCGCGGGTCCCGCCGTTCGAACTCGAGGCTGTCGGCCTCGTCCTCCTGCACCAGCCAGTCCTCCCCGGCCAACGACTCGACGTGGTGGCGCAGCTCGTGCGTCAACGTCTCCCAGGCCTCATCCTCCCAGTCGAAGTCCGGGTCGACCGCGGCGATCGCCGCGAACGAGCCGTGGTAGAGCGCGATGTGCCGACCCAGCCCCTCGCCCGCGCCGAGGAAGTCGGCGGGGCCGGGGTCGAGGTACTCACCCAGCCGGTAGACCTCCTGGTAGCCCTCCTCCTCACGCGCCTCCGGCAGCACGTGCACGCCCTGCAGGCCGCGCAAGAACTGCTCCGGCACGTCGTCGACCATCTCCTCGATGAGGGCGCTGAACTCCTCGTAGGTCATCGGCTCGCCCCGCCCGCTCAGATGTTCTCCAGAGCCTCGGGGGCGTCGGTCAGGCGCACCGGGGTGCCCTCCGCGGCGCTGGCGTACGCCGCGAGGATCAGCCTCACGGCCTCGCGCCCGTCCTCGCCGCTGCAGACGTTGGGCCCCTCGCCCTTGATGGCCGCGACGAACGAGATCACGTGCAGCACGTGGGGGGAGTAGCCGCTGAAGGAGTGCGTCGTGAGGTCGGTCTGGTCCCAGGTGCCGCCCGCCGACTGGCGGTAGTAGTGGCGCAGGTCGGGGGCGCCGAGACGGTTGGTGCTCTCGAGGGCGCCCTTTGTGCCGTACAGCCAGAAGCCTTCCTCCCAGCCCGTCGCGGTCCAGGCCGTCTCGATGGTGCCGATGGCGCCGTCGGCGAACTCCAGGCTGACGTTGGCCGTGTCCTCGATCTCGATGTCGTACGCCAGGGTCGCGGCCCTGGCGTACACCTCACGGATGCGGCCGCCGAAGAAGCGCGCGAGGTCGGCCAGGTGGCAGCCGTTGTCGAGCAGCGTCCCGCCGCCCGAGCTGGCCTTGGTCGCGAACGACGGGCGCACGCCCTTGCCGCCCCAATCGTGAGCCTGGCGTAGGCGCAGGTGCGTGACGCGTCCGATGGCCCCAGCCTCCAGCAGCTCCTTGGCGCGCCGGGCCGGGCCGCTCGAGCGCATCTGGTGGTTGACGCTCAAGACCACGCCGGCGTCGGCGCAGGCCGCGACCATCTCGTCCGCCAGGGTGAGGTCGAGCGCGATGGGCTTCTCGACGAGCACGTGGACGCCGGCCTTGGCCGCAGCCACCGTCGCAGGGTGATGCACCGCGGTGGGCGCGGCGATGCTCACGGCCTCGAAGCCGCCGGCGGCGAACAGCTCGTCGAGATCGGTGTAGGTGCGCTCCACCCCCCAGGTGCGGGCGCGCGCCGCCAACTGGATGGGGTCGACGTCGCACAGCGCCACCACGGTCGCGCCGGCGGCGCGGTAGCCGTCGTAGTGGACCTGCGAGATGTTGCCGGTGCCGATGATCGCGATGCGCAGCGGGGTCTCGCTCATGAGGAGGTGAGCACGTGCTCCTTGCCGGGGTTCGGCACGGCTTCAAGGGCCGCCGTCTCGGGGCTGGCCGAGTCGTCCCTGCGCAGCTGCGGCCGCGCGTAGCGCACGGCGTTGGCGATGACCTGCCGCACGTTCGCGTCGTGGTAGGTGGGGTACGTCTCGTGGCCGGGCCGGAAGTAGACGACCCTGCCGAGGCCGCGGCGCCAGGTCATCAGGCTGCGGAACACCTCGCCGCCCTGGAACCAGGAGATCATCAGCAGCTCGTCCGGCTCCGGCACGTCGAACCTCTCGCCGTACATCTCCTCCTGAGGGAGCTCGAAGTGATCGGGCACGCCCGCCATCAGCGGGTGCGCCGGCTGCAGGTTCCACAGCCGCTCCTTCTCGTCGGCCTCGCGCCACTTGAGCGAGCCGTACGTGCCCATCAGCTTGAGGAACGGCTTCGAGAGGTGACCTGAGTGCAGCACGATGAGCCCCATGCCGCCGAGCACGGCCAGCTTCACGCGCTCCGCGACCTCGTCGCTGACGTCGCCGTGTGCCTTGTGGCCCCACCAGAGCATGACGTCGGTCCGGTCGACGACCTCGGGGCTGAGCCCGTGCTGCTCGTCGCGCAGCGTCGCGGTCGTGACGCTGACCTCGAGCCGCTCCTCGAGGGCGCGTTGCAAGGTCTTGTGGATGCCATCGGGGTAGATGCCGGCGACGGTCTCGTTCTCGCGCTCGTGCAGGAACTCGTTGAAGATCGTCACCCTGATCGCTTCGCTCACGCTGGCTTCCTTTCGAGTCGACGATGACGGCTTGCGATCGTCTGCCGCGCCGCGAGCGCCTCGGTGGGCGCGACCTGCGCCTCGTGCCGCTCTAGTCCGTGACGGCCCCGAGCGAGGCGCTCGACACGAGCTTCGCGTACTTCGCGAGCACGCCGGTAGTGTATCGCGGCTCCGGAGGGCGCCAGTTCCCGGCCCTACGCTCGAGCTCCGCGTCGTCTACCTCCAGTTGGAGCAGGTTCCGCTCGGCGTCGATCGTGATGAGGTCGCCCTCCTCGACCAGGCCGATGGGGCCGCCAACCGCGGCCTCCGGCGCGACGTGGCCGACGACCAGGCCGTAGGTGCCGCCGGAGAAACGGCCGTCGGTGATGAGCCCCACGGAGTCGCCCAGGCCCTTGCCGATGATCGCGCTGGTGGGTGCCAGCATCTCCCGCATGCCGGGCCCGCCCTTGGGGCCCTCGTTCCTCACGACGACCACGTCGCCGGGCTTGATCCTGTCGGCGAGGATCGCCTCCAGGCACTCCTCCTCGCTCTCGAAGACGCGCGCGGGCCCGGTGATCTTGGTGTGCTTCAGGCCGGTGGTCTTGGCGACCGAGCCCTCCGGGGCCAGGTTGCCGCGCAGCACGTTGAGGTGCCCGACGGGGTAGAGGGGTTGCGAGTACGGGTGCACGACGTCCTGACCGGCGGGCGGGACGGGGCTCACGTCGGCGAGGTTCTCGGCCACCGTCTTGCCCGTGACCGTCAGGCAGTCGCCGTGCAGCAGGCCGGCCTCCAGCAGCATCTTCATCACGAGTGGGATGCCGCCCACGGCGTGCAGGTCGGTCGCGACGTACTTGCCGGAGGGCTTGAGGTCGCACAGCACCGGCGTCTCGCGCCTCAGCCGCTCGAAGTCGTCGATGCTGAGGTCGACGCCCATGGCGTGCGCCACCGCCAGCAGGTGGAGGACCGCGTTGGTGCTGCCGCCGACGGCCATGACGACCCTTATCGCGTTCTCGAACGCCTCGGCCGTCATGATCTGCCGCGGGGTGATGTCCTGCTCGATGAGCCGCACCAGAGCCTCGCCGCTGGCGCGTGCGCTGTCGGTCTTCTCCTGGTCGACGTTGGACATCGTACTGGAGTACGGCAGGCTCATGCCCATCGCCTCGATGGCCGACGACATCGTGTTCGCCGTGTACATGCCGCCGCACGACCCCGGCCCGGGGCACGCGGCGTTCTCGATGGCGTTGAGGGTCTCGAGCTCTATGCGACCCCCGGCCTTGGCGCCGACCGCCTCGAACACGCTGACGATGGTGAGGTCCTCATCGCCCAGCCGGCCGGGCTTGATGGTGCCGCCGTAGACGTAGATCGCCGGGATGTCGAGGCGGGCGAGGGCGATCATGCCGCCCGGCATGTTCTTGTCGCAGCCGCCCACCACCAGCATGCCGTCGAGGCTCTGGCCACGGCCCACCGTCTCGATGCTGTCGGCGATGACCTCGCGCGAGACCAGGCTGCACTTCATGCCCTCCGTGCCCATGGAGATCCCGTCGGAGATCGTGATCGTGCCGAACATCTGGGGCATGCCGCCGGCGGCGCGCACCGCCACGTCGGCGGCCTCCGCCAGCGCACCGAGGCCGGAGTTGCATGGGGTGATCGTGCTGTGGCCGTTGGCGATGCCGACGATGGGCTTGCCGAAGTCGTCGTCGGTGAAGCCGACCGCGCGCAGCATCGCGCGGTTGGGCGCGCGCTCGTCGCCGGTGGTGACGACCGCGCTGCGCCGGTTCGCGCCGCGGCGCCCGGCGGCCGCGGCGGCCGGGTCGGTCGGGCCGTCGCTCGGAGCGGTCCTGGGTGGGTTGGTTAGCGTGTCAGTTGCCAAGGCTGGCCTCCGTGATGGCGCCGATTCTAACCCGCGTGGGCGGCGGCCCTAAGGCGCTGGGATGAGGTTCCTACGCGTGCTGGACGCGTTCGAGCGGGTCGCTGCCGGGCTCGCGCGACGGGTCGCGGTGGGCCCGCGTCGCGGCCGGTT
>CAZQVC010000002.1:35805-47793 GCA_964596625.1 uncultured bacterium | reverse complement strand
GGGTCGCTGCCGGGCTCGCGCGACGGGTCGCGGTGGGCCCGCGTCGCGGCCGGTTACCGCAACGCGCTAGGCCGGTTGCGGTTGAGCCGTCGACGCCGGCAGGCGCCGGGCGACGGCCTCGGCTCTCGACAGCTCATCGATCACCGTCGCGGTGAACTCGGCGGTCGTGCTCTTGCCGCCGAGGTCGACGGTCGGGTTGCGGTCGAGGGCCGCCTGCACGGCCGCCTCGACGGCGTCGGCGAGGGCCGGCTCCATGAGGCCGTGGCGCAGCATCATCGCCGCGGACAGCATGGTCCCGACCGGGTTGGCGATGCCCTTGCCGGCGATGTCCGGCGCCGAGCCGTGGATGGGCTCGTAGAGCCCGACGGTGCCGCCGAGGCTGGCCGACGGCAGCACGCCGAGCGAGCCGGGGATGACGCCCGCCAGGTCGGAGAGGATGTCGCCGAAGAGGTTGCCCATGACCAGCACGTCGAAGGCCTGGGGGTCCCGGACGATCTGCATGGCCGCGTTGTCGACGTAGAGGTGGTCGAGTTCGACGTCGCTGTACTCGGCTGCGTGCAGCTCGACGACGACGTCGCGCCAGAACTGCGAGACGTCGAGCACGTTGGCCTTGTCGACGTTGGTGACGCGGCCGCGCCGGCCCCTCGCGGTCTCGAACGCGAGCCGGGCGATGCGCTCGACCTCGTGGCGTTCGTACACCATCGTCGAGACGCCACGGTCGCGCTCGTTGCTCGACGGCTTGCCGAAGTAGATGCCGCCGGTCAGCTCGCGGAAGATGATCATGTCGGTGCCGGCGGCGCGCTCGGGGCGCAGCGGCGAGAGCCGTTCGAGGCCGGGGAAGACCTTGACTGGGCGGAGGTTGGCGTACACGCCGAGGTGCCGGCGCAACGCCAGGATGCCGGTCTCGACCCGCTGCTCGCGCGGCAGGCGGTTCCACGGGTGATCGCCGACCGGTCCGCCGACCGAGCCCATCAACACCGCCTTGGACTCGAGCACAGCGTCCCGCGTGACCTGCGGGAACGGCTGGCCGTGCTCCTCGATGGCCGAGCCGCCGAACGGCAAGCGGCGGAAGTCGAACGCGAGGCCGGCTGACTCGCCGAGCGCCTGCAGCATCTCGACGGTCGCGTCGATCACCTCGGGGCCGATGAAGTCCCCCGGCAGGACGGCGATCTCGTGTTTGCTAGCCGACGCGCTCACGACGCCGCTCCCGCGGCGGCCGTCTCGTGGCCGAGGTCACGGGCCGTGCGCACGACCTCCGGCAGGCCCTCGAGGAGCTCGCCGATGGGGTCGTAGTAGCCGCTTACGAGCGCCTCACGTGCGCTGTCGCCGATCGTCGCAGGGTAGCTGGCCGAGCCTGCCGTGACGCGCTCGCCCTCGACGTCGATCGCGACGACGAGGTCGGGGTCGGCGGCGACCTGAGCCGACAGCGCGGCGAGGTCGTCGGGCGCCAGCCTGGCGCAGACCAGGCCGAGAGCCGTAGAGTTGCCGAAGAAGATCTCCGCGAAGCTGCCGGCCACGATGCCGCTGAAGCCCGCCCTCTGGATCGATTGCGGCGCGTGCTCGCGGCTCGAGCCGCAGCCGAAGTTGTCCCCGCTGACGATGATGCTGGCCCCCTGGCGCTCCGGTTGGTCGATGGGGTGGCCCTTCGACTCACCCTCCTCCGTGAAGCGCTCGTCGTAGAACAGCGCGTCGCCGAGGTCGTCGAACGTCACGCACTTGAGGTAGCGCGCGGGGATGATGCGGTCGGTGTCGATGTCGTCGCCAGCGACCAGCACGGCGCGGCCGGCGACCTTCGTGATCTTCTGCAGCGGCATCAGGCGCTCACCCCTTCTCTCACCCCGAACACCTCGCGGGCGTCGGAGACGACGCCGGTCATGGCGGCGGCCGCCACCATCACCGGGCTCATCAGCACCGTGCGCCCGCTGGGCGAGCCCTGGCGCCCCTTGAAGTTGCGGTTCGACGAGGAGGCGCACAACTGGTCGCCGACGAGCTTGTCTGGGTTCATCGCCAGGCACATGCTGCAGCCGGCGTCGCGCCACTCGAAGCCGGCCGCCTTGAACACCTTGTCGATGCCGCGCCTCTCGCACTCGAGCTTGACGAGCTGGGAGCCGGGCACGGCGATCGCCTTGACGCTCGGGTGGACCCTGCGCCCCTCGATCACCCTGGCCACCTCGAGGAAGTCGGAGAGGCGGGCGTTGGTGCACGAGCCGAAGAACGCGACGTCGACCTTGGTGCCGCGGATCGGCGCGCCGCCCTCGAGCTGCATGTGGGCCAGCGCCTCCTCGATGCTGGCGCGCTCGTGCGGCTCGGCGGTCTCGGCGCTGGGGATGTTCTCGTCGATGGCGATGGCCTGGCCGGGGTTGATGCCCCAGGTGACGGTCGGCGGGACGTCCTCGGCGCGGATCACGACGACGTCGTCGTAGTGGCAGCCGGGGTCGGAGGCCAGCGCGCGCCAGGCGGCGACGGCCTCGTCCCAGGCCTTGCCCTTGGGGCTGTAAGGCCGGCCCTCGAGGTAGTCGAAGGTCGTCTGGTCGGGGTTGACGTAACCGCACCGTGCGCCGCCCTCGATCGACATGTTGCAGACGGTCATCCGCTCTTCCATGCTCATCGCGTCGAAGACGTCGCCGGCGTACTCGTAGGCGTAGCCGATGCCGCCCTTCACGCCGAGCTTGCGGATGATGTGCAAGATCACGTCCTTGGCGTACACGCCGGGCGCCAGCTTGCCGTTGACCTCGATGCGCCGCAGCTTGGGCCGCGACATCGCCAGCGTCTGCGTGGCCAGCACGTCTCTGACCTGGCTGGTCCCGATGCCGAAGGCGACGGCCCCGAACGCCCCGTGGGTGCTGGTGTGGCTGTCGCCGCAGGCGATCGTCGTGCCGGGCTGGGTGATGCCCTGCTCCGGCCCGACCATGTGCACGATGCCTTGCTGGCCGCTCGAGAGGTCGAAGAAGCGGATGTCGTTCTCGGCCGTGTTGCGCCGCAGCTCGGCGATCATCTCGGCGGCCAGGGCGTCCTCGAACGGCTCGACGCGGGTGTGCGTCGGCACGATGTGGTCGACGGTGGCGAACGTCCGCTCCGGCATCAGCACCTTCAGGCCGAGGTCCCTCAGCATGCCGAACGCTTGCGGGCTGGTGACCTCGTGGATCAGGTGGGTGTCGACGAAGAGCTGAGTCTGACCGTTGCGCAACGTGCGCACCGTGTGCGAGTCCCACACCTTGTCGAGGAGGCTTCTGGCTGGCTGCATCTATCCCTCGCTGTCGCCCGCGATATACGAGAACGATCCCCGGCCGCGGGTAGGCCGGGGATCGTAGAGGCTTATGTGGTCGCTGCCGGTCAGCGCACGTCGGCCCTTACGCCCCTGTGGGTAGTAGCGAGCGAGAAGGGCGTGTGGCTGACATCGCGCGAAGTATAAGGTCGGCCGGAGGCGGCAGTCAACCGAACGCCCAAGCGGGAGGCTCGCAGGAGACGTCGGGTCAGCCGAGCGCGCCGCCCACCTGTGGCCCGCCCACGCCGGGCGGCCGGGAGCGCCGAGCCCCTGCTCTCCCCGCGCGTTCCGGCAAGAGCCCGTGATGCGCGAGAAACGCGACGATGCGCGGGTCCTTGAGGAAGGGGTGGGTGACCTGGATCCGCAGCGACGCGTGGTGGTTGGCCTCCAGCACGACGAAGCCGCTCTCGACCTTGACGACGTCCCAACCCACGTAGGCGAGGTACGGGTGGTCCTTGGAGAAGTCGAGTATCGCGTCCTTGATGGCCCCGAAGTCGGGGATCTCGACGCCGGACAGCTGCGCGCCGGTGTCGGGATGCTGCTCGAACCAGTCGTAGGCCCGCGCGTTCTTCGGCCTTATCCGCCCCGGTCCGAGGCGACCGCTGTCCGGCTCGATGTGGCAGATCAGGCCGCCCTTGGCGGTGTTGTCGACGGGCATGGAGGTCGTGCGGCCGAAGCGATGGCCGGCTACCGCCAGGAACGGCTCGAGGCCGGTGCCCGGCCCGCCGAAGACGTTGAGGCGCATGGTGTTGGTGCTGCCGGGGAAGATCTCGCGGGCGTACGCGGCTTGCTCGACCTTCTCGACCAGCAGGCTGCCCTCGCGGCCGCGGAGGTGCTCGAGCAGCTGCTCCCTGGTGAGCGGCTTGCCGTCCTTGAGGAACTCGCCGTCGCGCGCCTCGAGCAGGTGGACGCCACGCCCCCTGTCACCGTCCATCGGCTTGACGAACAGCGAGCCGCGTTCGACGAGGTGGCCCAAGACCTGCTCGAAGCTGCCGAGTGGCGCCGGTCCTGGAACCGGGACGACGTTGCCGTCGGCCACGAACGCGTGCACGGTGGGCAGCGGCAGCTCACCGCGGAAGTGGAGGTAGAACAGCAGCTTGTTGGCCAGCACCCGCCGCGTCGCCTCGCAGTTGACCTCCGAGAGGCGGCGCCAGCTGGTGTCGGGCAGGTAGTCGGCTGGGTCGTTGCGGTCGAAGCTGTAGGCCACGGCCGACTCCGGCTTGAAGCCGGCCCTGGTGGCCCGCAGGCGTTCACCGAACGGTATCGGGGTGTCGTCTACCAGCGCCCAGCGCACGTCTCTGGCCAGGCCCCTGAGACCGCGGCGAGCGTAGTACTCGTGGCCGGTCGGCCGCCCCGTGGTCAGGCTCCTCTGCCGCCGCGGCCGATGGGCGGCGGGCCTGAGCGGCCGCCGACCTCGGCCGGGCCGGTGCGCTGGTAGGCCGGCCGCACGGCGCCGCCGTTCTCCTCGGCGGACAGGCCGCCGGAGGTGACGAGGCGCTCGAACTCCTTGCCGTCGACCGCGCGCGAGAGGCCGGTCTCGAAGGAGATGACCTTCCTGAGGTGCAGCTCGGCGAGGTAGGCGTCCATGGTGACCATGCCAAGCTGCCCGCCGGTCTGGATCGAGCCGGGGATCATGTACGCCTTGTTCTCGCGGATCAGGTTGCGGATGGCGGGCGTGGCGATCATGAACTCGTAGGCCAGCGCCCGGCCCTCGGTGTTGGCGCGCGGCACCAGCTGCTGGGTGAGGATCGCCTGCAGGTTGTTGGCGAGCTGCACCCTGACCTGCTCCTGCTGCGCGTCGGGGAAGACGTCGATGATGCGGTCGACGGCCTCCGCCGCGGAGTTGGTGTGCAGGGTGGCGAGCACCAGGTGACCGGTCTCGGCGGCGGTGACGGCCGCTCCGATGGTCTCGAAGTCGCGCATCTCACCGACCAGGATCACGTCTGGCGCCTGGCGCAGCACGCTGCGCAGGGCGGCGTTGAAGTTCATGGTGTCCTCGCCGACCTCGCGCTGGTTGATGATCGAGGACTTGTGGCGGTGGAAGAACTCGATGGGGTCCTCGACCGTCACGATGTGCTTGGCGTACTCCGTGTTGATCAGGTCGATCATCGTCGCCAACGTGGTCGACTTGCCGGAGCCGGTGGGACCGGTCACCAGCACCAGGCCGCGGGGGAGACGCGCGATGTTCGCGACCTCGTCCGGCAGGCCGAGGTCGGCGAAGGTGAGGACCTCCTCGGAGATCGTGCGCATGACGCCGCCGACGCTGCCGCGCTGCACGAACGCGTTGACGCGGAAGCGCCCGTGGCCCGAGAGGCTGAAGGAGAAGTCGAGGTCCTTGCGCTCCTCGAAGTTCCGCTGCTTCTTCTCGTCCATCAGGGCGTACATCAGCCGCCGCGTCATGGTGGGCGTCATGACCTCGTGCTCGGTGGGGCGCCACTCGCCGTTGATGCGCAGCATCGGGGCGAGGCCCACGGTGAGCAGGAGGTCGGAGGCCTTGCGCTCGATCGCGATCTTCAAGAGATCGACGATGTCGGCTTGGATCTGCGTTGAACGGATCTGGTCAGCCATCTGGTCTGTGCTTCCTCTCGTTGGCGCCCACCCTAGCCAACCGCCTCTTACGGCAGCCTGACGGAGTCAGGGGAAGGTTCACGCCGCTGGCCTCGGCTCACTCCGCGGTGCGGGCCAACACCTCTTCGAGCGTGGTGATGCCTTGCAACGCCTTGTGGATGCCGTCCTCGCGCAGGGTCTTCATGCCTCTCTCGATGGCGATCTCGCGCAGCTCGAAGGCCGAGGCCTCCTTGACGATCGCCTTCTCCAGCTCGTCGTCGACCACGAGCAGCTCGTGGATAGCGTAGCGGCCGTTGTAGCCGCTGCCGCCGCATTTCTCACAACCGACGCCGCGGTACAGCACCTTGTCCTTGATCTCGGCGTCGGTCATGCCGAGGCGCCGGAGCACGTCGGGCTCCGGGACCGAGGCGACCTTGCAGTCCTGGCACACCTTGCGCACGAGCCGCTGGGCCAGCACGCCGAGCAGGGAGGCCGAGACGTTGAACGGCTCGATGCCCATCTCGGTGAGGCGCACCACCGCGCCGGCGGCGTCGTTGGTGTGCAGGGTGGCGATCAGGAGGTGACCGGTGAGCGCGGCCTCCATCGAGATCTTGGCGGTCTCGTGGTCGCGGATCTCACCGACCATGATGATGTCGGGGTCCTGGCGCAGGAAGGAGCGCAGCGCCCTGGCGAAGTCGAGGCCGGCCTTCATGTTCACCTGCGTCTGGTTGATGCCGGGGATCTCGTACTCGACCGGGTCTTCGATGGTCGTGACGTTGACGTCAGGGGTGGCGATGCGCTTGAGCACCGAGAAGGTCGTGAACGACTTGCCCGAGCCCGTGGGGCCGGTGATCAGGAACATGCCGTACGGCTTCTTGATCACGTCGGAGAAGGACTGGAAGTTGTAGTCCGCGAAGCCGAGCGACTCGATCTCGGGGATGTCGGTCGCCTTCTTCAGGATGCGCATCACCGACTTCTCGCCGTACACCGTCGGCAGGGTGGAGAGGCGCAGGTCGACCTCGACGTTGCGGTCGCGGAAGCGCACCCGGCCGTCCTGCGGCAGGCGCCGCTCGGCGATGTTCAGCCCGCCCATGATCTTGATGCGAGAGGACAGCGCCGGCGCGGTGAGCTTCGGCATCGTCATGTACTCGCGCAGGCTGCCGTCCTTGCGCACCCGCACGACCACGCGCTCGGGGCGCGGCTCGATGTGGATGTCGGAGATGTCGTTGATGATCGCTTCGCGGATGATGTTGTTGACGACCTTCACCAGCGCGTTGTCGTCGATGGCGCTGGTGTCTTCCTCCTCCTGGGCGGTGGCGCCGCCCACCTCCTCCACCACGGCGCGGGCCAGCTCGTCCATGTCCGCGCCCTCGCGGTAGAAGCGGTTGAGCAGCCGCGTGAGGCTCTCTTCGGTGGCTACCGCCGGACGGATCTCGCGCCCGGTGATGAGCTGGATGTCGTCGAGCGCGAAGACGTGGCGCGGGTCCTTCATGGCCACGACCAGCGTGTTGCCCTCCAGGCGCACCGGCATCGCGCTGTAGCGCCGGGCCGTGGCCTCCGGCACCAGGCTGACCGCGTACGGGTCGATCTTGACGTTCTCCTCGATGAAGTCGAAGCCGAGCTGCATGGCCAGGCTGCGCGCCAGCATGTCGGGGCTGATCTTGCCCGACTGGACCAGCGTGTCCTCCAGGCGCCCGCCGCCCGCGCGCTGCTTGTTCAGCGCCTCGTCGACGTCGCCCTGGGTGACGTAGCCGAGGTCGACGAGGATCTCGCCGAGCGGCTTGACGCTGCCCAGCTTGATCTGCTCCTCGAGCGCTCGGCGCAGCTGCTCGCGCTTCAGGCGGCGGCTCTGCAAGAGCGTCTCGCCGAGCCGGCCCTGGTCGTTGGCGTAGAGCCGGTCGATGCGCTTGAGCACCTCGCTCTCCGGCGCGGCGACGAACCGCACCGGCCGCTGGACGATGGCCTCGATGTCGGGCATGCGCCGGGGGTCGGCGATGGCGACCACCAGCGTGTCGTCCTCCATGCGGTACGGCACGGCGCTGAACTGCACCGCGTCGAGGCGCAGGAGGTTCGAGGCCAGGCGGTCGTCGACCTTCTCGTCCTCGAGGCTGGCGAGGAACTCGATGTCCATCTGCTGCGCCAGCAGGCGCGCCAGCTGCTCCTCGTCGAGCGCTCCGCTCTGCACCAGGATGCGGCCGAGCAGGCCGCCGGTCTTCTGCTGCTCGGCGATGGCGTCGTTGAGTTGGGCGTCGGTGATCAGCCCGTTGGCGACGGCGAGGTTGCCGAGCCGCTGGCTGATGTCGACCTCGACGTCGACGGGCGGCTCGAGGCCCAGCTCCGGGTAGTACGTGGCCAGCGCCCACTGCAGCTCCTTGTGGAGAGCCTGATACGGCTCCACCAGGCAGCCGGAGGCGTCTTCGATCTCCTCGATGGCCAAGGCGTCGAGCGGGTCGACGAAGGCCACGCGCAAACGGTCACCGTCGATCGCGAACGGCATGGCGAGGAGCTCGGAGGCCAGCTCGCCGCGCACCTTGGCCAAGGCGTCGGCCATGATGTCGACGCGGGGGAGGTTGACCAGCGGGATGCCGATCGACTCCTCGACCGCACGCGCGATCCGCTGTTCGGAGATGACCCCGAGGTTGGTGAGGATGTCGGCAAGGCGGCCGCCGACCTCGGCGTGACGGGCGATGGCCTGCTGCAACGCGTCGTCGGTCACGTAACCGCGTTCGAGCAGCACCGCCCCCAGCCTCTTGTCGCCGATCGATAGTACCGCCACTCAGGAATCCTCCAGCAACATTCTTTCAAGATGCCGGGCGATCCTGGTATGAGGAAGCTTACCCCGGCTCAACGGACGTATCAGGATCGTCATCAGCCCGGCGCGCTTGGCGCCCATGACGTCGGTGAAGAGCTGGTCGCCGACCATCACCGTCCGCTTGGGGTCGGCGTTGTCGAAGTGGCGCAGCGCGCGCTTGAACGCCCAGCTGAACGGCTTGCCCGCCAGTGCCATGCCCGGCACGCCGGCCTGCTCGGCGAGCCGCGCCACGCGGTCGCGCTGACCGTTCGAGAGGATCACGACCGCGATCCCCGCGCCGCGCAGCGCGTTCAGCCACGCCAGCGCGCCCTCGGCCGGCGTGTCGCTGTCGGACGCTATCAGGGTGTCGTCGAGGTCGACCAGGACCGAGGTCACACCGAGCGACTCGAGCACGGCTGGAGTGACCTCCGCCAGCGTGTCGAAGCGCAGGTCCGGACGTAGCACCGCCGGAGTCTACCACGGCGACTGCGCCCTCCTGGACGCCGTTGTCGGCGATCATCCGGCTCTTCTCGGCAGGAAGCGGCTCGGCAGGATGCGGCGAAGCCGGGAGCGACAGCCCGGCGAAACCGCCCGGGTGCGGGCGGGCTAGGCGAGAGCCTGGTGCAGGACGGCGGCGAACGACTCGTCGTCGTCGATCCAGGGGTAGTGGGCGCCGTCGAGCAGGCTGAACAGCGCGTTGGGCGTGCCTTCGAGCACGAGCTCCGCCTGCGCCGGGTAGCTGGTGCCGTCGTGGGCGCCGCTGAGGACGACCACCTCGACGCCGGCGTTGGCCGCGCTACGCAGCGCGGCGAGGCGCTCCTCCCGCCAGACGCCCTGGTCGACCTCGTCAGGCAGGTCGCCGGAGAGCGCGACGGCGTCGACGTGCTCGAGCCGCAGGCGGGCGGCCGGCGACCGGAACTGCAGGCTGTCGAAGAGCACCTTGGGGTTGACCAGCGTGAACGCCTCGTCGACCAGCGACTGCGGGTCGTCGAGCTGGCCCTCATCGGCCTCGTCACTCGGGTCGGCGGCGGCTCCTTCGCCGCTCTCCTGGCTCCCCTCCGGCGCGCCCGCCAGGCGCCGCGCCGCGCGGTTGAGATCGAGCGCGAGGCGGGGCATGGAGATCCAGGGGTTGACCAGCACCAGGCGCCTCACCAGCTGCGGGTTGTCCGCGGCCACCTGAGCGGCCACCAGCGCGCCGAAGCCGTGCGCCAGCAGCACCGCGCTGTCGACCTCGAGCTCGCCGAGCACCGCGGCGACGTCGCCCGCCAGCACGTCGACGTCGCTGCCCAGGACGCCGGGGCTGCGTCCGCCGCCCCTGGCGTCGGCGTAGATGACGTCGTAGGCTTCCAGCTCCTCGCCCACGAGCTCGCGGAACGAGCTGGCGTTGTAACCGGGGCCGCCGTGCAGGAAGTAGACGGTCGAGGCCTCCCTGGGCCCCACCCGCTCGAAGTAGAGCCGCGCCTGTGGCGTGCCGTCCTCCCCGACGCGTTCGATGGCGTGGACCTCGTCCCTGAACCCTTCGGCCGCGGTGGCGTCGCTGGCCACGGCTTCGGCTCCGTCTCGTTCGTCAGTCATCGTCTTCTCCCAACGCGAACAGGCGCCGCGCGTTGCCGTCGAGCAGGCGCTCCATCTCGGCTTCGCCGACGCCGCGCAGCTCGGCCAGGAACCGGGCGGTGTGCGCCACGTAGGTCGGCTGGTTGCGCTTGCCGCGGTGCGGCAGCGGCGCTAAGTAGGGGCTGTCCGTCTCCACCAGGAGCCGGTCGAAGGGCACGGCGGTGGCGGCTCGGCGCAGCAGCTCGGCGTTCTTGTACGTGAGGTTGCCGGCGAACGAGACGTGCCAGCCCAACTCGAGGGCCGCGTCGATCAGCCTGGTGTCGCCGTTGCAGCAGTGCAGCACGCCCTGCGGGTGGCCGGCGCGGACGATGGCGCGCTCCGCGGCTCGCGACGCCCCGTCGCTGCCTTGGGCGTCGCGCACGTGGAGCACCAGCGGCTTGCCGAGCGCCGCCGCGAGCTCGGCGTGCCAGTCGAAAGCCGCCCCCTGCGAGGCCAGCGTCTCGCGGTCCCAGTGGGTGTCGAACCCCGTCTCCCCGAGGGCGACGACCTTCTCGTCCCTGGCGAGCTCCTCGATGGCGGCTCTGGTGCCTTCGTCGCCGGCGGCGGAAGCCTCGTTCGGGTGGACGCCGACGGCGGCCCACACGGTGGGCCAGCGGCGCGTGAGGGCCACGGCGGCGCGGCCGTCCTCGACGCTGGTGCCGACCGTCACCACCGCCGCCAGGCCGGCGATGGCCTCGCCCACCGGGAGCGCCAGGCTGGTGAGGTGGCAGTGCGTGTCGATCACGTCGCCACGATATCGCTCGGCGAGCGCGCCGGCGGCTCATGAGACCTGTGAGAGTTCTGTAAGACGCCCGCTGCTACTTTCACGCTCAGAAGGCGGGAATCGCTCCCAGAAACGAGGCAAGAAGTGGTGCAAGAGCGAGCGTTATCAGAAACCATCCGCTACTACAGCAACGAAGAGCTGAGCGAGATCATCTCCAAGTGCGAACTGGCCATCACCGACGGCTCCGCGGAGATCGAGCACTACGAGGCGTTCGTGCTGTGCCAGAAGGAACTCGCCAGGAGGACCTGGGCCTAACGCCCGTAACCTTTCACATCAAGCTGAGCCTGAGCGCGCGTAGCATGTCCAATGCTCGCGCGCTCCGTCTTTCATCGCAGCCGGTCGGCAGCCAGCTCGCTCGGGCTGCTCGCGCTCACCGCCGCGCTGCTGGCGTCCTGTGCGCCGGCGGCCGTCAGGGCCGATTCGCGAGGCTCTGGCGCTGCCGCTCCCCGAACCGTCGCCGCCGCGACCACCACGCTCAGGAGCGAGTCCGGCATGGCCTCGTGGTACGGGCCCGGCTTCGCCGGGCGGCACACCGCAAACGGTGAGGTCTTCGACCCCAGCCAGCTCACCGCGGCTCACAAGGAGCTGCCGTTCAACACGCTCGTGCGGGTCCACAACCTCGAGAACGGCCGCTCGGTCGTGGTGCGCATCAACGACCGCGGTCCGTTCAAGCCCGGCCGCATCATCGACCTCTCGCGGGCCGGCGCCGAGGCGATCGGCATGATCGGTTCCGGCGTCGCGCACGTGCAACTCGAGCTGCTCACGCTGCCCGACGGGATGTTCCGCGTCGGCGCCAGCGGGGAGCTGCGCGGCTACGAGGTCAAGACCCGCCTTCACCCGATCGGCTCGCTGCTGGTCCTGGCGCCGCCGGTGGGCGGCGACCCGCTGGTCGTGCGCGTGGTCAGTCAGGAGATGCCGGTGGAGGAGCCGGCCGACCTGCTCGTCGGCTACGAGCTGTTCGCCCTGGTCGGCTCCGAGGTGCACGTCCACAACGACTGAGCGCCCGAC
>CAZQVC010000002.1:33592-35705 GCA_964596625.1 uncultured bacterium | reverse complement strand
GGCAGCCCTCCGCGAGCTCCCGCGCCAGCGGGCCTAGCGGACGACCGTCCGCCAGGGTGCTGACCAACGCCGAGCCCACCACGACCCCGTCGGCCACGCGCGCGACGCGGTTGGCCGTTTCGCGGTTGGCCACCCCGAAGCCGACGGCGACGTTGCGGGCTCCGGCTCGCTTGGTGCGCGTCACGAGCTGGGCGACGTCGTCCGGCAGGCTGTCGCGAGCGCCGGTGACGCCGGTGACGCTGACCGCGTAGACGAAGCCGGTGCTGGCCCGCGCCACCAGCTCGAGCCGCTCGTCGGTCGAGGTCGGGGCCGCCAGGAACACCGTGTCGAGGCCGGCCCGGCGTGCCTCGTCGATGAGCGAGGCGCCCTCGTCCGGCGGCAGGTCCGGGAGGATCATCCCGTCGCCGCCGGCCTCGGCGAGGTCGGCCACGAAGGCGGCCTCGCCGCCCGGATAGCAGTAGATCGGGTTGTAGTAGGTCATCACCACCAGGGCCTTGTCGCTGGCGCGGCGCAGCTCGGCGACCAGCTCGATGGTGCGCCGGCCGTCCATCCCTCCGCGCAGCGCCTGCTCACCGGCGCGCTGGATGACCGGCCCGTCGCCCAGGGGGTCGGAGAACGGCAGGCCGACCTCGAGCACGTCGGCGTGCTCGAGGAGCTCGGTCGCGGCGTCGATGAACCGGCGCTCGTCGGGGAAGCCGGCGGTGAGGTAGCCGACGAACGCGGCGCGCCCCTCCTCGCGGGCGGCGTCGAAGGCCGCCTCGACGCGCCCGCTCATCGCGCCTCTCCAGCCGCCGCCTCGACCTGCGCTGCGGCGGCAGACGCCTGCGCGGCCCCCTGCTGGCGACCTGCGCCGGCGCGCAAGCGGCTCACCTCGGCGACGTCCTTGTCGCCCCGGCCCGAGAGGTTGACGACGATCACCTCGTCGCGGCTCAGCGTCGGCGCGACCTTGCCGACGTGAGCCAGCGCGTGCGAGCTCTCCAACGCCGGGACGATGCCCTCGAGGCGCGCGAGCAGCTCGAACGCCTCCAGCGCCTCCTCGTCGGTGGCGCCGACGTACTCGGCTATGCCCTGTTCGGCGTAGTAGCTGTGCTCGGGACCGACGCCGGGGTAGTCGAGCCCGGCCGAGATCGAGTGCGGCGGCGAGATCTGACCGCCGTCGTCCGACAGCAGGTACATCAGCGAGCCGTGCAGCACACCCACCTTGCCGGTCGAGATGCTCGCGGCGTGAGCGCCGCTGTCAAGGCCGTGGCCGGCGGCCTCGACGCCCACCAGGCGCGGCCGCCGCTCCGCCGGCAGGTAGGCGAAGGGGGCGAAGAGCCCGATCGCGTTGGAGCCGCCGCCGACGCAGGCGATCACCACGTCGGGCACCTCGCGGCCGACCGCCGCCTCGAGCTGGCGCATGGTCTCGTAGCCGATCACGCTCTGCAGGTCGCGCACCAGCATGGGGTAGGGGTGAGGGCCGACCACCGAGCCGATGATGTAGTACGTGTCGCGCACGTTGGTCACCCAGTCGCGGATGGCCTCGTTGGTGGCGTCCTTGAGCGTCTTGGTGCCGCTCGAGACGCTCACCACCTCGGCGCCGAGGAGCTCCATGCGGTAGACGTTGAGCGCCTGGCGCCGCACGTCCTCCTCGCCCATGTAGACCACGCAGTCCAGCCCGTGCAGCGCCGCGGCCGTCGCCGTCGCCACGCCGTGCTGCCCGGCGCCCGTCTCGGCTATCACCCGCCTGGCGCCCATCCGCTTGGCCAGCAGCGCCTGGCCGATGGTGTTGTTGATCTTGTGGGCGCCCGTGTGGTTGAGGTCCTCGCGCTTGAGGTAGATGCTCGCGCCGCCGTAGTGCCTGCTCAGGTTGTCGGCCCGGTAGAGCGGGGAAGGGCGGCCGACGTGCTCCTTGAGCGCCGTGTGGTACTCGCTCACGAAGTCCGGGTCGGCCTTGGCTGCCAGGTAGCTCTCGGTCAGCTGGTCGAGCGCGGGTATCAGGGTCTCGGGCACGTAGCGCCCCCCGAAGCGCCCGAAGCGGCCGCGCCGGTCGGGAAGCGGGAAGTCGGGGAGCGTGTGAGGGTCAGAGGCTGTTGCGCTGGTCATGGTTGCCGCCAAGGATACGTCGGCTCGC
>CAZQVC010000002.1:26359-33492 GCA_964596625.1 uncultured bacterium | reverse complement strand
AGGGTCAGAGGCTGTTGCGCTGGTCATGGTTGCCGCCAAGGATACGTCGGCTCGCGGTCTCACGGCAGAAGCCAGGCCAGCTCGGCCTCGCTCAAGGCGACGTCCCGCGACCGGGTTTCGCCGCCCCCGTCTTGCAGCAGCGCGAGCAGCTCGCCGGCCGTGAGCTCGCGCGGTTCGCTCAGCCAGCCCAGCGTGTGAGCCAGCAGGCCGACGACCCGCTCCGGCCGGACGCCGGCCAGCTCGAGCTCCCGCAGCGCCAGCGCCCCGTGGCGCTTGGCGAGCTTCTGCCCGTGCTGGTCCAGCAGCAGGCCCACGTGGGCGAACGACGGCGCACGAAGGCCGAGGGCGCGGTAGAGCAGCAGCTGGGCGCCGGTGCTGACCAGGAGGTCGGCTCCGCGCACCACCTCGCTTACGCTCATCGCCCCGTCGTCGACCACCGTGGCCAGCTGGTAGGCGATGAGGCCGTCGGCGCGGCGTACGACGAAGTCGCCGAGCTGGTCGGTGGGCGACAGCTCGACTCGGCCCCGCAGCGCGTCGACGAACGAGACGGGCTCTTCTGGGACCGTGAAGCGCGTGGTGGCCGGCCGGCCGGCGGCTTGACGTTCCGCGGCCAGTACGGCGTCACGCGCCCGGTGCGCCGCGCCGTAGAGCGCCCCGGCGCCCTCGCCCGGACCCTCGCCGGCGTCGTCGACGCCGACGCCGCTCGCGGCCCCGCCCTCCGCCGGGCTCGCGGCAGACGTTGCGGCCGCGATCTCGGCCACTTCGCGGCGGGAGAGGTACGACCGCAGGAGGTGACCGCCCGCGCGCAGGCGGTCCAACGCGGCCTCGTACAGCTCGAGCCGCTCGCTCTGCCGGTAAGGGCCGACCGGACCACCGACGTCAGGCCCCTCGTCCCAGTCGAGGCCGAGCCAGCGGAGCTCGCTCAGGTTCCCCAGCACGGCCTCGGGCCTGGTGCGCGGCGCGTCGAGGTCCTCGACGCGCATGACGAACGCGCCGCCCGCCAGGCGTGCTCGGGCCCAGGCCACCAGCGCCGTGCGCGCGTTGCCGAGGTGCAGCCAGCCGCTCGGGGAGGGGGCGAAGCGGCCGCGGTAAGGCCGCGCTCGCCCGCCCTGCTCGCTGCTCACGCTCCGTTCAGGCCCGGGGGCGCCCTGCGAGGCGTTAGCGCCAGCGGTCGATCGCCTCGAGCACCGCGGCGCCGAGGTCGGACGGGGTCTGCGCCACGACCACGCCGGCCTTCTCGAGGGCGGCGATCTTCTCGTCTGCCGTGCCCTTGCCGCCCGAGATGATAGCGCCGGCGTGCCCCATGCGCTTGCCTGGAGGGGCCGTGGTGCCGGCGATGAAGGCCGCCACCGGCTTGCGCATGTTGGCCTTGATCCACTCGGCGGCCTCCTCCTCGGCCGACCCGCCGATCTCGCCGATCATCAGCACGGCCTCGGTGGCGTCGTCCTCGTTGAACAGCTCGAGGACGTCGATGAAGCTGGTGCCGTTGACGGGGTCGCCGCCGATGCCAACTGCGCAGGTCTGGCCGAGGCCGTTGTCGCTCAGCTGCTTGACGCCCTCGTAGGTGAGCGTGCCGGAGCGGCTGACCACGCCGGCCTTGCCCGCCTGGTGGATGTAGCCCGGCATGATGCCGATCTTGCACTCCCCAGGGACGGTGAGGCCGGGGCAGTTGGGTCCGATGAGCCGGGAGCCGCGGCCCTCCAGGTAGCGCTTGACGCGCACCATGTCCATGATCGGGATGCCCTCGGTGATCGCGACGATCAGCTCGATGCCGGCGTGTGCGGCCTCCATGATCGCGTCGGCCGCGAACGGCGGCGGCACGTAGACCACCGTGGCGTTGGCGCCGGTCGCGTCGACCGCCTCCTTCACCGTGTCGAAGCTGGGCACCTCGACGCTGTAGCTGTCGGGTCGGCCGGGGACGCCGCTGTGGTCGGTCTCGCCCTCGAAGCTGACGGACTGCCCGCCCTTGCCCGGCCGCACGGCGCCGACGACCTCGGTGCCGTAGGCGATGGCCTTGTCGGTGTGGAACTTGCCGGCGTCGCCGAGCCCCTGGACCAGCAGCCTGGTGTCGCGTCCTATCAGGATGCTCACGCCGCACCTCCGGCCAGCTCGACGATCTTCCTGGCGCCGTCGCGCATGTCGGAGGCGCTGACGACGTTGAGGCCCGACTCGTCGATGATCTTCTTGCCCTTCTGCCAGTTGGTGCCTTCGAGGCGCACCACGAGCGGCACCTCGAGGCCGACCTGCTTGACCGCGCTGACGATGCCGTTGGCGATCGTGTCGCCGCGCATGATGCCGCCGAAGATGTTGACGAAGATGCCCTTGACGTTGGGATCGCGCGTGATGATCTTGAACGCGGCCGTGACGTTCTCCTCCGAGGCGCCGCCGCCCACGTCGAGGAAGTTGGCAGGCTCGCCGCCGACCTGCTTGATCGTGTCCATCGTGGCCATGGCGAGGCCGGCCCCGTTGACCAGGCAGCCGATGTTGCCGTCGAGCTTGATGAAGCTCAGGCCGTACTCGCTGGCCTCGACCTCGGCGGAGTTCTCCTCGCTCAGGTCGCGCATCTCGACGACGTCGGGGTGCCTGAACAGCGCGTTGCCGTCGAAGCTGACCTTGCCGTCGAGGGCCATCACCTCACCGCTCCTTGCCACCACCAGCGGGTTGATCTCGACCATGTCGGTGTCGAGGTCGACGGCGGCGTCGGCCAAGGCCTTGATGAAGCGCGTCGCGTTGCGGTGGGCCTGGCCGCTGAGGCCGAGACCGAAGGCGATGGCCCTGGCCTGGAAGTCGGCCAGGCCGATGGCCGGGTCGATCAGCTGCCGCAGGATCTTCTCGGGCTGCTCCTCGGCGACCTGCTCGATCTCCATGCCGCCCTCAGTGGAGGCCATGACGACGTTGCGCGACGCGCTGCGGTCGAGGACGATCGACAGGTAGAGCTCGCGCTCGATGTCGATGCCCTGCTCGACGTACAGCCGGTTGACCTGCTTGCCTTCCGGCCCGGTCTGCACGGTGACGAGGGTCGAGCCGAGCATCTGGCCGGCGAGCTCCCTCACGCGCCGCTCGGCGGCTTCGACGCCGCCGTCGAGGCCGGCCGTGACGACGTTCACGCCGCCCAGGTCGGGATGCTCCTTGAAGCGGCCCTTGCCGCGCCCGCCGGCGTGGATCTGCGACTTCAGCACCACCACCGGGTTGCCGCTCTGTTCGACGATCGGCCTGACGGCCGCCACCGCCTCCTCGACGCTGTGCGCCACCTTGCCTAGCGGCACGGCGATGCCGTAGCGGGCGAACAGCTCCTTTGCCTGGTACTCATGGATCTTCAACGCTTACCTCCGCGGCGCGGGCGTCGGCCGCCGGCGCCGTCACGAAATCTCGTCAGGTTACCGCGCTCACGGTCGCTGTGGCCGACATCGCGTGCGCCGCGCTCGGTCAGCCGGTAGAGTGCCGGCATGGTGAGAACCGCCATCCTCACGGTCTCGGACAAGGGTGCTGCGGGCGAGCGGGAGGATCGCTCGGCGCAGGCCATCAGGCAGGTGCTGAAGAACGGGCCGTTCGTGGAGGTCGACTACCAGGTCGTGCCTGACGAACAGGCGCTGATCCGCGCGAAGCTGCGCCTGTGGTGCGACGCCGACGGCGTCGACCTCGTGTTGACCACCGGCGGCACCGGCCTGTCCCGCAAGGACCGCACGCCGGAAGCCACCGAGGAGGTCATCGAGCGTCGGGTGCCGGGCCTGGCCGAGCTCATGCGAGCCGCCGGCGTCGCCAAGAACAAGCACGCCGCGCTCTCCCGCGGCGTGGCCGGCGTGAGGCGCAGCACGCTCATCGTCAACCTGCCTGGCAGCCCGGCGGGCGCCTCGGAGTCGCTAGCCGCGCTCATCGAGACGCTGCCGCACGCCGTCGACGTGATCCGCGGCGAGGAGTCCAACGCGCCGAACGCCTGGCACGACTGAACCGCGACCTCGGGTTTGCGCTTGGTGGCGAAGGTGAGCCGAGCTAGATGATCGACGTCCTGGCGTTCGCGATCTTCCTCGTGTCCTACCTCGTCGCCTTCGTCGGCGTGGTCGTGCCGGTGCTGCCGGGCACGCCGATCGCCTTGCTCGGCGCGGTGCTCGGCGCCTGGGTGATGGGCTTCTCCCGGTTCGGGGCCGAGCCGCTCATCTACGTCGGCGTGCTCACCGTCCTCTCGCAGCTCGTCGACGTGGCTGGCACGTACCTCGGTTCCAAGGTCTACGGCGCCGGTCGGGCCGGAACCTGGGGCGGGGTGATCGGCTCGTTCGTCGGGCTCTTCGTGCTGCCGCCGTTCGGCTTCCTCATCGGCGCGCTCCTCGGCGCCGTCGTGGCCGAGCTGCTGGTCGGGCGTGAGCCGCGCGAGGCGGTGCGCTCCGGGGTCGGGGCGCTGGTCGGCACCTTCGGCGGCACCGTGGCCAAGCTCATCATCATGGTGGTCATCGGCGTCGTCGTCTTCCCGCGCTTCTTCGGCGGCTGAGCGTGTCGGTCGGCCCGGCTCGGCGGCATGGTAGTCATTGGTGTCGCCGCCGCCCCACCGGTCTTGGGCGCCAGCCGGGTACCGTGGCGACACTTACGTAGGAACGGAACGAGGAGCTAGCGATGGATCCCATCTTCGTGCAGATCGGCCCGTTGGCCGTGAGGTGGTACGGCCTGCTGATCGCGGCCGGCGTGCTCGTCGGCGCGATCTGGGCGCTGCGCCTGGCGGAGAAGCGCGGTCTCGACCCCGAGAAGCTGCTCGACATGGCGCTGTGGCTGGTCATAGCCGGCGTCGTCGGCGCCCGCCTGGTCTACGTGCTGACCAGCCCCTCCGCCTTCTTCGGCCCCGGGGGCAACCCCATCGACGCGTTCAAGGTCTGGCAGGGCGGCATCAGCATCCACGGCGGCGTCATCGGCGTGATGTTCGCGATGTGGCTCTACTGCCGCAGGCACGGGCTCGACATGTGGGCCTACCTCGACGTCCTCACGCCCGTCGGCGCCCTTGGCATCATCGGTGGGCGCATCGGCAACATCATGAACGGCACCGACACCGGCGGCCGCCTCACGAACCTCGGCATCGGCTTCACCTGGCCCGAGCCGGGCACCGAGACGTTCGGCGCCGTCGGGCGCTTCGTCTTCGGCGACACGCTGTGGCAGTACGCCCCACCGGCCTGCCTCCAGGTGCCGGCCGGCGAGCCTTGCGTCGTCCACTTCACGCAGTTCTACGGCGTGATCGTCGGCGTGATCCTCCTGGTGATCATCGCCGTCGCGCTGAGGCGACAGACGGCCGCCTCGCTGAGCGCGATGGCCGCCGCCGGCGTCGCGCCTCCGACCGAGCGCGCCTCCGCCTCCGGCGCGAACGCGGCTGCCGGGGCCGGCGCCGCCAAGGGCGGCGGGGCGGGTCAGCGCACGACGAAGGCCCCGCCGCAGCCGCGTCCGAGCAAGGGCAAGCAGCGCGGGCTGCGGGAGCGTCACTTCGTGCCGAACCCCGGCTACGTCTTCTGGCTCTTCGTGTTCTGGTACTCGATCCTCAGGAGCGTCCTGGAGGAGCCGTTCAGGGACAACCCACTGCCGTGGCAGGTCTACCTGAACGAGCAGGCCGGCGTCGGCCTGTTCACCTACACGCAGCTAGCCAGCATCCCGCTCGTCCTCGTCGCCGGCTACCTGATGTACACCAGCGGCAGCAAGCAGCAGGGCGAGGTCCCTGTCGCCCGCCGGGCGGCCGGCGAGCCGCGCCGATGAGCGACGAGCGGCAGCGATCCCGGTTCAGCGCGGTGATCCTGGCGGCGGGCAAGGGCACGAGGATGCGCTCGGAGCTGCCCAAGGTGTTGCACGAGGCCGGCGGCGCGCCGCTGCTGGAGCACGTGCTGCGGGCCGTCGAGCCGCTGGTGCCGCGCAAGACCGTGGTGGTGATCGGTCACGGCGGCGAGCTGGTCGAGGAGCGGTTCGCCGAACGCCGCCGTCGCGGCGAGGTGGAGTTCGTCTGGCAGCGGGAGCTGCTCGGCACGGGGCACGCGCTGCTGCAGGCGGAGGGGGCGTTGCGCGGGGAGCGCGGCTGCGTGGTCGTGCTCAACGGCGACGGCCCGTTGGTGACCTCGGAGACGGTCGCGGCGCTGGTCGAGGCGCAGAGCGGGCGAGAGGGCATGAGCCTGATCACCTGCGAGGTCGCCGATCCGGAGGGCCTCGGGCGCGTGCTGCGCGACGCGAGCGGCGAAGTCCTGGGCGTTGTGGAGCAGAAGGACGCGACGGCCGAGCAGCTGGCGATAAGGGAGATCAACCCCGGCATCTACGCCTTCGACAGCGACGTGTTCGAGCTGACGAGGCAGCTGAGCGACGACAACGCCGCGGGCGAGTACTACATCACCGAGCTGCTCGAGCTGTACCTGCGCGCCGGGCGTCCCGTGCGGGCGATCGAGGTCGAGGACGAGACCGAGGTCCTGGCGGTCAACGACCAGCGGGAGCTGGCGCGCGCCGACGCGGCCTTACGCGAGCGCGCCGCGCGCTCGACGGGCCGGGAGCCTCACCAGCCGTGAGCCGCCAGGCCCTCTAGCACGCCAGCGCAGACGACGCCTTTCGCCACGTAGACGTTGGGGTGAGCGGCGAGGTCGGCGAGCTCCGGCTCGTGGTTGCCGACGATCACCGCGGCCAGCGGCTGCCCGGAGTGCTCGGTGAGCAGCAGCTCGCGGTCGTTGCCGGAGTCGCCGGCCACGATCACCCCGCGAGGGTCGAAGGCCGCGAGGGAGAGCAGCCAGCTCGTCGCCGCGCCCTTCGAGGCCCGTTCCGGCAGCACGTCGAGGAAGCGGCCGGCCGAGGCGATGAGCCTCGCTCGCAGGCCGGCTGCCGAGAGCGCGCTCGCTGCCGCCGCCGTTACCCGCTCGCCGCTCTGCGCGGCGTCGGCCGCGCCGGTCGCGGACCTGGCGCCGTCGGAGCCCCGACCGCGGTCTGGGCCTGCCTCGAAGAAGTAGCTGACCTTGTAGGCCTTCTGTGCGTCCTCGCCCTGCGGGGTGAGGCCCTCAACCGCGTCGAGGGCGGCGACCACCGCGGCGCGGTCCCAACCTTCGCCGATGTGCTTGGCCCACGACTCGTCCGGGGTGTTGTCCTCACCCAGGTAGAGCTCGCTGCCGACCGAGCAGATCAGCGCCTCGGGGCGC
>CAZQVC010000002.1:6496-26259 GCA_964596625.1 uncultured bacterium | reverse complement strand
GTCCTCACCCAGGTAGAGCTCGCTGCCGACCGAGCAGATCAGCGCCTCGGGGCGCGGCAACCCGGCCGACTCGAGCTCGTCGACGGCCTCGAGGGTGAGCGCGAGGTCGCGGCCGGTTGCCAGCACCAGGCCGGCCTGGACGCGCTGCAAGCGCTCGCCGAGGGCGGCGCAGCCGCGACCGGCCTTGCCGCCGTCGAGCAGGGTGCCGTCGACGTCGCTGACCAGCAGGCGGCGGAGCGCCCTGAGGCGCGCGTACGGGCCCGGCACGGCGGGCTCAGCGACCCTCGGCGCGCTGCACGGGGGTCAGGGCCTTGACGGCCTCCAGGTACCTGCGCCCGTGCGCCGACCACGAGTAGTGCTCGCGCACGCCGGCGATGCCGTTCTCCGAGTAGCGTTCCCACTTCTCGCGGTCGACCAGGATGCCCTTCAGCGCCGCTTGGATCTGACCGGTGTCGCGGGCGTCGATCAGCTCGCCCGACTTGCAGGTGCTGATGATCTCGGCCGGGCCGCCGTGATCGGTCGACACCACCGGCAGCCCGGACGAGCTCGCCTCGATGAGGGTGATGCCGAAGTTCTCGACCAGCGCGGTGTTGACGAACACGCCACGGCGAGCGGCCACGAGCCGGTAGAGCACGGGGATGTCGGTGTCCGGTTGGTGCTTCTTCGGCAGGGCCAGGCGGCCGTAGAGGTCGTAGCGGTCCATCGCGAGCAGCATGCCGGTGAGGACCTCGCGCTCGTTCTGATCCATCGACTCGATGTCGCTGCGCACCCCGGCGAACACCGCGAGGTTGGCGATGTGCCTGAGCTCGTTGTCTTGGCCGTAGGCCTTGACCAAGCCGTCGATGTTCTTGCGGCGGTCGGGGCGGCTGATCGCCAGGATCAACGGCTTCTCCGGCTCGCGGAGGAAGCGGGCGATCTCCCGGCGCATGCGCACCCGAGCCTTGACGATGTCCTCGTCGGGCTCGAAGCCCTCGTCGAGGTCGTAGTAGTAGGGGTAGAAGGTGTCGACGTTGACGCCGGGCGGGATCACCGTGAACTTCGCGTCGGCGGCGGCGTCGTACAGCTCGTAGCCCTTGCGCATCTCCTGCTTGGTGCTGGCGATCACCAGGTCGGCGCGACGCAGGACCTCCTCTTCGACGTCGATACGGTGGCTGATGTTGTACTGCTCTTCGATCTCGGCGCCCGACATGCCGTCGGCCCGCAGCACCCTGCGCTTGTTGCGCCCCAGCGAGTGGCCCGTGAACACCAGTGGGCGGCCCCACCTCTCGGCGAGCCTCGCCGCGACGTAGCCGGCGTCGGCGTAGTGGCCGTGCACGACGTCGGGAACGAAGCCCTCCTGGCGGTAGTAGCGCTCGACCGCCTCGACGAACTCGTCGAGGTACGGCCAGAGCATCTCCTTGCGGATGTAGTCGTCGCCGCCGGCGGGTATCCGGATCAGGTTGGCCCGCTCCGAGAGCCGCTCGAGCGGCTTGGCGTAGGAGTCGCTCAGGCTGGTGTCGTCGATGCGCCGGGTGATCAGGTCGACGCGCTTCACGTCCGGCATCTCGCCGAGCGCGCTGGCCAGCTCGACCACGTACTTCGTCTGGCCGCCGGTGTCGGCGTCACGGCCCAGTTCGAGGTCGCTGCCCCTGATGAGCCCGTGGATGCTCAACATCGCGATCCTCAAGCCGCCGCCTTGGGCCGCGTTCGCCTCGTCACCGGCTGTGGCCTTCTCGGCTCCCGACCTAAGGGTGTCCATGCAGCCTCCGGTTGCTAAGGCTAACAGCGCTCAAGGTGAGAACTGGCGAGGCGACCGCGACCGAGCGGAGCCCTCAGACCCCGCCGCGTGGGTCGGGAAGGGGCTCCGTGCATCAACATGCAGGAGCGTGTATTTCGACGTGGGGGAGGCGCGTCCGCGCGTGATACAGTGCGCGCTCGATGGCGCTACTGAACAAACCCCGCGCGGTGCTCGCGCTCGAGGACTCCACGGTCTACTACGGCTACGCCTTCGGTGCGAGAGGCAAGTCGGTGGGCGAGATCGTCTTCAACACCTCGATGACCGGCTACCAGGAGATCCTCACCGATCCGAGCTACCACGGCCAGATCGTGACCATGACCTACCCTCACATCGGCAACTACGGCGTGAGCGTCTACGACATGGAGTCCAACCGCCCTTACGCCCGCGGCTTCATCGTGCGCGAGTTCAGCCGCACGGCCTCCAACCACCGCGCCAACCAGGACCTGCAGTCGTTCATGGAGCAGCACGGCATCGTCGGCATCGAAGGCATCGACACGCGCGCCCTCACCAGGCGCCTGAGGACCGGCGGGGTCGTCAAGGGCGTGATCTACCACGGCGAGACCGACGACGAGCTGGAGGCGCAGCTGGTGCAGGAGGCCCGCGACCACGAGGACATCGACGGCCGCGACATGACCCCCGAGGTCACGACCCCGCTGCCGTACGCGCGGCCGACCTTCAAGCAGAACCCGCGCGTGGCCGTGATCGACTTCGGCATCAAGCACTCGATCGTCTACAAGCTCGAGCAGGCCGGCGCCGAGGTGATCGTGGTGCCGGCCCAGACCACCCCGGCGCAGATCATGGCGCTCGACCCGTACGGCCTCGTGATCTCCAACGGCCCAGGCGACCCGGACGGCCCCAAGTACGCCCACGACACCGTCTGGCAACTGCTCGGCCTGCTGCCGACGTACGGCATCTGCCTCGGGCACCAGCTGCTGGGGCTCGCCGTAGGCGGCAAGACGTTCAAGCTCAAGCACGGCCACCACGGCGCCAACACGCCGGTGAAGAACCTGGTGACCGGCGAGGTGGAGATCACCAGCCAGAACCACAACTACGCCGTCGACCTCGACTCGATCCCCCACGGGCAGTTCGTGGCGACACACGTCAACCTCAACGACGGCACGCTCGAAGGCATGGCGCACGCCCGCTACCCGGTCTTCAGCGTGCAGTACCACCCGGAGGCGAGCCCCGGGCCGCACGACGCGAGCTACCTGTTCAACCGCTTCATCGACGAGGTCAACGCGTTCGAGGGCGCCTCGGCGCTGCCGGCGGCCGGCCTCCAGGCGCTATAGGCCTCCGGGTCACGCGTCCGCGGCGGACGCCGCTCAGCCGAACAGCTCGTCGCTGTCGAGCCACAGCGTGATGGGCCCGTCGTTGACCAGCTCGACGGCCATCTGCGCGGCGAAGCGGCCGGTCTGCACCGGAAGGCCGTAAGACTCGAGGGACCGCGCGAAGCTGAGGTAGAGCCGCTCGGCCAGCTCGGGCGGCGCGGCGCGGCTGAAGCCAGGGCGGTTGCCGCTTCTGAGGTCGCCGTAGAGCGTGAACTGGCTGACGACGAGGCAGCCGCCGCCCGCCTGCTCGACCGAGAGGTTGAGCTTGCCGGCGTCGTCGGGGAAGACGCGCAGCTTGCGCACCTTGTCGGCCAACCGCCCGGCCACGCGCTCGTCGTCGTCGGGCCCGACGCCCAGCAGGATCAAGAAGCCCTTGTCGACGGCACCGACGACCTCGCCCTCGACTGTCACGGAGGCGCGCGTGACGCGCTGCAGCAGGGCTCTCAGAAGAGGGCTCCCTGCTCGGCGGTGTCGATGACCAGCTTGGCTTGCTTGGGCGGCAGGGCCTCGAGCTCGGCCTTGAGCAGCTTCATGTCCTGCCACATCAGCCACTTGGGCGCGCCGCGTTCGCGGCTGGCGTTGCGCAGCAGGTAGGCGGGGTGGAACAGCGGCAGCACTTTGAGGCCGTGCCAGTCGTGCCAGGTGCCGCGGACCCGGGTGATGCCGCCGCTGCCCGGCAGGAAGAACTGCGTCGGCACGTTGCCGAGGGTCGCGATGATCTGCGGCCGGATCACGCGCAGCTGCTCGAGCAGCAGCGGCTCGCTCACGGCGATCTCGGCGGGGGTCGGGTTGCGGTTGCCGGGAGGCCTGAACTTCACGATGTTGGTGATGTAGACCTCGTCGCGGGAGAGCCCTACGGACTCGAGGATGCGGTCGAGTAGCTGACCGGCGCGGCCCACGAAGGGGCGGCCACTGAGATCCTCGTCCTCGCCGGGCGCCTCCCCGACGAACACCACCTGGGCGTCCTCGTTGCCCTCGCCGAACACCAAGTTGTCGGACAGTTCCCCGAGGGCCGGGTCCTTGGTCGCGGCCCGGCGCTCCAGTTCAGCTAGCGTCACGTGCACGGTCATACCACGCACCCCGCCCGCCGCTTTCGCCCCCGGCGCGCGGCGGCTCGGCTCCCGTCAGCGAGCCCGGGGCCCGGCTCGCGCGCGGCTGACTCGTCCCATTAAGGACGGGCGCTGCGCTCGCGGCGCGCTCGGCTTCAGGCTCCCGTCGGTTGGATGGCCTTGCGCTGGCTGCGGACCTCGCGCCTTACCTTCGGCTCGAGCCCGATCATCAGGAAGAAGTTCTCGAGTGCGTTCTCGCGCCCCTTGATCTCGGTGTGCGCCTCGTCGTTGGAGCCCGTCACGAACGGCAGCTCCCGGTACGCGTCGAGCGCCTCCTGCACGACCTCGGCCGGGCTCTTGGTCTGGGCTATCTCCGAGAGGTAGCTGTACACGCCGCGCCTGGCCTCGGCGTGGCGCATGAACGCCTCCGGGTTCTCGGTCTCGCTGGCCAGCAGCAGGTCCTGCTTGGCGATGCGGCGGTAGTGCTTGAGGCCTCTCAATATCTCTTCCGAGCTGAGAACCACCTTCACTTCCATCGCTGCTCCTTCCGGGGGCTCGAGGGGGCCCCTTCACGCCGGGTCTGCGGTCCAACGCGCCGGTGGCTACCTGCACGAGGGCCCGCCACGACGAACCCGCCACGACACCGGTGAGCGTCGTGGCGGCTGTGATCAGGCGACTGCATCGCTGCTGGATCCGTCCTAGGCCTTCATGGTCCTGATGGGGATGGGCGGCAGGTCGTCAAGCTCTTCGTCATCGCGCTCCAGCAGGTTGCCCTGGAAGCGGGTGAGCGCTGCGATCTCGGCAGCGTCGGAGCGGTAGCCGCAACGTGGGCATTCGAGCTCCTCGAAGCCCTCGACGTAGTGGAAGCTCACGGTCTGCTCGCTGCCGCAACGAGGGCAAGGGATCTGCTCATGAAAGCCTTCCGCGTCCACCGTCACCTCCTGCCGCGTAAGAGGACTCTAGCGCAGATCGGTGACCGTTTCGTGTGTCGCGAGACGGCCTCGTTGGGCCGCCTCGGCGCGGGCGTCGGCGAGGAGTTCGCCGGCGTGCGCCAGCGAGGCATCGGTGACGCTGCCCGACAGCATCCTGGCCAGCTCGCGCGGCCTGTCGGCTTCGTCGAGGGCGCGCACGCTGGTGATCGTGCGGCCGCCCTGCGCCGCCTTGCTGACCACGAAGTGCCGGTCGGCGAAGGCCGCGACCTGCGCCAGGTGGGTGACGACCAGCACCTGCCGGCCGGCGGCCAACGCCGCCAGCAACGCCCCAACGTCGCGCGCCGCGCGGCCGCCGACGCCGGCGTCGATCTCGTCGAAGGCGAGGGTCTGCTGTTCGGCTCCCGTGACCAGGTGAAGCGCCAGCATCAGGCGCGAGAGCTCCCCGCCCGAGGCGATCTGAGCCAGCGGGCCGGGAGGCTCACCGGGGTTGGCGCTGAACCTGAACACCACGTCGTCGAGCCCCGCTGCGGTGGGGCGCGCGGCCACGGTCATGCTCACGCTCAAGCTGGCGTCTGGCATGCCGAGGCGCCCGAGCAGCGGCGCCACCTTGCGCTCCAGCTCCTGCTTGGCGGCGGTCCTGGCGGCCGTGAGGAGCCGCCCGGTCTCGGCCAGCTGGGCGCGTAGGCTCTCGGCCTCCGCGCGCAAAGCGGCCTCGTCTTCGTCGAGCGACTCGAGCTTGCTGCGCTCCTCGCGCGCCGCCTGCAGGTAGGCGAGCACCGCGCCGAGGTCGTCGCCGTACTTGCGCTTGAGGTTGTCGAGCGCGGCCAGGCGCGACTGCACGTCGTCGAGCCGAGCAGGGTCGGCGTCGAAGCCTTGGACGAACGCCTCGAGTTCGGCCGCCACGGCGGTGAGGCCGGTGAGCGCGGCGTCGAGGTCTTCGGCCAAGGGGGTGAGCGTGCCGGCGTGACGCTGCGCGGCGCGCAGCTCCTGCAGCGCGTCCGAGGCGAGAGCCGTGGCGCTCGCCTCCTCGCCGGTGAGGGCCTCCAACGCGGCCGCCACGCCCCGCAGGATGCGGTCGGCGTGCCGCAGGCTCTCCAGCTCGCCCGCCAAGCGTTCGTCCTCGCCGACCTTGGGTCCGACCGCCTCGATCTCCTGCACCTCGAACGCCAGCACGTCGAGCCGTCTGGCTCGCTCCCGCTGCGCTCGCTCGACCTCGCCGAGGAGCTCCTCGACCTCGGCGAGGCGATGGAAGCGTTCGCGGTAGCGCGCGAGCGCGGCCGAGCCCTCCGCGGACAGCAAGCGGTCGAGCTGCGCTCGTTGCGAGGCCGGGGTCTGAAGCTCGAGGGCGCCGTGCTGGGCGAACACGGCGATGCGCTCGCCGCAGCGCTCGGCCAACTCGCCGACCGTGACGACCTCGCCGTCGAGCCTGGCGCCGTGCCTGCCGTTGACCGCCAGGCGGCGGGAGGCGGTGGAGAACTCGCCGCCGTCGAACTCGCCCTGGACCAGCGCGCTCTGCTTGCCCGACCTGACGAGCCCGGCGTCCGCCCTGGCCCCGGCGAGGAGCTCGAGCGCGTCGATGACGATGGACTTGCCGGCGCCGGTCTCGCCACTGAGGACGTTGAGGCCCGGCGCGAGGTCGAGGCCCAGTTCGTCGACGATGGCGAAATCGCGCAGCTCGAGCCTGCGGAGCACGGCACGATTATAGGCGCAGCCGCGCACCGGGCACGTCCCGGCCTAGGCTAGAATCCGGCCATGCCAAGCGACTACGTCTCCTACGTAGAGTGCCCGCGAGACGCTTGGCAGGGCCTCGAGCACGTGGTGCCGACCCAGACCAAGCTGGCGCACCTCCAAGGGCTCCTCGACGCAGGCTTCACCCGCATCGACGCCGGCTCGTTCGTGTCGCCCCGCGCCGTGCCGCAGCTGGCCGACACCGAGGCCGTCGTCAGCGGGCTGGTCAAGCACCAGGACGCCGAGATCATCTGCATAGTCGGCAACGAGAGGGGCGTGGAGCGCGCGGCCCTGGTGGCCAACGTCACCACCATCGGCTACCCGCTCAGCGTCAACGACACGTTCCAGCGCCGCAACGTCGGGCGCAGCCTCGAGGAGTCGTGGCCCCTGCTGGCGCGGCTCATGACGCTGTGCGAGCAGGCCGGCCTCGACCTCGTCGTCTACCTCTCGATGGCGTTCGGCAACCCGTACAGGGAGCTGTGGGGTCCGCACCTCACGGCCGAGGCCATACAGCGGCTGCGAGACATGGGCATCGCGAGGATCGCCCTCGCCGACACGGTCGGCACGGCCGAGGCCAAGACCGTCGAACGCGTGCTCGGCTCGGTCTCCAACGCCGACGACCTGGGCCTGCACCTCCACTCCCGACCGGGGGCCTGGACGGAGCTGCTCGAGGTCGGCTTGCGGCACGGCGTGCGGTGGATCGAGGGCGCGCTCGGCGGCATCGGCGGCTGCCCCTTCGCGGGCGACGACCTGGTCGGCAACCTGCCGACCGAAGAGGTCCTGCCGTGGTTGGCCGCCGCCGGTCACGCGCCCGACCTTGCCGTCAGCGACGAGCGCCTGGCCGCCCTGGCGGCCGAGGCGGGAGCGATCGCCACGCGCTACGGCGCCCACTGAGGCGACCACCACACCGAACTATCCAGGCCGTGGGTTCAGGCGGTCGTGCCGGCCGCTTCGACGCGGTCGAGCTCGCGCTCCGTCGCGGCTATCAGCCGCCGCTCGACCTCCTCGAGCGTGCCGACGACGTTGGCGCCAGCGGCCGCGACGTGGCCGCCGCCGCCCAGCTCGACGCAGATGTTCTGAGCCGACACCCCGCCCCTGGTGCGCACGCTGATCTTGATGTGACCCTCGCGCTCCTTGAGCAGCGCGGCGACCTTCACGCCCTCGGCGTAGCGGATGATCCCGACGAAGTCGTCGGAGTCGTCGTCGGCGGCCTCCGCCGCGGCGCGCATGGCGGCGGTGAAGTGCGCCAGCACCAGGCGGCCGCCGAGCTCGAAGTGAACGGTGCGCATGACCTCGCCCAGCGTCTTGAAGTAGGCGGGGTGGCGCCACTGCAGCCGGTCGGTGAGGTCGACGTAGGCGACGCCGTGGTCGATGAGCTCGCCCGCCATCTCCAGCACCGCGCGGCCCGTGTTGGCGAAGCGGAAGTTGCCGGTGTCGGTGAGGATCCCGGCCAGGCACGGCGTGGCCATGTGGGCGGTCCACTCGACGCCGAGCTCGTCGATGAGCTCCTTGATCAGCATCGCGGTGGCGGCCTTGTCAGGCTGCACGACAGCGATGTCGCCGAAGCGCTCGTTGGTGCCGTGGTGGTCGATGTTGACCATGAACTCGGCGCCTTCGAGGGGCACCCCGGCGACGCGGGGCTGGTCGGCGACGTCGAGCACGAAGAGCAGCGTGCCCGCCGGCAGCTCCGACAGCTCCGGCACCAGCTCGCCGGGCTCGGCCAGGAACTCCAGGTAGCTGGGGGGCTCAAGCGCGACCGTGACCCTCTTGCCCAGCTTCACCAGGGCGCGGCGCAGCGCCAGGCAGCTGCCTAGGGCGTCGCCGTCGGGGTCTACGTGGCTCGCGATGACGATGGGCCCGTCCCAGCCGCGCGCCACCTCGGCTGCGCGGGCGAGCTTGCTGCGGTAGTCGGGGTCTGGTCGGTTGTCCACGTCACGGCGCATGCGCACAATGATACCTGCGAGGTCACGGCCGGCCGTTAATAATAGGGGCAAATGTCCCGGACCCGCCCGTTCACCTGGTTCCTGCTCTTCGTGTTCTCGTTGGCGGCTGTGCTCGCCATGCAGCTGCGGCGCCCCGAGCCGCAGCTGATGCACGTGAGCGGCCCGCCGGCCGTGGTGGCGCCCTCCGGACAGCTGGCCAAGGCGTTCGACCTGGCCCGCGAGGGCACGGTGCGCATCGAGGCGCGCTGTCGCGGCGTCCACGGCGGCGTCACGGTAGGTGTCGGCAGCGGCTTCTTCGTGAGCGAGGACGGGCTCGTCCTCACGGCCCACCACGTGGTCGACGCCATCCGCAACCAGGGTTGTCCTGTGCAACTGGTCGCGGTGACGGCCAACGAGGAGGAGTACGACCTCTCGGTGGTGGGGTTCGACGTCTACATGGACGTGGCCTCGCTCCAGGCCGACGTAGATCGAGCGGTGCCGGCGGTACCGCTGGCGACGAGAGTGCCGTCCCCGGGCGACGCGATCGTCGCGATCGGCAACAGCCGCGGCGACTTCATCGCCGGGCGTGCCGGGCGGGTGACGCGCCTCGGCGTCGAGGCCGGCAGGGCCGACTTCGCCAGCGGCACCATCGAGCTCACCGCCTCCCTGGCCCCGGGCGACTCGGGTGGACCGGTGGTCAACGCCCGTGGCGAGGCGGTCGGTGTGGTCAGCTACATCAGCTTCAACCCCAGCGCGATGTCGTCGCAGAGCTGGGTTCCGCTATACCTCAGGGGCGTCGCGCTGCCCAGCTCCTACGCGTCTTACGCCGTGCCGGTGCTGGCCGACAGCTCGCTGGTCGAGTCGCTGGTCGCCGGCGAGCGGCGCGACGTGCCGGTCATCGGCTTCTCGGCGCAGAACAACAGCGACTACGACCCGCGCAGCTCGCGCTACGACCTCGGACGTCGGCCGGGCGCGGTGGTCTACGAGGTCGCCGTCGGCGGGCCCGCCGACAGGGCCGGCCTGCGCAGCCTGCGGCAGGAGAGGGTCACGCGGCCCGACGGCTCGGTCGAGCTGGTGCCGCGCGCCGACGTGATCGTCGCCGTCGACGGGCACAGCACGCCGCACTTCTACGACCTTCTGGCGCTGGTGCGCAGCAAGGCCATCGGGGACACCGTCACGCTCACCGTGCAAAGAGGCAACGCGACCCTGGAGCTCGAGCTCGTGCTCGGCGCGAGGTCCGACGTGTTCGCCGCGCAGTGAGCTGGCCGCCTTGAGGCGGTGGTTCGTTGGCGTGGGATTGCAACGAGAAGGGCGCAGCGCCGCTTGGCGATGCGCCCTTAGTTTGGTGGGCGATGGTGGACTCGAACCACCGACCTCGTCGTTATCAGCGACGCGCTCTAACCGGCTGAGCTAATCGCCCGTCTCTCGGCTGTCGTTCGGCTTCGGTGAGCGGCCGCCGGACACGCGTGGAAGCTTCCGAAGGCCGTCGCCGCTCGCGGCAGCGTCACGGATAGTATCACGCGGTTCGGCGCGCGCTCAAGGCTGCGGGAACAAGGCGCGCTTCGCCGCGCAGGACCAGGGGCGCTGGGCGCGGCGAGGTCCACCGTCGCCGGCGAGACCGCGCGGTCCTCGGTACAATCGCCGTCATGGTCGAGACCGTCTACCTTGCCAAACCGCGCGGTTTCTGCGCCGGCGTCGTGATGGCCATCGAGGCCGTCAAGGACCAGGCCGTCGAAGCTCGAGAGCGCGGTGACGGCGGCATCACGGTCTACCACGACATCGTGCACAACGGCACTGTCGTCTCGCGCCTCGAGGAAGAGCACGGCGTGACGTTCGTCGAGGATCTCGACGACCTGGAGGACGCCAGGCGGGAGGCCGCCGAGCGGGGCCGCGTCATCGGCAACACCGTGGTGTTCAGCGCCCACGGCGTCAGCCCGGTGGTCAGGCAGCGCGCGGTCGAGCTGGGGCTGGCGACCGTCGACGCGACCTGCCCGCTGGTCACCAAGGTCCACAACGAGGCCAAGAAGTACGCGGCGCAGGGCTATCACATCCTCTTGGTCGGCGACTCGACCGCTCATCAGGAGGTCATCGGCACGCGGGGTGAGGCCCCCGAGCAGACCACCGTGGTGTCGGTCGTCGGCAACCGCAAGCACGACCCCGGGCTTGCCGACCCCCTCACCGTCGAGGTGCCAGACCCCGACAAGGTCGTCGTGCTCACCCAGACCACGCTCTCGGTCGACGACACGATGAAGACCATCGAGCTGCTGCGCCAGCGGTTCCCAAACCTGCTCGTGCCCCCGTCCGACGACCTGTGCTTCGCGACGAAGAACCGTCAGGACGCGGTGCGCACGATCGCTCCGCTGGTCGACCTGTTCCTCGTCGTCACCAGCCAGGCCAGCTCGAACGGCATGCGCCTAGTCGAGCTCGCCGCCGACCTCACCGGCAACGCCAGGCGGATCGAGAGCGCCGACGACATCGACCCGGCATGGCTCGCGGGCGTGAGCTCGGTCGGGGTCACCTCGGCGGCGAGCACGCCCGACGACCTGGTGCAGGCAGTGGTGGCGTCGTTCCGCGGCCTCAACCCCGAGCTGCGCGTCGTGGAGGAGGGCGAATGGGAGAACATCGCCTTCCGCAAGCCGCGCCGAGTGGAGGCTCCAGCGTGAGCCGGCTCGCAGCCGGGCGCCCCCGCGTCTCCGTGGCGCCGATGATGGCGCTGACCGACCGGCACTTCCGCTACCTGGCCAGGCGCCTGAGCCCCAGCGTCCTGCTGTACAGCGAGATGATCACGGCCAAGGCGGTGATCAACGGCGACCGCGACCGCCTGCTCGCCAAGGACCGGGCCGAGGGGGACGTCGTGCTGCAGCTCGGCGGGGACGACCCGCGGGAGCTGGCCCAGGCCTCGGCGATCGCGGCAGACTACGGCTACGTCGAGGTGAACCTCAACGTGGGGTGCCCTTCGTCGCGGGTGGCGAGCGGCAACTTCGGCGCCTGCCTCATGGCCCAGCCGCGGCTGGTGGGGGAGGCCCTGGCCGCCATGCGGGGCGCCGGCGAGCTGCCGGTGAGCGTCAAGCACCGCATCGGCATCGACGACAGCGACTCGTACGACCACCTCCGGGCGTTCGTCGACGTCGTCGACGAGGTCTCGGGCGGCGTGGTGAGCGCGTACGTGGTGCACGCGCGCAAGGCGTGGCTCAGCGGCCTCTCGCCCAAGGAGAACCGCACCGTGCCGCCGCTGCGCTACGACGACGTGCACCGGCTGAAGTCCGAGCGCCCCGATCTGGTGGTCGAGCTCAACGGCGGCGTCGCCACGCGCGAGCAGGCCGCAGCCCAGCTGCGCCACGTCGACGGCGTGATGATCGGCCGGGCGGCCTACGAGGATCCGACGCTGTTGGCGCGGCTGGAGACGCTGCTCAGCGGCGAGCCGTGGTCGGTCAGCCGCCGCGATGTCGTGGGCGCGATGCTCGACTACTGCGAGCGCGAGACCGTCGCCGGCACCCCGTTGCCCGCGGTGACCAGGCACCTGCTCAACCTGTTCAAGGGCGTGCGGGGGGCGAGGGCGTGGCGCCGCACGCTCACCGAGGGCGCCCACCGTCGCGGTGCCGGGCCGGATCTGCTGCTGGCGGCGTTGGCGGCCGTGCCTGCCGAGGTCGCAGACGAGCCCCTCGGCGGCCTGCCCGGGCTCTCAGGCGAGGAGCGAGCGGAGGTACTCGCGGGCGATGATCAGGTGCTGGATCTCGTCGGTGCCTTCGCCGATGCGCGTTAGCCTGGCGTCCCTCCAGTAGCGCTCCACCGGGTACTCCTTCATGTAGCCGTAACCGCCGAAGATCTGGATGGCTGCGTCGCACGCCGCGACGCCCGCCACGCTGCCCTTGAGCTTGGCCATCGAGGCGGCCATGGTGAAGTCGCGTCCGGCGTCGCGCAGGGCCGCGGCCTTGCGCACCAGTAGCCTTGCCGCCTCCAGCTCGGTGGCCATCTCGGCCAGCTGGAACGCGACGGCCTGGTGCTTGACGATCGGCTTGCCGAACTGCTCGCGCTCGCTGGCGTAGGTCGCCGCGGCCTCCAGCGCTGCGCGACCGAGGCCGATGCCCATCGCGCCGATGCCGATGCGGCCGCCGGCCAGGACCGTCGAGACGTCGGCGAACGCCTCCCCCCGCACGCCCAGCAGGTTCTCGGCCGGCACCTCCAACCCTTCGAAGGTGAGGGGCGTCGTGTCGGAGCTCGAGAGCCCGAGCTTCTTCTCCGGCTTCCCCCTGATCAGGCCGGCTGAGTCACCCGCGACGACGAAGGCGCTGATCCCCGCCGAGCGGGACTGGCCGGGCTGCGGGTCGTCCGTCCTCGCGACGACCACGTAGGTGCTGCCGACGGTACCCTGGGTGATGAAGACCTTGCTGCCGTCGATGACGTAGGCCTCGCCCTGCTGTCTGGCCCGCGACCTCAGGCTGGCCGCGTCGGAGCCGGCAGCCGGCTCGGTGAGACACCAGGCGCCGAGGCTCTCGGCGGTGGCGAGGGGCGGCAGCCAACGCTCCTTCTGCCGCTCGTCCGCTGCGACCAGCAGGTGCCCGACGCACAGGGAGTTGTGCGAGGCGACCGTGAGCGCCAACGAGCCGTCGACCGCCGCGATCTCCTCGATGACCAACGCCGCGGTGTCGCTGCCGAGTTCCGAGCCCCCGTAGCGCTCTGGGACCTGCATGCCGAAGAGCCCCATGGCGCCGAGCTCGGCCACGAGCTCGTGAGGGAACGCGCCGCTTAGGTCGCGGTCGGCGGCGCCGGGCGCGACCTCGCTCGCGAGGAAGTCGCGCAAGGGGCCGAGGATCGCTCGCTGGTCTGCCGAGAGCTCGAACCAAGCCGGTCCGCTGTAAACCGTTGGCGGCATGCAGCACTCTAGCCGAGCGCCGTACGGGCTCGGTGAGCCGCCTGATCGTGCGGTACACTCCGCGCCATGGACTCAGGCACGACGTGGTTGAGGGGGATAAGGGGCGCCACCACGGTGACGGCCGACGAACCGGCGCTCATCCTCGAGGCGACGCGGGAGCTGCTCAGCGAGATGCTGGTCAGCAACGGCGTCGACGACTTCGAGGTCATCGCCTCGATCTTCTTCACCACCACGCCCGATCTGTCCTCGACCTTCCCGGCCGAGGCGGCGCGCGAGCTGGGGATGACCATGGTGCCGCTGCTGTGCAACCAGGAGATACCCGTGCCCGGGCGTCTGCCGCGCTGCGTGAGGGTGATGATGCAGGTGAACACCACCAGGCGGCAGGCGGAGATGGTGCACGTCTACCTGCGCGAGGCGCGCTCGCTGAGGCCTGACCTGATCAGCGCGCAGTGACGTGGCGGGCTCCGCTCGGAGAGTCGACGAGCCACAGCCGAGAAAGAGAAGACGTCCGCGCCTCGTTGCTTGGAGGAAGGGCGCGGACGCCTCGAAGGTAGCGCTCATGAGCGTCGTTCGAACGCTGCAAGCGCGTCTGGTTGTCGTTGGTGCCGCGCTGTGGAGCGCGGTGAGCTCGGGTCCTGGCTTCTTCGTTAGCGGCTGGGGTTCGCGCTGCCTGGCGGGACGCGGTTGACGCGGCCGAAGGCCTTGCGGGCCGTGCGTGCGGCGCTGGCTTGGCGGTCCCTGGCCAACTGCTGAAGCTGTGCGATGGTCGGAAACATCGGCCACCTCCTATGAACACCATAGCAATTAATCGATGTAGCGTCAATAGGTAAGTGCCGATGAACTAGGGTTCCGCTGCTAGCCCAACAACGAGCCCTGGAGCTCCTCGATGATCTCCTTGGCGCGCTCCTCGACCAGGCGGTAGTAGGCCTTGTTGCCCTTCTTGACGACGTCGACCAGGCCGAGCTCGCGCAGGATGCGAAGGTGGCCGCTGGCGGTCGGCTGGCTGACCCCGGCCTGCTTGGCGAGGTCGCCGACTGTGAGGGGGAACTGGGTGAGGCGCCCTATGAGCACCAGGAGCAGCAGCCTGGTGGGGTCGCTGAAGGCCTTGAGCCGGCCGGCCAGGGCGGTCAGCTCGTCCTGTTGCTCGCGGAAGAGGCTCTCGGCGTGAGCCCCGTAGCCGAGGTAGCCGACGCCGCCGATGTCCATGCTGAAGCCGCCCTGGGAGGCGAAGTAGAGCGGCACGACGATCACCTTGCCGGTGCGGTGACGCTCGCGCAACGCCGCGGCCGAGGACTCGAACTGCACGAAGTGGTGCGCCGGCAGCGCGGCCAGCAGGTCGCCCTTCTCGGCGATCTCGCGCTCGAGCTGGGCACAGGCGGCCTCGCTCACGGCCCTTCCCTCACGCTCCCAGGTGGGCTCGAGGTGCGACCACAGCGTGCTGAGGGCCTCTTGCATCTCGGCCGCAGCGGCGGGTTCGGCCAGCACCTCGAAGTGGCGCCGCAGCCGCCTGTTCGTCTCGTCGCGCTCCTCGGGGGTGTGCTTGCTGCGCCCGGCGACCTTCTGGGGCTCGGTGAGCTCCTCGAGGCTGCCGAGGATCCGTCCCGGCAGGGCGGGGAAGTCGTTGAGGAAGCGGCCCGGGCCAGCGTCGAGGGCGTAGCCAAGGCCGCAGGCCAGCACGAACAGCTCGTAGCCGAAGTTCTCCATCTCGCGCTGCCGCCAGACCTTGCGCAGGCCGTCCATGGCCGCCGTGTTGCCGCGCAGTTGCTTGACCCACGGCAGGTTGCTGTCGCGGTCGCGATCGAGGCGCTTGAGCAGGAAGTAGTAGGCGTACGTGAGCTCGAGCACCGGGGCCGGCGTGACCACCAGTTGCCTGGTGTCGCCTAGCGGGGTGGAGAACGAGAGGATCGCGTCCTGATTCATCGGTATAGGCCGATGCTAGCAGTCGGCCGGCGCGCGCGCCGTAACCGGCACACCAGCGCCGCCCGCGGCCAGTAGGCCCGCAGGCAGAGGTATCAGTCTTGCCACTCGCGTACCGGAACGAGGTCACCGCCGTCTACGACCGCGTTCGTCACCTTGTGCGAGCGGTTCATCGTGACCTCCAACGTGGCGTTGTCGAGGCTGGACGGCCCGATCAACGCCTTCCTCACGAAGTAGCCGGCGCCCGACATGCTCATCTCGCTGGTCTTCGACAGCCTGACGTGGATGATCTCACCGCTCTTGTCGGTCCGGACGCGGCACAGCAGGAAGTTGCCGTCCTCCTTGAAGCGCGGGTCCTGACGCCTGAACATGCCGAACATGAGGGCATTCTAGCTTGCGCTCCCGGGCCGGCTGGGCTAGGCGGGCGCTTGCTATGCTGCCAAGCGTCGATGAGCACCCCGTTGCCGGCCGGCCCCGACACCATCGCTTCCGCAGCCAGGGCCCTGGCGAGAGGCGAACTGGTCGCCTTCCCGACCGAGACCGTCTACGGCCTCGGCGCCGACGCCGGCAACGAGGCCGCCATCGCCGAGGTCTACCGACTGAAGGGGCGCCCGAGCAACCACCCCCTGATCGTGCACCTGCCTTCCGTCGACCAGCTCTGGCGCTGGGCCGACCGCGACGCTCAGTCAGCCAGCGGCATCTCACCTGACGTCGTCGAGCGGCTCGCGAGCGAGCTCTGGCCCGGACCGGTCACCTTCGTTTTGCGCGCGCACGCCGGCGTCTCACCCGTCATCACCGGTGCCCAGGACACGGTGGCGCTGCGCGTCCCTGGCAACGACACCGCGCTCTCCCTGCTGAGGGCGTTCGGTCGAGCGGTCGTCGCGCCCAGCGCCAACCGCTTCGGCTACGTCAGCCCCACCACGGCGCAGCACGTCGCCAACGAGTTCCCCGGTGACCTCATGATCATCGACGCCGGCCCGACCGAGCTGGGGCTCGAGTCGACCATCGTCGACCTCTCCTCGTCTCGACCGCGGCTGCTGCGTCCCGGCTCGATGGCGGTCGAGCGCGTCGAAGAGGCTTTGGGAACGCCGCTGCTCCGCGACGTGCAGTCGCGGGACGGAGCGCCGCCCGACGCCGAGGCCGGGGCAGAGGAGCCCGGCGACCCGCCGCCCCGCGCACCGGGCACGCTCGCCAAGCACTACGCGCCGAGGGCGCCGGTGCGCCTCGTCGACCGCTCCGAGCTCGCCACAGCCCGGCCGGGAAGCGGCGTCATCGTCCGCCGGCCCGAGCCAGCGCACCACGGAGTGGGCGAGCCAGAGGGGTCGAGCGACGCGGCCGCCGAGCTCGCTGCGGTTCCCGGCGCCAGGCTCCTGGAGCTGCCGGGCGATGCCCGCGGCTTCGGCGCGCGCCTGTACGCCGCCCTCCGGCAGCTCGATGCGGCCGGGGTGGAGGAGATCCTGGTCGAGCGGGCGCCCGCAGGTGACGACTGGCTCGCCGTGCGCGACCGCCTTACACGCGCCGCGGCAGGCTCGGGAGAGCGGCGGGATCCGCCGCTGGTCGCGGTGGTCATGGGCAGCGCCAGCGACTGGGAGACCATGCGCCACGCCGATGAGCTGCTCGACCGCTTCGAGGTGCCGCACACCTGTCAGGTGGTCTCGGCACACCGCACGCCGCAGCGCATGGCCGAGTTCGCCAACGGCGCCGCCGCCGCGGGCTACCGGGTGATCATCGCGGGGGCCGGTGGAGCCGCCCACCTGCCGGGCATGCTGGCCGCGCAGACGCACCTGCCGGTGCTCGGGGTGCCGGTGCAGAGCTCGGCGCTCAGCGGCGTCGACTCCCTGCTCTCGCAGGTACAGATGCCGCGCGGCGTGCCGGTCGGCACGCTGGCGATCGGCGCCGCCGGCGCGCTGAACGCCGCCCTCCTCGCCGTCGCCATCCTGGCGTTGGGCGACGAGCGCCTCGAGCGCCGTCTCCTCGCCTACCGGGCAGAGCAGACCGCGGCGGCGGAGGCGGCCGAGCTGCCGACGCCCAACTTCGAACGGTGAGGCGCGAGCCGCTCCTTCCCGGCTCGACCCTCGGCATCGTCGGCGGCGGCCAGCTTGGCCGCATGCTGGCAGCGGTCGCCGGCCGCATGGGCTACCGCTCGGCGGTGTTGGCTCCCGAGGCGAGCCCGCCGGCCGCGGCCTTCGCGACCGAGCACGTGCGCGCCGAGTACGGGGACGTCGCTGCGGTGAGGGCGTTCGCTGCCCGGGTCGACGTGCTGACCTTCGAGTTCGAGAACGTCTCGAGCGAGGCGCTCGCCGCTGCGGCCGAGGTGTGCGCGGTGCGGCCGGGCCCGGAGGTGCTGCACTCCACCCAGGACCGCGGCCGCGAGAAGGCCTTCCTGGCGCGTCACGGCGTGCCGCACGTCGCGTTCAGGCAGGTCGACGACGCCGCCGAGCTCGCCGAGGCGCTGGCCGTGATCGGCTACCCGTGCGTGGTGAAGACCGCCGGCTTCGGTTACGACGGGAAGGGGCAGCAGGTCGTGGCGAGCGAGGAAGACCGCGCTGCCCTCAGCGGCGCCGAGCGGCTCGCGGCCAGCGGCCCCGTGGTGGTCGAGCGCCTCGTCGATCTCGCGCTGGAGCTGTCGGTGGTGGGCGCCAGGACCGCGGCCGAGGAGCGAGTCTTCCACCCGGTCGTCAACCGGCACAGCGAGCACATCCTCGACCTCAGCTACACGCCGCGGCTCGCCACCGGCGCCGACGGGGCCACGGCAGACGAGGACCTCGTCATCGAGGAGGCCGTCGCGCGGCGAGCGGAAGAGCTGGCCCGCGACGTCATGCGGCTCCTCGACCTGACGGGCCTGCTGTGCGTCGAGTTCTTCCTGGACCGCAGCGGCGAGCTGCTGGTCAACGAGATCGCCCCGCGGCCGCACAACTCCGGCCACCTGACGATCGAGGCCGCGACGACCAGCCAGTTCGAGCAGCAGCTGAGGGCCGTGTGCGGACTTCCGCTCGGCGACACCTCCCTGGTCACACCGGCCGCCATGGCCAACCTCATGGGCGAGCGTTGGCAGGCCGGGCCGCCGGCCTTCCACCGCGCCCTGGCCCATCGCGGGGTGTCCTTGCACCTGTACGGCAAGCGTGAGGCGAGGCCCGGCCGCAAGATGGGCCACCTCACCGCCGTTGCCGGCTCGGCTGGGGAGGCCGTGCGGCGGGTGCTGACTGCTCGTGAAGCGCTACAGCGAGAGGATTCGCGAAACGGGCCGGCCGGATAGCAACGCGGCTCGGTCGTCTAGGCCTTCACGGCCTTGCCGAGGCTCCGCTTGAGAAGCTCCATCACGTCGACGAACACCTCGTCGTCGTCCTCCGGCTCGACTTCGTCCTCGTCGACCTGGTGCACGTCGCGGCCCTTGGCCAGCTTGCCCTGGGCGAGCTTCCGCAGGCGCTGCGAGGCGCGGTCCTCCAGGCTCTCAAGGTCGAGCGACTTCTTCTTCAGCTTCTCCATCGCCTTTACGTAGCGCTCGACCTCGTCGACATCGGCCGTCTCGAGCTGGGGCAGGCCGACGTCCTCCGGGCTGCGCAGCTCGTCGTGATAGCGCAGGGTCAGCGCTCGCAAGGTCCCGTCCAACGAGAGGATCGCGACGATGTAGGCCTTGCCGCGCATGACGAACGTCGCGATGCCGGCTCTCTCGGCCTCGGCCATGCTGCCGACGAGCAGGCGGTAGGCGACCGTGGCGTCGGGGTCGGGGACGAGCACGTAGGCGTTCTCGAGGTAGCTCGGGTCGATGTCGGCCAGCGGCACGAAGGACTCGAGGTCGATCACGCGCGAGCGGTCGGGGTCGAGGGCGTCGAGCTCCTCGTCCTCGACGACGACGTACTCATCGTCACCGATGGGGTAGCCGCGCACGATGTCGCTCTGCTCCAGCGGCTCGCCGCCCTGCTGAGAGAAGTAGCGGCGCTTGAGGGGCGTGCCGTCCTCCGCGACCATCCTCAAGGAGGCCCGGCTGGAGCGCGTCGTCGGGTAGAGCTCGACGGGCAGCGTCACCAGACCGAACGACAGGGTGCCAGACCACACCGGCCTGCGCCGCTCCGCGCCGGCCTTCTTCTCGTCCTTGCCCTTCCTGCCCTTGGCGTCCTTGTTCGCAGCCTTCTTCTCGTTCTTGCTAGGCACGGCCGCTCTTCCCTTCGCCCTTCCCGCGCTCGCCGGACGACTTGCCGCCAGACGACTTGCCGCCGGACGACTTGCCGGCAGACCT
>CAZQVC010000002.1:3490-6396 GCA_964596625.1 uncultured bacterium | reverse complement strand
CCGGCCTTCAGGCTCTTCTCCAGGGCCGAGGTGAGGTCGCTCGTCGTCTTCTTCTTGCGGGCCTTCGGCGCCTTGACGGTCGCCCCGCTCTGCTTCTTCTCCACCAGCTCGAGGACGCTCTCGCGGTAGTCGTCGACGTACTGCTCCGGCTCGAAGTCGGCGGCCAGCATCTCGATGAGCTGGCGGGCCATCTTCAGCTGCTTCTCGTCCAGGTCGTCGCTGGCGGCCGGCTTCAACTGCTCGAGCGGCAGGATCTCCTCGGCGTTGCGCAGCGTGACGAGCATCGGGTAGCCCTGGTGGAGCCGCAAGGCGCCGCTGTACTCCTTGTCGCGCATCACCCAGTGCGCCACGCCCTCCAGCTCGCTGCTGGCCAGCCCGGCCGCGAGGGTGAAGTACGCGTCATCGTCGCCGTCCGGCCCCAGGTAGTAGGGACGCAGGTACCAGCGCGACTCGATCGCCTCGGGCGGCACGAAGCGCACGACCTCGATGGTCCGCGAAGCCTCGGGCTCGAGCTCCTCCAGCTCCTCCTCGTCGAGCGTGACCAGCTCACCCTTGTCGGTCACGTACCCCCGCTGGCTCTCGGCGTACTCGACGACCTCCTTGGTCTTCGGGTTGACCAGCGCCTGCCGCACCGGCTCGCCGTCGTCGCGGCTGAGGAGCCGGAAGGAGACGCTCTTGTCCTCGATCGCCGAGTAGAGCTTCACCGGCACCGAGACGTCATCGAACTCGATCACGCCCTTCCAGATCGCCCGCGCGCTCACAGCGCCTCCTGCGGGTCGAGCACCTCGGAGAGCGGGCGCCTGGCGGCCTCGAAGCCGGCCCAAGGGTCCTCCTTCAGCGACGCCAGGCGCCGCCTCACGCTGCGCATGTCGTAGGCGCCCGGCGACTCGAGGCGGCTCAGCTCGTCCCACCGCAGGGGCACAGCCACCGGCGCGCCGCTCCGCGACCTCGTGGAGTAGGGGACGATGGCGGTTGCACCGCGGCCGTTCCTCAGGTAGTCGATGAACACCTTGCCGCCGCGCTTGGCCTTGGACATGTTGGTGGTGAGGCGCTCGGGGTCGCCCGCCGCGATCGCCTCCGCCACGCCCTTGGCGAACGCCTTGGTCGTGTCCCAGTCGGTGTCGGGCGTCAGCGGCACGACGACGTGGAGGCCCTTGCCGCCGGTGGCCTTGAGGAAGCCGGTGAGGCCGAGTTGGGCGAGCACGTCGCGCGTCGTCCGAGCCATGCGCTTGGTGAACTCGAGCGGTACGTCGTCTGCGGGGTCGAGGTCGAACACCAGCTGGTCGGGCCGCTCGAGGTCGTCTACCGAGCTGCCCCAGGCGTGGATCTCCAGCACCCCCGCCTGGATCAGCGCCACGATGTCGGAGACCGACTCCAGGTAGAGGTAGTCCTCGACGCCTTCCGACTCCTCGATGGGCACGCGCGGCAGGCTGGACGCGAACGCCGGGCCTGGGTGCTTCTGGTAGAAGCACTGCTCCTCGCTGCCCTCGGGGCAGCGGACCAGCGACAGCGGCCGCGTCCTCGCGTAGCGCAGGAGGTGCTCGCCGACCTCGGCGTAGTACTCGGCGAGGTCCTTCTTGGTCACGCCCTGGTCGGCGTAGACCACGCGGTCGGGGTTCGACAGCTTGACGCCGGCGACAGTGTCGGCGGCGCGCCGGTCCTTGCCGCCACCGGCCCGCTTGCTGGAGCGCCTCGCGCCTCGCTGCCCGGCCTTCACCTCGGGTGCGGTCTTCTCGCCCATCGTCTCCTCCTGGTCGCGCTCGGCGCCGCTCCCTCCGCTCGGACCGACGGGGGCCTCCAGCGGTCGCTGCGCCGCTGCGCTCACGTCATCGGCGCCCTTGTCGACGCGCAGCGAGTGGAACCTGGGATGGCGCAGGTACCCGTCGCGCGTCCTCTCGGAGTATGCGACCTCGACCACCAGCGCCGGCTCCACCCAGGTCACGCCGCTGCGGACCGCCACCCGCGGGACGGGGGTCGCGAACGGCGAGTCCTCCCGCCGGTGCTCGTCGAGCCTGGCGCGCAGCGAGGTCAGCAGCGCGTCGTCGAAGCCCGTGCCGACCTTGCCGACGTAACGCAGCAGGCCGTCGTCGTCAGGCTCGCCGAGGAGCAGCGCGCCGAAGCCTTGCCGGCTGCCGCGCGGCGCCGTGTAGCCGCCGACGACGAAGTCGCCCGAGGAGAGGCAGGTGCACTTGAGCCAATCGCGCTGGCGTCCCGGCCGGTAGGTCGAGCCTCTCAGCTTGGAGACGATGCCCTCGAGCTCGAGGTTGCAGGCCACGTCGAAGACGTCCTCGCCGTCGAGCTCCAGGTGCTCGGAGAAGAGCAGGGGCACGTCCTTGACCCCCGCGAGCAGTGAGGCGAGGGCGGCCTTGCGGTCCTCGAGCGCCACCCCCTTGAGGTCGTGACCCTCGAGGTAGAGCAGGTCGAAGACCTGGTACACGACGCGCACGCCGGCGGCGACCGCCGAGTCGTCGGGCACCACGCCGAGCCAGCGCTGCAGCGCCCCGAAGTCGGAGCGGCCGTCGCGCCGCAGCGCCACGATCTCGCCGTCGAGGACAGCGCTCTTTACCGGCAGGCCGGCCAGGGCTTCGACGATCTCGGGGAACCTCTCGGTGTACGGCAGCTGGTTGCGGGTGGTCAGCCGCACCTCGCCGCTGTCGAGCGTGGCGGCCATGCGGTAACCGTCGAACTTGATCTCGTGGAGCCACTCGTCGCCGCTCGGCGGGCGCATGACGGCGCTGGCCAGCTGCAGCTTCGGCGCTGCTGGCAGCTTGGCCGGGCGCGCGCCGGGAAGGTCGGCCGGATCTACGTCTAGCTTCGCGCTGAGCGCGCCGGTCTGTGACTGAATGGCCACCGGTGTCGACCTCCCTTGCGTCCGCTCCCGTGAACAACTTGGGCCCTGAGGTACC
>CAZQVC010000002.1:0-3390 GCA_964596625.1 uncultured bacterium | reverse complement strand
CGCCGGCCTGCCGTGCCCCGCGCGGTTCGAAGGCGCCGCGACGTGCAGCGTGAGGCCTTGCGCAAGCCGTGGTCGGTTGTCTATACTCAGTAGGTTTGTTTGGCCCCTGGCCCGCAGCGATGGGTCCGGGGGCAAGCTTGTCGTGTGCAGCGCTTAAGCCGCCGTCGACGTCATGCCAAGTAAGCGCAGTCTTGAGGTGCCTGGTCCCGGCAGGGGCTTCTGGGCCTCGGAAGCAAGAGCTCTCGCGTCGAGAGAAGGACGTGAGAAGAACCAGAAGAGGGAGTGATCGTTCTGCCGACCGTCAATCAGCTGCTTCGCCACGGGCGTAGGAAGCTAGAGAAGAAGAGCAAGACCCCGGCACTCAAGGGGTCGCCCCAGCGTCGTGGCGTGTGCACGGCGGTGAAGACCCAGACCCCGAAGAAGCCCAACTCGGCGCTGCGCAAGATCGCGCGCGTGCGGCTCTCCGGCGGCCAGGAGGTCACGGCTTACATCCCTGGAGAGAAGCACAACCTCCAGGAGCACTCCGTCGTGCTCATCCGCGGCGGCCGTGTCAAGGACCTGCCCGGCGTCCGCTACCACATCGTGCGTGGCGCTCTCGACGCCCAGGGCGTCGGCGTCGGCCGCTACGTCCAGCGCAACAAGGGCCGCAGCAAGTACGGCACCAAGAAGCCGAAGGGCGCCTGAGCATGGGACGCAGAAGACGCGCCGAAGTCCGCCGGCTCCAGCCGGACCTGGTCTACTCCGACACGACCGTCACCGCGCTGATCAACAAGCTCATGCGCGACGGCAAGAAGAACCTCTCGAGCCGCATCTTCTACGGTGCGTGCCGCCTCATCCAGGAGCGCAGCGGTCAGGAGCCCCTCAAGGTGTTCCGCCAGGCGCTCGACAACATCAAGCCGCGCATCGAAGTGCGCAGCCGCCGCGTCGGCGGTTCGACCTACCAGGTGCCCGTCGAGGTCATCCCTCGCCGTGCGCAATCGCTGAGCCTGCGTTGGTTGGTCGCCGCCTGTGACGCTCGTCCCGAGCGCACCGCGGTGGAGCGTGTCGCTGGGGAGCTGCTCGACGCGGCAGCCGGTCGCGGCGGTGCCGTGAAGAAGAAGGAGGACGTCGAACGGATGGCGGAGGCGAACCGCGCCTACGCTCACTACCGTTGGTGACCCCTCGCAGGGTGACCTAGTACCGGCTCGACCCAGACGATCATGACTACAGCCACCAGAACCGACCTCAGCCATACGCGCAACATCGGCATCGCGGCGCACATCGACGCGGGCAAGACCACGCTGACCGAGCGCATCCTGTACTTCGCCGGCCGCATCCACAAGATGGGGGAGACCCACGAGGGCGCGGCGCAGATGGACTGGATGGACCAGGAGCGCGAGCGCGGCATCACGATCACCTCCGCCGTGACGCAGTGCTTCTGGCACGACACCCGCATCAACATCATCGACACGCCGGGCCACGTCGACTTCACCATGGAGGTCGAGCGCAGCATGCGCGTGCTCGACGGCGCCGTGGCTGTCTTCGATGCCAGCCAGGGCGTCGAGCCTCAGAGCGAGACGGTGTGGCGGCAGGCGGACAAGTACCACGTCCCCCGCATCGCCTTCGCCAACAAGATGGACAAGACGGGCGCCAGCTTCGACCTGGTCCTCACCTCCATGAAGGAGCGCCTCGGCGCCGTGGCCCTGCCCGTGCAGTGGCCCATGGGCGCCGAAGACCAGTTCAAGGGCATCATCGACCTGGTCGACATGAAGGCGTACTTCTACAACGACGAGATCGGCCAGGACATCACCGTCACCGACGTCCCCGCCGAGTACCAGGAGCTCGCCGAGGAGAAGCGCAACCTCATGATCGAGCGCCTCGCCGACGCCGACGACGACGTCGCGATGCTCTTCCTCGAGGGCGAGGAGATCGACGCCGACACGCTGCGCGCCGGCATCCGCCGCGCGACCATCGGCCTGAAGCTGTACCCGGTGCTGTGCGGCTCTGCGCTCAAGAACAAGGGCGTCCAGCGCCTGCTCGACGCCGTCAGCTACTACCTGCCGAGCCCGCTCGACGTCCCGCCCGTCAAGGGCGTGCTGCCGGAAGGCGGCGAGGCCACCCGGCCGTCCGACGTCACCGCGCCGACCTCGGCCCTGGCGTTCAAGATCGTCACCGACCCCTACGTCGGCCGCCTCGTCTTCGTGCGCGTGTACTCCGGCGCCTTGGTCGCTGGCACCTACGTCTACAACGTGTCGAAGGGCAAGCGCGAGCGCATCGGCCGCCTGCTGAAGATGCACGCGAACTCCCGCGAGGAGATCGAGCGCATCGAGGCCGGCGAGCTGGGCGCCGTGATCGGCCTCAAGGACACCACCACCGGCGACACGCTGTCCGATCCGGACCACCCGATCCTGCTCGAGTCGATCGAGATCCCCGAGCCGGTCATCACGGTGGCCATCGAGCCCGTCTCCAAGGCCGACCAGGACAAGCTCTCCAACGGCCTGGTCAAGCTGGCTGAGGAGGACCCGACCTTCCGCATCGAGACCGACAGCGAGACCGGCCAGACCAAGATCTCCGGCATGGGTGAGCTGCACCTCGAGATCATCGTCGACCGCCTCAAGCGCGAGTTCGGCGTCAACGCCCACGTCGGCGCCCCGCAGGTCGCGTACCGCGAGACGATCATGCGGCCGGTGGACGTCGAGGGCAAGTTCGTGCGCCAGACCGGCGGTCGCGGTCAGTACGGCCACGTCAAGATCAAGGCCGAGCCGAAGGGACGCGGCGAAGGCATCGAGTTCGAGAACGCCGTCGTCGGCGGCACCGTGCCCAAGGACTTCATCCCCGCCGTGCAGAAGGGCGTGGAGGAGGCCATGCAGTCCGGTCCGCTCCTCGGCTTCCCGATCGTCGACATGAAGGTCACCCTCTACGACGGCTCGTACCACGAGGTCGACTCGTCCGAGATGGCGTTCAAGATCGCGGCCTCGATGGCGATCCGCGAGGTCATGAACCAGGGTCAGGCCACCGTGCTCGAGCCGATCATGCGCGTCGAGGTCGTCACGCCAGACCAGTACATGGGCGACGTCATCGGCAGCCTCAACTCCCGCCGCGGTCAGATCCAGGGCATGGAGCCTCGTGCCAACGCCCAGGTCGTAGCGGCCAACGTGCCGCTGTCCGAGATGTTCGGTTACGCCACCGACCTTCGCAGCCTTACCCAGGGCCGCGCGGTCTTCACCATGTTGCTGGATCACTACGAGCCGGTGCCGCGCAACATCCAGGAAGAGCTCGTCAAGCGCTGAAGCCGGCGCCCGGGCCGGGAGGCGTGAGCCGCTCGGCCCCAAGCCGGCTGTCAAGGTACAGGCCTTAAGTCACCAAGGAAATAAGGAGAGAAACGAAGATGGCAAAGGGAGTTTTCGAGCG
>CAZQVC010000001.1:64939-75498 GCA_964596625.1 uncultured bacterium | reverse complement strand
CGCCGCACGAGTTTCACGAGCGTCCTCACCGGCGCGTTCACGGCCGCCCGGCTTCCGGGCTGCGCCTCACCAGCTCGTCGAGCACCTGCCTGGCGACGTCGGTGGCGGCCGACGGCCTCCCGAGCCGCCGCGCCGCAGCGCGCATCGCCTCACGGTGCTCCGGGTCGTCGAGTAGCTTGCGCAGCTTGTGGTTGAAGGTCGAGAGCGGCTCGATGCGTTGAGCCGCGCCGTTCTCGAGCAGCACGTTGGCGTTCGCCTCCTCCTGCAACGGGTAAGGGCTGACCAGCAGCAGCGGCAGGCCGGCGGCCAGCGCTTCCGAGGAGGTCAACCCTCCGGGCTTCGACACGACGACGTCGGCCGCCGCCATCAGGTCGGGCACGTCGTCGACGCGCCCGAACACCCTGAACGTCGCGGGCCCCGGCGCCTCGGCCGCGGCCTCGTTGGCGACCTTGTACAGCTCCTGGCTGCGGCCGCACACCACCAGCACGGTGAGGGGCCAGGCGAGCGAGCGCAGCTGGCCGATCAGGGCCCTCAGGTCGCCAGCCTCGAGCCCGCCGGCCATCAACAGGAGCACGTCGCGGTCGAGTTCGAGGCCGCGTGCGGCGCGCGCTGCGGCGGGCTCGGGCAGCCGTTCGAAGCGCAGGTCGATCGGGATGCCAGTCACCCGCACCCGGTTCGCGTCGACGCCGGCCGACACCAGGTGGACCTTGACCTCGTCGGTGGCGACGAAGTAGCGAGCCACGCCCGGCTGCAGCCACAGGCTGTGGGCGAAGAAGTCGGTGATGACCTCGGCCTGCGGCAGGGGCGCCCGGCGGCGCATGCGGCCCGAGACGATGTCCGGCCCCAGGAAGTGGGTGTGCACCAGCACGTCCGGTTCGAGCCGGTCGATGGTCCTCGGCAGGGCGTAGGCGAGTAGCCGGTTGACGCGCGCCCTGAGGCGCTTCTGCACGGTGTTGGTCTCGCTCGGTCGGCGGTCGAGCCGCCGCCCGACCCACTCGACCAGGTCGGGGACGTTGCGCACCAGATCGAAGTAAGCCTGGCGGTAGAGCCGCCTGAAGGGGAGAGCGGTGTACTCGAGCAGGTCGACGTGCGTCGGCTCGGCGCCAAGGCGCTCGAACGCGCCGGCGAGCGCGTTGCCGCAGGCCACGTGGCCGCCTCCGATGGAGGCCGAGATGATCAGCACCCGCGTACGCCGCCCTGGCACGCCGTGGAGCATACCAACGCCATCGGACGGCCGCTCAGGCGCTCCTAATCGGGCCGGTGATAGCATGCGGCGCGGAGGTAACGGATGCGTGTGGCACAGCGACTCCTCGCGCTGCTCGCGGCGCTCGCCTTGATCGGCTGCGCGCCGGAAGCGGAGCGGACCATGCACGACCTTTACGTGTACGGCGCCGCCGATGAGCGCCTCACCTACTTCTACGGCGGCGAGGGGTCACTGGCCTACGAAGGCGGCTCCATCGAGCTGGTCGACGCTCAGCAGAGCGACGAGCGGCGCGCCGCCCCGTTCTCGGTGCGCTCGTCCCTGTTGGTCGACGGCGAGCCCTTCCTGCGCCAGGCCGTCACGCCGCTCGAGGCCCCGCCGGTGACCGTCAGCCGCATCCCGCGCACCACCGACATGCAGGTCGCGCTGGCCGCCGACGTGGGGGAGCTGGTCTACTACGACGGCGGCAGTTACCTGCGCCTGCTAGACGACGGCCGGGCCGGCGTGCAGCAGCGCGTGGTCCCGAAGCCGCGCTTCAATCGCCTGCGGGGCATCGGTCAGCTGACCAACGCCGAGGCCGACGCGCTGGCGGACGCCCTCGAGGCCGAGGGTCCGTACGTGCTGGCCGAGCTGCCGCAGGAGAGCCTGCCGGTGCGCTCCGTCGACGGTCTGGCCGAGCACCGCGTGACCGGCGTCTACGTGCAGGCCGACATCGGCACCGACGAGGCCGCGTTCAGGCCGGCGCCGCAGCAGCTGACCTGGGAGGTTCTCGCCAGCGGCAATCAGGCCACTGGCGTCTCGGGCCGGCGTTACGAGCTCATCACCAACCGCGAGCAGCTGACCTCGATCTGGGCGCAGGCGCACGCCAGCCAGCTGCAGCCGCCGCCGGCTCCGCGCGCCGACTTCCAGCGCGAGACGCTGGTGGCGATCTTCATGGGTCAACAGTCGAGCGGGGGCTACGGCATCGAGGTGGTGCGGGTCAGTGAGGAGCGGGGCGAGTTGTACATCGACGTGCGCTTCAACGAGCCTGCTGCCGGTGCGATAACGACCCAGGCGCTGACCAGCCCGTGGGCCATCGTCAGGGTCCTGCGGGGCGGCTACCAGGTCGCCTGGATCAGGAACGCCGCCGACGGCACGCTGGCGGGCGCCGCACGCCGCACGCAGTAGGCGCGCGTCAAGTCAGTTCGTACGGGATGAACAGCTTGCGGTACTCGTCGTTGGCGTAGCGGTCGGTCATGCCCGAGAGGTAGTCGGTGAGCGCGCGCTCCAGCCCCAGCTGCTCGGCCTGCCGCTGCACGTCGGGCGGCAGCATCGTGGGCGTCGTGAGGTACGCGTTGTAGAGCCGCTCGAGGATCTCGAAGGCCTTGCGCGACATGCGGATCAGCCTGAAGTGGAAGTAGAAGTTCGTGTAGAGGAACGCCTTGAGCTCCGCCAGCCTCTCGGCCAGCCCCTCCGACGGCCCGAGGAGCTTCGTCTCGTGAGCCCGGACGTCGGCCAGGTCGCGCACGCCGGCGTCGGCAAGGCGCTCGTGGGTGGCGGTGATGACGTCGGTGATCACGTCTCCCAACAGCTCGCGGATGAGGACGTAGCGGCCGCGGTTGTCGAAGTCGTTGGGGTCCAGCTCGAGCCGCCTCATGAGCTCACCGATCAGCGGCACCTCGGCGATCTGGCGCGGCGTGAGGTGACCGGAGCGCAGGCCGTCGTCGAGGTCGTGGGCGTTGTACGCGATCTCGTCGGCGGCGTTGACCACCTGCGCCTCGAGGGAAGGCTGCGAGTCCGGCTCCCAGTCGGCGTCCGGCACGTCGTACTCGGTCTCGTGCTTCATGATGCCCTCGAGCGTCTCCCAGGTCAGGTTGAGGCCGGGGAAGCCGGCGTAGCGCTTCTCGAGCTCGGTGACGATGCGCAGGCTCTGGCGGTTGTGATCGAAGCCGCCCAGCTCCTTGGTCAGCTCGTCGAGCGCCTTCTCGCCCGAGTGCCCGAAGGGCGGGTGCCCGAGGTCGTGGGCCAGCGCGATGGTCTCGCTGAGGTCCTCGTTGAGGCCCAAGGCGCGAGCGATGCTGGTGGCGACCTGAGCGACCTCCAGGGTGTGGGTCAGACGCGTGCGGTAGTAGTCGCCTTCGTAGTTGACGAAGACCTGCGTCTTGTACTCCAACCGCCGGAAGGCGCTGGTGTGCAGCACGCGGTCGCGGTCCTTCTGGAACGCCGTGCGGTGCGCGCTCTCCCTCTCCTCGTGTATCCGCCCGCGCGAGTCGGCGGCGAGGCAGGCGTAAGGGGCGAGGGTGGCGCGCTCGTTGCGCTCGAGCTGGTCCCTGGTGATGAGCATCGCGCTTGATATGGTAGCACCGCATGAAGAGCCTAGATCGCGCCCTGGACGTGTGCCTCAGCGCCGTGCACGACGCCGGCCGGCTCACCCTCGGCTACTTCAGCAGCACGATCGCCGCCAGCGACAAGGCCGACGAGAGCCCCGTGACCGAGGCCGACGTCAAGGCCGAGGAGCTCATACGCAGCCGGCTCGAGGCTGCCTTCCCCGACCACGGGATCGTCGGCGAGGAGCACGGCGTGAGCCGCCCCGAAGCGGCGGCCCGCTGGTACATCGACCCGATCGACGGGACCAAGAGCTTCATGCGCGGCGTGCCGCTCTACGCGGTGCTGCTCGGGCTCGAGGTGGAGGGGACCGTGGTGGTCGGCGCGGCCTACTTCCCGGCGCTCGACGAGCTGCTCTACGCCTCGAAGGGCAACGGCGCCTTCCTCAACGGCCGGCGCGTGCGGGTGCGTGACACGGCCGAGCTCGACCGAGCGATGGTCGCGTTCACCGACGCCGCCTCGTTCGAGAGGCATGGTCGGTCCAGCGCCTGGCGCCGAGTGATGGAGGCCACGTATCACCGGCCGGGCTGGTCGGACGCCTACGGCCACGCGCTGGTGGCGAGCGGTCGTGTCGAGGTCATGCTCGACCCGATCCTCAACGCCCACGACGCCGCCCCGTTCGGGGTGATCCTGCCGGAGGCAGGCGGCTACTTCGGCGACTTCGCCGGCAACCCCGGCATCCACGGCGGTGAGGGCATGAGCACCTCGCAGGCCTTGCTGCCGCAGATGCTCGCGTTGCTGAGCGACGAGCCGCGGTCCTGAGGCGCCGCCGCCGGTCTCCTGCCGACCGCCGCCCTCGATGCGCCTGGGTACACTGGTGCCCAGCCGATGGACGCGACCCTTGACCTGCAACTGAGACGCTCGACCCCGACCGCCTGGGTCGGCTCGGTGCCCGTCGGCAGCGGCCACCCCGTCGTGGTGCAGTCGATGACCAACACCGACACCGGCGACGCCGCCGCCACCGCCAGGCAGGTGGCCGAGCTGGCCGCCGCCGGCAGCGAGCTGGTGCGCGTCACGGTGAACGACACGGCCGCCGCCGAGGCGCTGCCCGAGATCAGGGCGCGCCTCACCGACGAAGGCGTGAGCGTGCCGCTCGTCGGCGACTTCCACTACAACGGCCACAAGCTGCTGGTCGACGTGCCGCAGGCCGCCAGCACGCTCGACAAGTACCGCATCAACCCCGGCAACGTGGGGCCAGGCAAGCGCCACGACGAGAACTTCCTGACGATCATCGACGTCGCGATCCACCACGACAAGCCCGTGCGCATCGGCGTCAACTGGGGCTCGCTCGACCAGAGCCTGCTGACCGCCCTGATGGACGAGAACGCGCGGCGCAGCGCGCCGCTGCCGTCGCGTGAGGTGCTGATCGAGGCCATGCTGCGCTCGGCGCTCGACTCGGCCGAGCTGGCGGAGGAGCGCGGGCTGGGCCACGACAAGATCCTGATAAGCGCCAAGGTGTCGAGCGTCCGCGACCTGTGGGACGTCTACCGCAGGCTGGCCGCGCGCTGCGACTACCCCCTGCACCTCGGCCTCACCGAGGCCGGCATGGGCGTCAAGGGCACGGTCGCGAGCACCGCTGCATTGGCGCCGCTGTTGGCCGAGGGCATCGGCGACACGATCCGCGTGTCGCTCACGCCCGACCCCGGGGCGCCGCGCGAGCGGGAGGTCGAGATCGCCCGTGAGGTCCTGCAGGCGCTCGACCTGCGCCGCTTCGCGCCGAGCGTCACCGCCTGCCCCGGCTGCGGCCGCACCACCAGCACGCTGTTCCAGGAGATGGCGCGCGACATCCAGGCCTACCTCAAGCGCCGCATGCCGGAGTGGTCGACGCTCTACCCCGGGGTCGAGAACCTCAAGGTGGCGGTGATGGGCTGCGTGGTCAACGGGCCGGGCGAGTCGAAGCACGCCGACATCGGCATCAGCCTGCCAGGCAACGGCGAGTCGCCGCGCGCGCCCGTCTACCAGGACGGCAAGCTGGTCGGCACGCTGCAGGGCGCGGACATCGTGCCGGAGTTCAACGCGATGCTCGACGCCTACGTCGAGCGGCGCTACGGCGGCGCGGAGCCGGCCACGGCGGCGGCCCCCGCGCCGGGCGGACGGGAGAGCAGCCGATGAAGATCTACACTCGCACCGGCGACAAGGGGGAGACCGGCCTGCTCGGCGCCGGCCGCGTGCCCAAGGACGACCTCAGGGTCGCCGCGTACGGCTCCGTCGACGAGGCCAACTCGGCCATCGGCCTGGCGCGGGCCAACCTGCGCTCTGACGTGCGCGCCGACCCCGACCTCGCCGAGCTTGACGACGTGCTCGGCCAGGTCCAGGTGCTGCTGTTCGAGCTGGGCGCCGACCTCGCGACCCCCGAGGAGAGCACGGCCAGGAGCCGCCTTCACCTCATCGACGAGGGCGACGTGGCCGAGCTGGAGGCCCTCATCGACCGCCACAGCGCCCAGCTGCCGGAGCTGACCAAGTTCATCCTGCCGGCCGGCAGCCGCGCCGCCGCCGCCTTGCACCTCGCCCGCGCGGTCGTGCGCCGTGCCGAGCGCGACGCCGTGGCGTTGAGCCGGCGCGACGCCGTCAACCCGCAGGCGGTGATCGTGCTCAACCGCCTCTCCGACCTGCTGTTCACCCTGGCCAGAGCGGCCAACCTGCGGTCCGGCTTCGAAGAGGTCGTCTGGACGGCCCGCCGGGACTGACCGTCGCCGGCCCCTACGCGACTGCCTGGCGGCGCGCCTAGGCGCTCGACTGGCCGAGCTCGGAGACGTGCTCGAGCCCGCGCGCGTCTAGCGCTTTGAGCAGACCGCGGCACAGCTCCTCGATCAGCCCCGGCCCGTGGTAGACGAACGCCGTGTAGACCTGCACCATGGTCGCCCCGTTGAGCAGTCGCTCGATGACGTCCTGGGCGGTGAAGATGCCCCCTACGGAGATGACCGGCAAGGAGGTCGAGGCGCGCAGGGTCCGCAGCGCAGCGAGCGACAGCTGCGCCAACGGCCGGCCCGAGAGCCCGCCCTCCTCGAGTCTCACCGCAGCATCCTGTTCGCTTCCCAAAGCTGGCCGCGAGACCGTGGTGTTGGTCGCGATCAGGCCAGAGAGGCCCCGCTGCTCGGCGATCCGCGCGGCCGAGCGCAGCTGCTCGGCTGTGAGGTCGGGGGAGAGCTTGAGCAGCAGCGGCTTCTCGCCGAGGCGCGCGGCCACGCCGCTGACGGTCGACAGCAGCCGCATCAGCGGCTCTTCCGCCTGGAGGTCCCGCAGCCCCGGCGTGTTCGGGGATGACACGTTGATGACCAGGTAGTCGGCGCTGTGCCAGACGGCGGAGAGCGCGGTGGCGTAGTCGCTCTCCGCTTCGGAGGCCGGCACGACGCGCGACTTGCCGACGTTCACGCCGACCGGCGGCAGGCCGCGGCCGGTGCTGGCAGCCGCAGCGCGTGCCGCGGCGAGCCGCCTCGCCACGGCCTTCGCCCCGCGGTTGTTGAAGCCCATGCGGTTGATCAGGGCCTCGTCCTGCGGCAGCCGGAAGAGGCGCGGCTTCGGGTTGCCCGGCTGCGGCAACGCGGTCACGCTGCCCAACTCGAGCGCGCCGAAGCCGAGGGCGGCCAGGGCACGCACGGCCACGCCGTCCTTGTCGAGGCCGGCGGCAAGCCCGATGGGGTTGGGGAAGCGCGCGCCGAGCGCCGTGACCGCCAGGCGGGGGTCGCTGCTGGCAGCGCCGCGAGCCAGGGCGCGAAGCGCGACCTCGCTGCGCGAGGCGAGCGCCAACGACGACATGGTCAGGTCGTGGGCGCGTTCGGCGTCGAGTCGGAAGAGCAGTTCTCTGGCTAGGCGGTACATCGCTGCTCCAGGGGTCGCGGCTCACCCGTAGCACCGGCGTGAGCTCGCACGATGATCGGCTCTGACTCGGCTCGTCAGTCGAGCCGGGTGCGGGCCGGGCGCATCTCGATCTTGCTCGGCAGGGTGCGCGGCGACATCCGGGCGAGGTAGAGGACGGTCTCACCGATGTCGTCAGGGTCGATCTTCCAGGCGTCGGCGTCGCTGACCGTGCGGTCGTTGAAGCCGGTCGCGACCGACCCCGGCATGATCGTGCTCACGCGCACCCCGTGGTCTCTGAGGTCGAGCATCACGGCCTGGGTGAAGCCGAGCAGCCCGAACTTGCTGGCGTTGTACGCGGCGCCGCCGGCGAAGAAGTTGGCGCCGGCGAGGCTGCCGATCGTGATGATGAGGCCGCGGCTGCGCTTGAGCGCCTCGACGCTGGCCTTGACGGTGTGGAAGACGCCCGTGAGGTTGGTGTCGATCACGCGGTGCCAGGTCTCGGCATCGAGCTCGTCGATGGCCTTGCTGGCGCCCACCCCGGCGTTCGCGACCAGCAGGTCGAGCGAGCCGAAGGTGGATAGCGTCGTAGCGACGGCCGCCTCTACGGAGGCCGGGTCGCGCACGTCGAGCGGCACGGCCAGCGTGCGCCCAGCGCCCCCGGCCCCGACGTCCGCACCGACCCGCGAGGCGGCGTCCTCCAGCGTCGCGAGGTCGCGGGCGCCCATCGCGACGTTCATGCCGCCTCCAAGCAGGGCTCGCGCGATCGCCAGCCCGATGCCCTTGCTGGCGCCCGTCACCAGCGCCGTCTTCGAAGCGAGGTCCATGCCGGAGGCTAGCACGGGCCTGTTAGACTCAGGCCACGTGCTGCGCCTGACGCTAATCCGTCATGCCTTGACCGATTGGAACGCGTCAGGGCGCTTCCAGGGAGTCGCCGACGTCGAGCTGAACGCCGAAGGGCGTCAGCAGGCAAGGCGTCTCGCCCGCTACGTCGCCGGCCTCGACGAGGCCGCCACCATCTACAGCAGCCCCCTCAAGCGCGCCGTGCAGACCGCCGAGCTGGCGTTCCCCGGTCGCCCCGTCGAGCTCGACAGCCGCTTGAAGGAGATCAACTTCGGCGAGTTCGAGGGCAAGACCCAGGTCGAGAACGAGGGCCACGCCGGCTGGGCCGACTGGTTGGCCGACCCCTTCGAGCGCGCCGCGCCCGGGGGCGAGTCGTACAGCCAGGTCCGCTCGCGAGCCGTCGAGTGGATGGAGGAGGTGGTCGCCGGCGACGCCGAGCACGTCGTGGCCGTGTCGCACTCCGGCACGATCCAGATGCTCCTGTCGCACGTGCTGGGTGTCGAGCGCGTGCGCTGGCGCAAGCGCATCTACCTTCGTCACGCCAGCGTCAGCCGCGTGTTGTTCCGGGGTCAGGACGTGCTCGTCGAGCGCGTGAACGACACCCGCCACCTGACGCTCGAGGGGACCGACCCCTTCCTCGACTGAGGCTCGCGGCTCAGTGCCGCACGCTGGTCGAGTACGCCGCCGCGCGCTCCGAAGCCCGCTGTTGCCGAGCCAGCCGCGTCCGCCGCGCCGAGAGCCGGGCGTAGGCGAACAGCGCGAAGAGCGTCAGCAGCATCCCGGCGACGGCCCCGACGATCAGTGGGCGATAGTTGTCGCGCAGCCTCGTGCCGAAGTTCGCGGCGAGATCCGCCCAGATGCTGATGTCGTGCCTGAGCCCGAGCGCGGCGTACAGCTCGGCTCGAGCGGCCTTGGCCTCGGCTTCGCTCAAGCCCAGGTCGGGCATCTGCCGCTCCGGGTCGTCGAAATGAGGGTCCTGGAGCATCTCCGCGAGCCACACCCAGGTCCGTTCCTTCCCCTCGACGGCGAGCACGGCCCGCCGGGCAGCGTCGCGCGGACCGTTGTCGGCCGGAAGGCTCGCGAGCGAGGCCGTGTAGGCAGCGCTGTTGAGGTACTCGGTGATGCGCCACTCCAGGCCGAAGCCGTCGAGGTTCGGCCCGATGCCGCCTCCGGTGCCGGCGACGGCGTGACAGCCGGTGCAGCCGAGCTCGTTGAGGGTGCCCAGCTCGGGGCTGCGGAACAGCCCGGTCGCCTTGGCTACCTGCGGGGTGTGCGACGCTTGCGGGTCGTAGCTCAGGCGCAAGACCGCACCGGAGGCGCCGTCCATCGGCAGCATCGGCGTGAGGTAGAGGCCGTCGCTGCCCGCCGCTACGCCGGCGAAATGCTGGCTTCCTCTAGGACCCTGGTACTCGACGAGGTAGCGAGGCGGGTCGGCCAACGCGTCGGGCTGCGCCTCTCCGCCGAAGGCCGCGACGCCAGACGGCACGTGCTTCGAGCCGTACCCCGCCGCCACGAAGCTGCCGGTCCAGGCTGGCTCCATGTACGGCGCCCCGGCCGGGACGAAGTCGAGTTGCACGGGCGCGAACGGGTTGGGGAAGATCACGTCGGCGAGGCTCGCGATCGCCTCGTCGGTGCCGTTCCACAGGTGGTCGAGGCCAGGCGTGACGCTCAAGAACCTGTCGAGGTCGATGCCGTTCTCGATCGCGTGGAGCCCGCCAGCCTGCCAGCTGAGGCCGAACGGGTTGCGGAAGCCGACCGCGTAGACGTACGCCTCGGGGCCGCCGACCCCGTACGGCGAGCCAGCACACGGCTCACCGTCGAGCGTCAGGCAGAGGATCTTGCCGAGAAGGGTGCCGGGATCGGCAGCGGCCTTGGGGTTGCCGCCGTCTCCCACGCCGACGAACAGCTGGTCGTCAACCACGACGCAGTTGCCGATCTGATGGGCCGGCGCCGATTGGAACGCCGAGATCTCGGGCGCCAGTGCCCTTACCTCGGTGGCTTCGAGGCCGTACCCTACCGGCTCCGAGGCGAACCGCACGATGCGGTTGCGCATGACGCCACCGTCGTCCGGCTCGGTGAAGGTGGCGAAGAGGTAGCCGTCCTCCGGCGCCAGGCAGAGGCCGGCGAGGCCTTGCTGGCTGTTGCCGTAGAGGTCGTGCCCCTGCTTGCCCCAGGTCGGCACCCTCGCGAAGTCGTGAACGCGTCGGTCACGGGTCACGACCTTGATGTTGCCCTGCAGCTCCGCGACGAAGTACAGCGGGGCGGCCTGGCCCGCGAACGGCTCGGGGATCATGGCGATGGCGGTAGGCAGGTCGTAGCCGACGCTGTCGACGTCGAGGCGGTAGCCGGGCGCGAC
>CAZQVC010000001.1:60494-64839 GCA_964596625.1 uncultured bacterium | reverse complement strand
GGGCTTCTCCGGCACCCTCGGCGAACTGGCGCACGCGCTGCGCAGCAGGACCCTGCCGCCCGAGCGCCTCGACCTCTACCAACTCGTGAAGGCCTACCTCGACTACCTCGGGTCGTTTCCCGACGAGCATCTCGAGCTGGCGACAGAGGCGCTCCCGCGCGTCGCCCAGGTGGTCGAGCTAAAGCTGCGACTGCTGCTGCCGCGACCGCGTGAGGAGGCTGCCGACGAGCCGGAGGAGGCGCTCCTAGAGGAGGCTCTCGAGGCCGTCGCCCTGCTCGAGGAGCTGGAGCACGCGATCGCCTTCCTCAAGCGTCGTCGGCAGGAGCGCAGGGTCGTCGTGCCCGCACGCACACCGCGCCCGCACTACCCGCGGGCGCTGCGGCCGATGAAGGCGCGACTCGGCGATCTGGCTCGGCTGGCCGGTCGCTACCGCCTCGGCGGCTACTTCGAGCTGGAGCTCGCCGGCGAGACCGTCGCCTCGGTCGCCGCCAGGCTCCTGGCAGCGGTGAAGCGAGCCGTGACCGGCGGCCTGTTCGGGCTGGTCGGCGCGCGTGACTGGCAGCAGCGGTCGTTGGCGTTCGCCGGCATGCTGGAGCTGGTGCGCGAAGGCAAGATCGTCGCTCGCCAGGAGGAGGCGTTCGGGCCGATCACGGTGAGCCTGGCGGCGTCGCAGGGCGCCGATGACGGCGCCTCGGCCCACGGCGGCGCTGAGTAGGAGCTGGTCCTCGGCTAAGAACCTGCCAGGCCGGCCGCGGGCGGCGATGGCATAACCGCCTTCGGACCCAGTGGCCCTCGTGACGCGTCGGCGCTAGTCGGCTACAGGAGCGGCGTAGACGTAGGAGTAGGCGGGCTCGAAGCCCAGGCTGCGGTAGAGCTGGATGGCCGGGTCGTTGCTGGCGGCGACCTGGAGGAAGGCCAGCTCCGCGCCCTCGCGCGCGCCCCACGCCAGTAGGCTCTTGACCACATCGCTGGCCACGCCGTGGCGGCGAGCGACGGGCTTCGTGAACATGTCGAAGACGCCCAGAGTCCCACCGTGGCACACGCCGAGGCCGACGCCGAGAGTCTCACCCTCGACCTTCAGCTCGGCGAAGCGCTTCGCGTCGGGCGCGGACAGCGCCAGGCGCAGGCGCTCCGCCGCTTCCTCCGCCCCGTACGCCGAGGTGTAGGCGGAGCGCCAGGCGTCGCTGGCTAGCCCTGCCAGCTCGACCCGCCGGTCGCCGGCAGGCTCTGCTAACTTCGCGCCCTCGCTGCGCTCGAGCGACTCGAGTCGACGTGTCATGACCAGGACCTCGCCGCCGCTGCTCCAGCCGGCTGCTACCAGCTGCCGGTAGGTGCCTGCCGGCGCCAGCGGCGTCCAGCGGATGAGTGGTCTCAGCCCGCGCCCCCGGTAGCTCGCCGCGACCTCTTCGACGGAGGCAGCCTCCCCGTCGAGGCCCGCTCCGTTGTCGGGCGCACCGGCTCCGTCACCACGGGGCCGCTCGGGGGGACGTGGCGTCGGCGCCGCCGAGTTGACCCGCGCGACGTGCCCGCCGTCGCTCGAGAGGCAGACCCAGCCGGGCAGCTCCCAGCTGCTGCGGGCTGGCAATGCGCCGATGGTGAAGCGCTCGAGCCGGCGCACGACGTCGGAGGTGACGTCGAAGAGCCGCGGGCTGATCAGCTCGGTCACGCTCAGGCGACCGCGGCCTTGGCTTCCTTCTTGCGCATGTTCGGTTCGAGGACCCGCTTGCGCAGGCGCAACGACTTCGGGGTGATCTCGAGCAGCTCGTCGTCGGCCAGGTACTCGAGCGACTCCTCGAGGCTCAGGCGCCTGGCCGGCACCAGCAGGAGGTTCTCGTCCGAGCCGGCGGCGCGCACGTTGGTCAGCTTCTTGTTCTTGGTGACGTTGATGTTCAAGTCGCCCTGCCTGGTGTGAGCGCCGACGATCATGCCGACGTAGACCTCGGTGCCAGGCGTGATGAAGAAGGAGCCGCGGTCGGAGAGCTTGAAGATGCTGTAGGCGAACGCCTCGCCCGGCTCCATCGCGACCAGCGAGCCGTGCGAGCGGGTCTGGACCTCGCCGGCGTAGCGCTCGTAGCCGTCGAAGACGTGGCTGAGCACGCCCTCGCCCTGGGTCATCGAGAGGAAGATCGTGCGGTAGCCGAACAGCCCACGGCTGGGGATCCGAAACTCGAGCCTGGCGCGCGTCTCGCCCGGCTCCATCGACACCATTGTGCCCTTGCGCGCCGAGAGAGACTCCATCACGGCGCCCATCGCGCCGGTCGGCACGTCGACCACTACGCGCTCGAACGGCTCCTGCAATACGCCGTCCTCTTCCCGCAGGATCACCTCAGGCCTAGAGACGCTGAACTCGTAGCCCTCCCTGCGCATGTTCTCCATGAGGATGCTCAGGTGGAGCTCGCCGCGTCCCGAGACCCGGTAGCGCTCGCTGCCCAGGGCCTCAACCCGCAGCGCGACGTTGACCAAGAGCTCGCGCTCCAGGCGGTCTGCCAGGTGGCGACTGGTCACGTAGGTCCCCTCGCGACCCGCGAACGGGCTGGTGTTGGGGCTGAAGGTCACGCTCACCGTCGGCTCGTCGACCCTCGGCGAGGCGAGCTGCTGCACGGCGTCCGGATCGGACAGCGTGTCGCCGATGTTCACCCGCTCGAGACCCGGCAGGAGCAGGATGTCGCCCGGCTCGCCGACCTCGGCCTCGACGCGCGCCAAGCCCAGGTGCGTGAACACCTTCGTCACCCTTGCCTTGCTCGGCTCCTTGCCCGGACCGGAGAGCACCACCGTGTCGTTGACGCGGATCCTGCCCTGCAGCACGCGCCCCAGAGCCAAACGGCCGAGGTAGTCCGAGTAGTCGAGGTTCGCTACCTGGAAGAGGAACGGCGCGTCGGGGTCGCCTTGCGCCCGCGGCACGTGCGCGACGATCGTCTCGAACAGCGGGGTGAGATCGTCGCCGGGGGCCTCGCCTTCACGCCAGGCACGACCCTCGCGGGCCACGGCGTGCAGGATGGGGAAGTCGAGCTGCTCGTCGTCGGCGCCCAGCTCGACCATCAGGTCGAAGGTGAGGGTGGCCACCTCGTCGGGGCGGGCGTCCTTGCGGTCGATCTTGTTGATGACCACGATCGGCTTGAGGCCGAGCGCCAGCGCCTTGCGCAGGACGAAGCGCGTCTGGGGCATGGGCCCCTCGGCGGCGTCGACCAGCAACAGCACCCCGTCGACCATCATCAGCGCGCGCTCGACCTCGCCGCCGAAGTCGGCGTGGCCCGGCGTGTCGACGATGTTGATCTTGTCGCCGTGCCACAGCACGGCGGTGTTCTTCGCGAGGATGGTGATGCCACGCTCGCGCTCGATGGCGCCGGAGTCCATCACCCGCTCCTCGACCTGCTGGTTGGCGCGGAACACGTTCGACTGGCGCAGCATGCCGTCGACCAGGGTCGTCTTCCCGTGGTCGACGTGAGCGATGATGGCGACGTTCAAGTAGTTCATGGGTCTCCGGTGGTTCGTCCGCCGGACTCGTGTACGAGCGCTTCGAGCGGAGGCAACGGAGGAGTATAGCGGACGCACGAGCGTCCTGTGGCGAGCGAAGCGACCGTGGTAGCCTCTCGTGTCATGCCGGTTGCCGCTGAGAACAGCCACGAACAGGCGGCGATCGCGGAGAGGGCGGCTGCGGTCAGGAGCATGTTCTCCGAGATCGCCCCGACCTACGACCTGCTCAACACGGTGCTGAGCCTCGGGATGGACAGCCGCTGGCGACGCGAGGCGGCCGACGCGGCTCTGGCCGGCGTCAGGGCCAGGCTGGCGGCCGGCGCGACCGAGCCGCCACGGGTCCTCGACGTCGCGACCGGCACGGGCAAGCTGGCGTTCGCGCTCAAGCGAGCCTGGCCGGCCTGCGAGGTCGTCGGCGTCGACTTCGCCGAGCCGATGCTGGTTGTGGCGCGTTCCGCAGCCGCCAGGAGCGGGCTGGACGTACGCTTCGAGCAGGCCGACGGCACGGCGCTGCCCTTCGAGGACGCCTCGTTCGACGCCGTGACCATCGCCTACGGTCTGCGGAACTTCTCCGACCCCGATGCCGGGCTGCGGGAGTTCAGGCGGGTCCTGCGCCCCGGCGGGCGGCTGGTGGTCCTGGAGTTCCCGCCACCGCGCCCAGGGCTGTTCGGTCGGCTCTTCTCGGCCTACTTCGAGAAGGTCCTTCCCCGGATCGGTGGAGCGGTGTCGGGACGGCGAAGCGCCTACGCCTACCTGCCGCGCTCGGTGCTCGGCTTCTTCCCGCCGGACGTGTTGGCGGACCATATGAGCGCAGCCGGCTTCGGCGACGTCGAACACCGGCTCCAGACCTTCGGCATCTCGGCCCTGCACA
>CAZQVC010000001.1:49504-60394 GCA_964596625.1 uncultured bacterium | reverse complement strand
GGCATCTCGGCCCTGCACATAGGGCAGGCCCTGCACAAAGGGCAGGCCCTGCACATAGGGCAGGCCCTGCACTCAGGGCGGGACAGGAAAGCAGGGCAGGCCCCAGGCCCAGAGCCGGCCCAGCAGGGCGGACACGCCCGACCCCACGACGAGTCGCCGAAGAGCTTCGGCCAAGAGGAGCGATAGAAGATGGACGAGAACCTCACCGGCGCGGCCGGCAGCAAGACCCCGCCAGTCAACCCCCCGACGCCGCGGCGGGCCGGCGGCAGGCAGGCTCTGGGCGGCGCGCTGAGCGGCTTCGAGATCAACACCGACGGGGCGCTGCTCGACCCCGACTGGGACGGCGACGTGTTCGAGGTCCACGACCGTCGCTACGGGCTGGCGATCTCGCACTTCAAGAGCAACGTTCGCGGCCGCTCATACGACAACGACTTCGTGTCGCTGCGGGTCGGCCACGGCGGCTACTACACGCAGTCGAAGCGCTTCCCCCTGGCGTTCTTCGGCGACAGCGCGCGGGCCGAGGTCAAGATCGTCGACGAGGCGTACGCGCGCGCCGTGGTGTGGGAGGCGGTCGCCCACTACCGCTCGGAGGAGGCGCAGTCCTTGGTCTGCGTCTACCCGAGCGACGAGCAGGACGACGTCTTCCTCGGCTACCGCAGCCGCGGCGGGCGCCGCTACGAGTACGGCGGCCTGCGGACCGACATGCCCCTGCACCTGCGCGTGCTCGTCGAGTCGAGCGAGCCGGTCGACCTGATCGGCGCGCGCAGGGGCGTGCTGCTCTACCAACGCACCCGCTCGGGCAAGCACGTCGTGGTGCGCGCGCCCGGCCGACGCACCCCGCTGCTCACCGGCGCGTTCGGGAGCTGAGCGACCGGCGAGCGGTGGCAGCGAACGCCGCGGGCTTCGACGCGATCGTGGTCGGGGCCGGCATCACGGGCTGCGAAGCGGCCTGGCGCTGCGCCCGAGGCGGGCTGCGCGTGCTGCTGGTCACGACCAGCCTCGACACCAGCTACAACCTGGCCCGCGACGAGGAGTCGCTCGATCCGCCGGCCAACAGCCTCATGGCCGTGCTGGCCCCGGCCGTCACCGACGACAGCGGCGCGACCGGGAACTTCGCGCTGCACCGCGCCGTGAAGCGGACCCTCGAGTTCGAGCCGGGGCTCCACACGCTGCAGTCGACGGTCGCGGGCCTGCTGGTGGAAGGGGAGCGCGTCGTCGGCGTGCGCACCTGGGAGGGGGTCGACCGGCGCGCCGAGGCGACCGCGCTCTGCGTCGGCTCGTTCCTGCGCGCCAGGCTGACGACCGGGCAGGTGGTCGAGCAACAGGGGAGGCTCAGCGAGATGGCCTACGACGACCTCTACGACGACCTCGCGCAGCGGGGGTTCGAGTTCGTCACCGAGCGCTTCTCGGTGGGCGCGGTCGCCGGAGCCTTGCCGTACGAGGTCACCACGCCGGTCTTCGCGGCTGACGAGTTCCGCCCTCCGCGCTACGCGTCGCGCAGGCTGCCTGGTCTGTACGCGGCTGGCGCGTGTGTCAGCACCACGAGCGCCGCTCCTCGCTCTGCGGTGGACAGCGCGGGTCCACCCGGCTACGAGGCCGCTGCGCGCCAAGGCATGGCGCTGGCCGACTCCCTGATCGAGGCGGTCGGGTCTCGGACTGGTTGACGGCATGCTCGGCCATCCGAGCCGGCGAAGGATTCACCGCTGAGCGCCGCCCCCCCGGCGCGATCACGCTCGCCGGTCGGGGGTCTTCAGCCCGCCGGCCGAGCCGGGGTATCGGCCCTCGGCGTGGTGTAGCTCTCGATCTTGGCAAGTCCGTCGGCGTGGACCCAGCGCACCTCCGGGCCTTCCGGGGTCGTGCGCACCAACCGGTAGCGGTACGGCGGCTCGGGCTGTTGTGTGGTGATCACGTAACGCACGCCGTCGTGCAAGACCTCTTCGCCGATCGTGAAGGTCGCCATGCCGTAGCCTACCCCCGCCGCGGCAGGTGCGCCACGGACATTCCTCCCGTGTGGGCGGTCGGCGGCGCCCTTCAAGGACGCTCGGCGGCGCCGGCGAACAGCGGTTCGCGCACCGGGGGGAAGAGGCCGCGAGCCGACGCGCGTCGCAGCAGCTCGCGGACGGCAGCCTCGCCGTCCTCGCCGACGTCGAAGGAGTGCCGGTTCACGTAGAGCTCGATGTGCCGCCGGCGCACCGCCTCCGACATCTCCTGGGCGTTGCTCGCGACGTAGTCGGCAGACGCGCCGGGATCGGCGTACGCGTGGCGCAGGCTGGCGCGGATGGCTTCGTCGAGACTCGCGTGCACGGCCTCGCCGAGGGAGCGCCGGGCCACGATGGCTCCGAGTGGCACCAGGTGGCCGACCTCGTGCTGCCACCAGTTGCCGAGGTCCACGAGGCTTACCAGGCCGTGCTCGTGGTAGGTGAAGCGGCTCTCGTGGATGATCAGCCCGGCGTCGACCTCGCCCGCTGCGACCGCCGGCATGATCTTGTCGTAGCGCAGGGTGACGAGCTCGAGGTCGTCGCGGTAGAGCGCGAGCAGCAGGTTGGCCGTCGTCAGCCCGCCAGGTATCGCGACCCGCTTGCCGGCGAGGTCGAGATCGTCGCTCTTCGCCACCAGCAAGGGGCCAACGCCGTGACCGAGCGCCCCGCCCGCTCGCAACAGCACGTACTGGTCGGCGAGGTGCCCGTAGGCGTGGTAGCTGACCTTGACCACGTCAAGCTCGCCGGCGAGCGCCGCGCGGTTCAGCTCGTCGATGTCCGCGAGCTTCACATCGAAGCTCGCCAGCCTCTCGTCTTCCCACTTCGGCTCGAGCAAGCCGTGGGTGAGTGCGTGGAAGATGAAGGTGTCGTTTGGGCAGGGGGAGTAACCGAGGGTGAGGGCCATGTCCGTCACGACGCTAACAGGCGAAGCGCGCGCTCTCGCGTCGGGCACGACGGTGTCGTGGTGACCGGCATCTGCTAGAATCTAACGCCGCGCACGTTGGCCCCGGGCGTCCGGCGCGGGGCAGCGGCACGTCAACGACCACTTGGAGGTGGAGTTCATAGCGAAGGAACTGAAGGTGAACGAACAGATCCGGGTCCGCCAGGTTCGTCTTATCGGCGCAGACGGTGAGCAAGTCGGCATCGTCGAGACGAGAGACGCGCTTCGTCGTGCTCGGGAGGAAGACCTCGACCTCGTGATGGTCGGAGAGCAGGCGCAGCCCCCGGTGGCCAAGCTGCTCGATTACGGCAAGTACCGTTTCGAACAGCAGCAGCAGACCAAGGAGGCCCGCAAGCGCTCCCGCCAGCAGGAGATGAAGTCGATCAAGTTCCGCGTGAAGATCGACGATCACGATTACGAGACCAAGGTCAACCACATTCGCCGGTTCCTCAAGGGTGGGCACAAGGTCAAGGTGACCATCATGTTCCGCGGTCGCGAGCGCACGCACCCCGAGCTGGGTCAGGGCATCCTCAACCGCGTCGCCGCCGATGTGGCCGAGTTGGCCGTCGTCGACGCAGCCCCGATGATCGCGGGCATGGACATGAACATGATCTTGCGTCCCAACGTTGCACCGGAGAAGGTCAGTTCTGATACCGTAGTCAGTTCGTGAGGTAACTCGCCTCCACGAGAACCGTTGGACACGTCCGCGCCAGGTCGCGGGCGGCTCGTCGTGTGGACCGTGAAACGCGGATCTCACCGCGGGCGAAAGGAAAGAGAGTAGACGCATGCCGAAGTTGAAGACCCATAAGGGCACCAAAGCCCGTGTGAAGATCACTGGGCGAGGTAAGGTCAAGGCGATGCGCTCTGGTAAGCGACACCTGAACTACAAGAAGTCAGGCCAGCGCATCCGCCAGGGCAGGACCGATCTCATCGTCTCCGAGGCAGAGACCAAGCGCATCAAGGCGCTGCTGCCTTACGACTGAGGGGTTGGAAGATGCCTAGAGCCAGAACCGGTATCGTACGTCGCCGCCGCCACGCGAAGATCCTCAAGCGCGCCAAGGGCTACTGGGGCTTACGCTCGAAGAGCGTACGCGTCGCCCAGCAGACGCTGCTCAACGCCGCCGATTACGCGTACCGCGATCGCCGCGACAAGAAGGCCGACTTCCGTCGGCTGTGGATCGCCCGCATCAACGCCGCCGCTCGCCAGGAGGGCGTCAGCTACTCGAACTTCATCGCAGGCTTGCGCCGCGCCGGCGTCACGCTCGACCGCAAGGTCCTGGCCGACCTCGCCGTGCGCGAGCCGACGGCCTTCAAGGCGCTGGTCGAGCGCGCCAAGAGCGCCTGAGCCGAAGAACCTAGCGCACGCTCGCGAAGAACGACGCCCGCTCCGGCCACACCGGGGCGGGCGTTCTTGATAGGCGCGTCGTGCCGAGGCACCCCTCCTCGCGCCGCGCTCGCACTGCGTGACCGCCCCCGACCCGGGGGTAACGCTCGCCGCTCAGTAACCGAGCGTGACGTCCACCAGGTTGCGGTCTCGTCCCTCCGCGATCGCCTGCAGCGTCTTGAACGTGTCGAGAGCCGCGCTGCGCTGCCAGCCGTCGAGGTCGTTGGCGCTGTGCGGCGTCATCACGACGTTGTCGAGCTCGTGGAACGCCTCGCTCGAAGGCAAGGTGTCGTCCTTGGCTCGTTCACCCTCCGGGTAGCGGTACCAGACGTCGATCCCCGCGCCGAAGATGCGTCTCTCGGCCAACGCGGCGTAGAGCGCGGCCTCGTCGACCACGGGCCCGCGGCCGACGTTGACGAGGATCGCCGAGCGCTTCATGCGCGCGAACTCCGCCGCGCCGATGAGGCCCTTCGTCTCCGGCGTCAGCGGCAGGCTGCAGATCACCGCGTCGGCGGCCTCGAGGGCTTCGTGCAGGCCGTCGGCGCCGACCTGTACGACGTCCTCGTCGGGCCTCGGATGCTGGCGGAAGGCCGTCACCTCGAGGCCGAGCGCGCGCAGGGCTGGCACGGTGGCCTTGCCGATCGCCCCGTAGCCCACCAGCAGCGCCCTGCGCCCTCGCAGGTAGAGGCCCATCTCGGCGGGGTCGTGCGGTCGGTTCCAACGGCCGCCACGCAGGTCGCGGTCGAGCGGCACGATCCTGGTGGCCACGGCAAGCAGCAACGCTACGGCGTGCTGGGCGACCATCTCGGAGTTGTAGTGCGAGTTGTGCACCTTCAGCGCCGGCCGCTGCGAGGCCTTGCGCTGCAGCGCCTCGTTCAACCCCGCGTACGGCACGACCAGGTGCCGCAACGCCGCGCCGTCGAGCAGCTCCTCGGCCGGGTTGCCGTCGACCAGCACCTCGGCCCAGTCGGCGTGCGCCAGCGCCTTCTCGGCGTCGGTCTCGATGCGCAGGTCGATGCCGGGGGGCAGCTCGAGCTCCGCCACCGCCGCCGCCGACTGCCGGTTGCGCCACAACACTCGTAGAGCCATGACGGCGATGCTATCCCACCGACGACGGGTATCCTTGGCCGTCATGGGAACCTCCGCCGAACGGTACAGAGCCACGATCGCAGGGCCACAGCCTCGCACCTCGACCAGGCAGGGGCCGCAGCGGTGCGCCTGATCCGGAAGAGGCCTTAGCCGTGCGCGTGATCCAGGACCTCTCGGAGGCCCTCGCCTGGTGTGAGGCGAGGTCCCGGGCGCCGATCGGCGACCGAGCGACCCAGGAGGCCGTGGCCGAGATCATCGCGACGGTCGCGGCCGGCGACGACGAGACCCTACGGGAGCTCAGCCGCCGCTTCGACGGCGTCGCTCCGACCTCCCTCGTGCTGTCGGAGGCGGAGCTGGAAGCGGCCGCCGCGGCCGTGCCGGCCGACCTGGCCGAAGGCATCGACCTGGCGTTGCGCAGGGTCGAGGATTACTACCGGCGACAACCTACGGAGGGCTTCCGCCACGAGAGCGAGACGGCCGTGCTGGGCCAGCTGCTGCGACCGCTGGACGCCGTCGGGTGCTATGTGCCGGGCGGCGCGTCGCCGCTCTTCTCCAGCCTGATCATGACCGCCGTGCCGGCCAAGGTCGCCGGGGTGCAGCGCGTCGTCGCGGCCACGCCGCCCACGCCTGGCGGCGGGATACCGGATGCGATCGCATACGTCGCGCTGGCGCTCGGCATCCGCGAGGTCGTGGCGCTGGGCGGGGCGCACGCGGTAGCGGCCCTCGCACTCGGGGTGGGCTCGGTGCCGCGCGTCGACAAGGTGGTCGGCCCAGGGAACCGCTTCGTCACGGCCGCCAAGCGCCAGCTCTACGGCACCGTCGGCATCGAGGCGCTGGCGGGCCCGACCGAGACGCTGGTGCTGGCCGACGAGACCGCCAGCGTCGAGCACGTCGTCGCCGACCTGCTGGCGCAGGCCGAGCACGTCGGGGCGCAGCCCGTGCTGGTCACCACCAGCCGGGCCCTGGCGCGGGAGGTGGCGGCCAGCGTGGAGGCGGAGGCGCAGGCTCTGCCGACGGCCGAGCACGCCCTCGAGTCGGTGCGCGAGCGGATGGTGATCGTGCTCGTGCCCGAGCTCGAGTCCGGACTGGCCGTGCTCAACGCCTACGCGCCGGAGCACGCCTGCCTGATGGTCGCCGAGCCCTGGGAGGCGGCCGTCCGCGTGCGCAACGCCGGCGGGCTGTTCGTCGGGGCGGCCAGCCTCGAGGCCCTAGGCGACTACGTGGCCGGCCCCAGCCACGTGATGCCTACCGGCTCCACCGCGCGCTTCGCGAGCTTCGTCAACCTGCGCGACTTCCAGAAGGTGATCCCGTTCTTCGAGGCGCGCCCGGGCTTCGTCGAGGCCGTCGGGCCGACCGCAGCCCTGCTAGCCCGCGCCGAGGGCCTGGAGGCCCACGCCAGGGCCATCGAGTCGCGGCTGCGGAAGTAGAGGCCCCCGGCGCTCAGCTGCCGTGCCCGCTGCGGCGGCCGCCCAGCAGCGTGCGCAGGATCTCCCAGTACATCCGTCCGCGGACCAGCAGGCCCTCGGCGAGCCCTCGCTTCTCCTCCTTCATCACCTGGGTGACGTCGCGCAGCGGCACCTCGACGAAGCGCCAGCCGCGCTCGATCGCGTGACGCGTGATCGCCACCTCCACGCCGTAGCGGCTGGCGGCGAGCCGCGGCACGCCGAGCAGGTCCAGGCGGCGCAGTGCCCGCTGGCCGTTGAGTTGAGGCGTGACCCGCTGGGCCAGCGTCGTGCGCAGGCGGCCGCCGGTGAACACGCCCCTGGTCATGTCGACCTCGCCGGAGACGACGGGCGCCGCCAGCGCCCTGACGTGGGCAGCGGTCAGTCCGAGGAGGTCGGCGTCGAGCAGCACGACGACGTCCTCGCTGGCGGCCCGGGCGCCCGCCTCCAGCGCGCCGCCCTTGCCGCGGTTCTCACCGAGCCTGATCACCTTGGCGCCGGCGGCCTCCGCGACCGCGGCGGTGTCGTCGGTGGAGCCGTCGTCGATCACCCAGACGTCGCCGAGGCCGGCCGCGAGCGCCGCCGTGACGACGGGACCGACGGTACTGGCCTCCCCGTAGGCGGGGATGAGCGTGGCGGCGACGTTCGCCGAACGCCCCTCGGCGTGGCTGTCAGCCTGTGAAGAGGGCGCCGAGCTCACGGAAGGTGATGAGGACGATCAACGCCAGCACGGCCATGACGCCGAAGAAGTGGAACTGCTCCTCCTGGCCGGGCTTGAACGGCTTGCCGCGCACGGCGACGATCGTCGCGAGCAGCATGCGGCCGCCGTCGAGGCCCGGGATCGGCAGGAGGTTGAACACCGCGAGCGAGAAGTTGATCACCGCCGCGAGCAGCACGACCGGCGCCAGCCCCACGTTGGTGGCCTGGTTGACCATGCTCACCATGCCGACGGGACCGGCCACGTCGGTGTTCTCCGCGCCGCTGATCGCGGCGGCGAAGCCGCTGACGAAGCCTCTGACCATCTCGGGGATGACCCGGATGCCGAACGCCGCAGCCTGCGGCAGCGCCTCGAAGAACGTCACGGGTTCGACCACCGCGCTTATCTGGATGCCGAGAAGCGGCGGGTCGGCCGCGCCGGGCAGCGGCCACGGGGTGCTCAACTCCTCGACTCCGCCGCCGCGCTGCACCGTGATGTCGAGCCGCTCAGCGCTCTGCACCTGGGCGATCACCTCGTCGGGCGAGGGGTCGGTGACGCCGTTGATGGCCACGATCACGTCGCCCGGCGCGAGCCCGAGAGACGCGGCAGCCGAGCCTTCGGTGACGACCTCGATGGAGGAGCCGTGCACGGTCAGCTCGCCGCCGTTGATCAGCTGCTGATAGCCGGGTTGCAGGCTCACCGCCCACGCGATGAGCACGAAGCCGAGGATGTAGTTCGCGATGACCCCGCCGACCAGGACCCAGAGCTTGGCCCCCAGGCCCTTCTTCGCCATGCCTTCGTCGGCGTGCTGGAGCTCGCCGTCCGGCCCGACCTTCGGCGCCATGCCGGGCAGGTCGACGTAACCGCCGAGAGGCAGGAGGCTGAGACGCCACTCCGTGCCGCGCCAGCGCTTCCTGGCGAGCACCGGCCCGATGCCGACGCTGAACGCGCGCACCTCGAGCCCCACCGACTTCGCGTTGAAGTAGTGGGCCAGCTCGTGGACGACGACAGCGGAGGTGAGGATGAGTGCGAAGGTGATGGCAGTCAGCATGGTGGGGCGGCCCCTGGCCGCCTCGGCCAGTATGTCAGACGCGGGGCGACGTCGTGCGCCGGCGCCCTACCGCAGGCCGCCGCGAGGAGGCGTCCGCTGGGCCGCCTGGGCGCTGAGCAGCCGCACGACGTCGGTCTTGCTGATGATCCCCAGCAGCCTGCCGGTCTCATCGACCACCATGAGCCTGCCGAGCTCGCTCTCCGACAGGCGCCGGATCGTCTCGATGGCCGGCTCGCGTGGACCCACGGTCTCGGCCGGCTGAATGACGTCGGTTACCGTGGTCCCCTCGAGCGGCGGCCGCGGCTCATCTGTGCCTCGACCTTCGTCGCCGTCGGTGTAGGCGCGTCCGGCGCCAAGCCTGACGAAGCCGAGCAGCCTGCCGTCCGGGTCGACCACCGGGTAGCCGACGTGGCGCCGGAACTCGCCGAGGCGCGCGAGCTGCGAGAGCGGCATGCCGGGCTCGACAGTGATCGGCTCCGGCGTCATGAGGTCGCGGGCGCGCAGGCCCTCGAGGGCGTCCTTGAGGAAGGCCGCCTGCGCTTCGGCGCGGCCCGCGTTGTAGACGAAGAACGCCATGATCACCAGGAACAGCTGGCCGCTGACGACACCGTAGATGCCGCCCACGATCGCGATGCCGGAGCTCAGCGCGACGGCGACGGTGGTGGCCCTCAGGTACGGCATGAAGAGCGCGAGCACGCTGCGCAGCACGCGGCCGCCGTCGAGCGGCAGGGCCGGCAGGAGGTTGAACAGCGCGAGGCCCACGTTGGTGATCGCCAGGTACGCGACGACGACCGTGGCGCCGGGGCTCGCCTGCACCAGCGGCACGGCGAACCACAGCAGCACGGCGAGCAGCCCGCTGGTGACGGGGCCGGCCAGCGCGACCAGGGCCTCGGCGCCTCGCCGCGTCGGCATCTCCTGGAACTGGGCGACGCCGCCGAGGAACCACAGGCGGATCTCGTTGGTGCGCACGCCGTAGAGCCGCGCGACGAGCGCGTGCCCGAGCTCGTGCACCACCACGCTGCTGAACAGGCCGAGCGCGGCGATGGTGCCGAGCACCCAGGGGGTCGCGCCCGCGGTGAGGTCGCCCGGCGGCACCACTACGCCCACCAGCCGCAGCTGCGTCACGAACGCCGGGAGCTGCGAGCCGATGAGGAAGGCGAACAGCGGGAGGATGAGCAGGAAGCTGTGGTCGAGCGTCACGGGGATGCCGAGCAGCTTGAAGGGGAGCTTGATGCCGCCGCGAAGCATCAGCCGCCCGCGGTCCTCGCCCCGAGCCGCGCGACCAACGCCTCCGCCAGGTCCCTGGCGTGCCGGTCGGCCTCGGTGATGGCGTCCCTGGTCAGCTCGCCTCGCGGCGCGGCCTCGAGCACCCCGGCCAGCACCTCGGCTATGTCGGTGAACCTCAAGGCGCCGGCGAGGAAGGCCGCGACGGCCACCTCGTCGGCGGCGTTGAGGTAAGTCGGCGCCAGGCCGCCGAGCTCGCCTGCGCGGTACGCAAGGCCGAGGCTGGGGAAGCGCTCGAGATCGGGTTCGAGGAAGTTCCAGCTGCCGCGCAGCGGCAGCGGCGGCACGACCAGGGGCGGGCGGTCGGGACCGGCGATGGCGTAGAGGATCGGCAGGCGCATGTCGGGCGGCCCGACGACCGCCTTGAGCGAGCCGTCGCTGAAGCGGACCAGGCCGTGCACCAGGGACTCCGGGTGCACGACGACCTCGATGCGGGCGAGCGGCATGTCGAAGAGGAAGTGCGCCTCGAGCACCTCGAGGCCCTTGTTGAACAGCGTGGCCGAGTCGATGGTCACCTTCTTGCCCATGCCCCAGTTCGGGTGCTTGAGCGCCTGCTCCGGGGTCACCTGCGACAGGTCCGCCGGCCCCCTGAGGAACGGCCCGCCCGAGGCCGTGAGCACCAGTCGCGAGACGCGGTCGCGCGGCTCGCCGACCAGGCACTGCTGGAGCGCGGAGTGCTCGGAGTCGACCGGGGAGATGCGCGCGCCGCTGCGCTCCGCCAGCGAGCGCATCAGCGGTCCTGCGACGACCATCGCCTCCTTGTTGGCCAGCGCGACGTGACGACCGGCGGCGAGCGCGGCCTCGGTGGGCGGCAGCCCGGCGATGCCGGGGATCGCCGCGACCACGGCATCGGCCTCCAAGGTCGCGACGGCTTCGGAGCCGCCTTCACCCGTCACCAGCCTGGTGCCGGCCGGCAGGTGAGGACCGACCTGCGCGGCGACCTTTGGGTCGCAGCTCACCAGGTCGGGAGCGAACTCGGCGGCTTGCGCCACCAGCAGCTCGGCGTTGCGTCCCGCGGCGAGGC
>CAZQVC010000001.1:44775-49404 GCA_964596625.1 uncultured bacterium | reverse complement strand
GCGAACTCGGCGGCTTGCGCCACCAGCAGCTCGGCGTTGCGTCCCGCGGCGAGGCCGACGACCCGGTAGCCTCGCTCGCGAGCGACGTCGAGGGTCTGGCTGCCGACCGAGCCGGTCGAGCCGAGGACAGCTATGCGGGTCATGGCTGAATCATCGCATCTGGCCGCGCGGATTGGTGCTCACCTTCCTGCCGCGGGGCGGTGACCGGCGCCGGGCGGGTGGTAGCATCGACGCTAGCGACAGCTGCGGAACCGGTCCGACCCCCGAAGCCCCGACGCCCGATGATGGCGTCGGCTACCCCACTGGAGGCGAACATGCTGGTAAGCGAGTGGATGACCAAGGACCCGAGGACCATCACGCCAGACACCCCCGTGATGGAGGCCATGCAGATCCTGCGTGAGGGCGGATACCGGCGCCTCCCCGTGACGCGCAACGACGTCCTGGTCGGCATCGTCACCGACCGTGACCTCAAGGAGGCGACCCCCTCGAAGGCCACGACGCTGTCGATCTACGAGCTGAACTACCTGCTGAGCAAGCTCAAGGTGAAGGACGTCATGGTCTCCCCGGTGATCACCGTGCGGCAGGACGACACCATCGAGCAGGCCGCGCTCCTCATGGAGGAGCACCGCGTGTCCGGTCTGCCGGTGCTGCAGGGCGGCTCGCTCGTGGGGATCCTCACCATCACCGACCTCATGCGCGCGCTCGTCACCTTCCTCGCGCTGCGCGAGGGCGGCACCCGCGTCACGGTCGACATGCCCGACGAGCCCGGCGTGCTGGCCAAGGTGGCCAACGCCGGCCCACCCTCGAACATCGTCGCGGCCGTCACCACGGGCATCCAACCCGGCCATCGCCGGCGCATGGTGCTGCGCGTGACCGGCGAGGGGGCGCAGGACTACCCGGAGCGGCTCAAGCAGGGCGGGGTAGACGTACTGGACGTGCGCTGACGCCGTGACAGGCAAACGGCTCGCGGCGATCGTGCCGTCACTGCGGGTCGACGTCCTCGGGGCCAGGGCCTTCAAGGTGTCGCGAGCCTACTTCGCCAAGGGCGTCAGCGCCGGCCGGGTCAGCGTCGACGGCACCGCGGCCGGCAAGGCGACGTCCGTCGAGCCCGGTCAGAGGGTCGTGGCCGACGGGCTGGGCAGCTTCACGCTGCTCAGCCTCGACGGCGAGACGCGGCGCGAGAACCTCAAGGTCACGCTGGAGGTCGAGCGCGAAGACGGGCGTTAGCCGCCGCTCTCGGCGTCAGCCGCCGCTCTCAGCCCCGGGGCTGGCTGCCCCTCAGGTGCGCACCTTCTTGCCGCGCCCGCCACGCTCCTTGAACACCATGCGGAACGGCACCTCGGCGAAGCCGAGGTCCTCGCGGATGCGGTTGCGCAGGTAGTGCTCGTACGGTCGCGTCAGGAACGACTCGTGGTTGATCGAGAAGACGAAGGTGGGCGGGGCAACGTCGACCTGGCTGACGTAGAGGAGCTTCAGCGGGCGCCCCTTGAAGTTCGGCGGCGCCTGCTTCAGCGTCCAGGCCTCCAGCCAGGCGTTGAGCTCCCCGGTCGGGACCCTGCGCCGCGCGGTGTCGTACAGCCGGATCACGGTGGCCAGCACCTCGTGCAGGCCGAAGTCGGTGACGGCGCTGGTGAACACGCGCGGGGCGAACTCGATGGGGTAGAGGCGCTCGTCGAGCATCGCGCGGAACTCCTCGAGCTGCTCGTCGGTGACGAGGTCCCACTTGTTGATGGCGAGCACCACCGGCTTGCCCCAGTCGAGCGCGAGGTTCGCCAGCCGCAGCTCGTGGTCGCCGAGCTCGAAGGGGTCGACGACGAGTATGCCGACGTCGGCGCGGCGCAGGGCAGACTCCGAGCGCAGGCGTGAGTAGTACTCGAGGTCGCTCGCGTCCTTGCGGCGCATGCCGGCGGTGTCGACCAGCACGAAGGGCCGCCCGGCGAAGCTGAAGCGCACGTCGACGGCGTCGCGGGTGGTGCCCGGCTCGTCGGCCACGATCACGCGCTCGTCGCCGACCAGGGCGTTGAGGAGGCTCGACTTGCCGACGTTCGGTCGGCCGATGATCGCCACCCTCACCGTCTCCTCCTCCGCGTCCTCGTCGTCCGCCGGCAGCCGCGCGTTGATCTCGGCGACGAGCTCGTGCACGCCGCGGTCGTGTTCGGCTGCGGTGGCGAACGGCTCGCCGAAGCCGAGCGAGTAGAGCTCGAAGAACTCGGCGCGCTCCTCGTGGCGGGGGTCGTCGATCTTCGTCGCGACGAGGAGCACGGGCCGATTCATGGCCCTCAGCCAGTCGGCGATCTGCTGGTCCGCCGAGGTGACGCCCTCACGGCCGTCGACGCAGAACAGGATCAGGTCGACCTCGGCAAGCGCGGCCTCGACGCGCTCGCGTATCGGCCTCTCCCAGCGATCGCCCGACCACAGGCCGCCGGTGTCGAGGACGGTGAAGCTGCGACCGTCGTCGGTGGTGGCCTCGGCCTCCTTGACGTCGCGGGTGACGCCCGGCATGTCGGCGACGATCGCTTCGCGCGACCTCACGATGCGGTTGAACAGGCTGGACTTGCCGACGTTCGGGCGTCCGACGATCGCGACCCTAGCCAAGGCGCTCACCCACCGCGAGTCGGCGGCCGTTGGCCCACTCGAACGCGCCCATCTCCCTGCCGCCAGGCGGCTTGACCCGCAGGAGCCTCAGCGCACCGCGACCGGTCGCGACCGCGACGCCTCGCTCGGCGACGTCCAGCACCGTGCCCGGTTCCGTGGCACCCGTCCCCGTTGTGCCCGGCACCGTGGTGCCCGGCACCGTTGTGCCCGGAACCGCCGGGGACGGCTCCGGCACACCCGCCCCCGGGCCGGTTCGCGCAAGGACGTCCGGGACAGCCCCGTCAACCGGCTCCATGTCGAGCACCTTCACGCGCTTGCCGTCGTGAGCGAAGGACGTGCCGGGCCAGGCGGCGACACCGCGGAAGCGGTCGTATATGGCGTCCGCCGTATCGCCCCAGCGGACGTGACCGTCCTCGGCGGTGAGCAGCGGCGCCAAGGTGGCTGCCGCGTCGTCCTGCGGCCGGGAGGGGAGAGCGTCGACGGCGAGTAGTTCCAGCGCCTCGATGAGGGCCCCGGCGCCGACGACAGCCAAGCGGTCCATGAGCTGCGGCGCCGTCTCGTGCGGTTGGATCGCGACCCTGCGCTGCAGTCGCACGGGACCGGTGTCGAGGCCCGCCTCGGTCTGCATGATGCTCACGCCCGTCTCCTTCGCGCCGTCGATCAGCGCCCACTGGATCGGCGCTGCGCCGCGGTACTTCGGCAGGAGGCTGGCGTGGACGTTGAGCACGCCGTGGCGCGGCGCCTCGAACACCGCGGCCGGCAGGATGCGGCCGTACGCCGCTGTCACGCCGACGTCGAGCTCCGCCTCGGCGAGGCGCGCGAGGAAGTCGGCGTCGCGCTTCAGCTTCGTCGGCTGCCACAGCTCGATCCCGAGCTCGCGTGCCCTGGCGGCGGTTGGCGGGGGCCGCACGGTCATGCCGCGGCCGGCCGGCTTGTCCGGCTGGCTGACGACGAGGACGAGGTCGTGGTGGGCGTGCAGCGCCTCGAGGGTCGGCAGGGCGAAGGTCGGCGAGCCGAACAGCGCGACCCGCAGCCGGCTCATCGCGCCGCGCGGCTGCGGACCGGCGCGCCCGTGCCGGCGCTCGCGACTGCCTTGGCCCTGGCCCTGGCGAGCCGCTGCCACTCGGCGAGTTGGGCGCGGTGCTCCTCGAGGAACGCCTCGCGTCGGTCCTTCGGCAGGTGGTCGAAGTAGAGCACGCCTTCGAGGTGGTCGTACTCGTGCTGGAGCACGTGCGCGAAGTAGCCTTCGGCCTCGAGGCGGTGCTTGCGGCCAGCGAGGTCCTGGTACTCGAGCGCCACGAAGGTCGGTCGCGGCACGTCCTCGGCGACCAGGCCGGGCAGGCTGAGGCAGCCGTCGCGGGCCAGTTGGCGACCGGTGCTCTCGAGCATCACCGGGTTGACGATCACGTGCTCGCGGACGACGCCCCAGGCGCGCCGCTTCTCGTCCTCGGTGAGGGGCTCGTCGCTGTGACCAGCGTCGCTGTCACCAGCGTCGCTGTCGCCAGCGTGGCTGTCGACGCCCCAGCTGCCAACGCCCGCGTCGTCGCCGGCAGCGCGGTCCAAACCCGCGTCGTCGCCAGCCGCATCGACGTCCGCGCTCTGGCCGGTGCCGCCCTCGGGTTCCTCGTCAGGCTGCACCTCGAGCGCGACGAACAGCCGCTTGTCGAGGCCGATCTGCGGCGCCGCCAGGCCCACGCCGTCGGCGGCGTACATCGTCTCGAGCATGTCGGCGGCCAGTCGCTCCAGCTCGTCGTCGAAGGCCTCAACGGGACTCGCGCGGCGGCGCAGCACGGGCTCGCCGTAGTAGAGAATCGGGTAGATCAAGGTTCCTCCAGCCGCCGCCAGCCGGGCCGAACTTCAAGGGTCGAGTGGTTCCCGGACGTACTGCAACGTGGCGGTCGGCGTCGTCAACGCCACGACGCCCTCCGGCAGGTCGAGGCGGACTGGGAAAGTATAGCGGCCAGGGTCGACCCCGCCGGTAGGCGCGTCTACCGTCGCCGTCACGCTTTCGACGCCTTCGAGCGCGGCCTCGCT
>CAZQVC010000001.1:0-44675 GCA_964596625.1 uncultured bacterium | reverse complement strand
TAGGCGCGTCTACCGTCGCCGTCACGCTTTCGACGCCTTCGAGCGCGGCCTCGCTACCGGCGACCTCGACCGTTTGACCGGACAGCGTGGCACTGACAAGGCTGGGGCCGCTGGGCGCGTCGAACGTCACGGCGACCTCCTTGATCACCAGCGCGTCGCGGGTGGCCACGGCAACGGTCACCTCGGGCGGCTCGACGGTCACGCCGTCGACGGGGTTCCCCTCGCCGTCCAGGACGATCACCGGGGCGAGACCGCCGCCCGTCGCGGGCGCGATGGCCACCGCCCGCTGCACCGAGTCGAGCACCTGGCTGCGGCCCGTGAGCGTCACGCTTGGCGGACTGGCGGAAGCCTCGAGCAGGGCGCTGGGCGGCCGTTGGCCGGTAAGCGCGACCTGCACCGCCAAAGAGCTCGAGGTGATCGACTCGAGGAAGCCGATGACCAGCGCGGGCTCGACGCTCTCGACCTCGATCTCCTGAGGTGCCTGGACCGTGATGGGCTGCTCGAAAGCGCCGCTGATCTCGTTGAGGTCTAGGGTCGCGCGCAGCATCTCCTGCGTCAGGCGGTTGATCCGCGAGCTAGGACCGCTGACCGAGACCGCCACCGTCGTCGGCAGGCCGACCGCGACCTGGTCCTCGGCGACGCCCTCGACCACCAACGGCAGGAGGATGCCGCGTTGCGAGGTCGTGGTGTTGCTGTTGGTCACGAACAGCCAGAGCAGGAACGCAATGCCGACGGCGGCCAGCTTCGTCGGCCAGTTGCGCGCGAGCCGCTCGAGCACGGCCCTGAAGGTAGCCCAAGCTCCGCTCACGTCGCGTACGCCTCTTTCAGCGTCTTGATCACGTTGGCCGGCGCGATGTCGCTGGTCAGGACCCCGTCGCGCGCGATGCTGACGGTGCCGCGCTCCTCGCTGACGACCACGACGATCGCGTCGCTGACCTCGCTGAGGCCGAGGGCGGCGCGGTGCCGCGTGCCGTGCTTCACCGACCAGCCCTCGTGCTTGTCAGAGAGCGGCAGGATGGCGCCGGCGTGGGTGACGATGTCCTCCTTGACCAGTACGGCGCCGTCGTGCAGCGGTCCCTTCGAGGCGAAGATCGTCTGCAACAGCGCTGCGGTTATCGGCGCGCCGATCGGGGTGCCGGTCTCGGCGTACTCCTTCAACGGGGTGCGCTGCTCGATGGCGATCAGCGCACCGCGTCGCTGGGTGGCGAGCTCGCGGACCGCCGTCATGATCTCCTGCACGGGGTCGCCCGAGATCGACGACCTGAAACGGCCACGTCCGAAGCGCTCGAGCACCGCGCGCAGCTCGGGCTGGAAAACGACCACGAGGGCGATGAAGCCGACGGGAGCGACGGCGTCGAAGAGCCAGCGGGTGAGCTCGAGCCGGAACTGCACAGCGATGAACCAGATCGCCGCGAGACCCAGGATCCCCCGCAAGACGTTCCAGGCTCTCGAGCCGAACAGCAGGATGTAACCCTGGTAAAGCAGCGTCGCGATGATGAGGATGTCCAGCGCGTCCTGAAGCCGGAACCCTTCGATTATCGACAAGTCGTTCGCCTCCGGCGAGCGGCGTACGCGCGGGGGCGATGCGCGCGGCTCGAAGCGGTGTTCCGCAGCAGCGGTCGTTTCCGATAGAGGGAGTACCCTCGGTGGCCCTCAGGATAACACCGCCCAACGCGTTGCCGACGCACGATGAAGGCGGCCCGTGCACGCACTGGCGCGGTACTCGGTACGCGACTGCGATCCTCCACCAGGCGCCTCGAAGTGGCTGGCCGACGAGCAGCGCCCGCGTCATCTAGACCGGCGGGGGCGCGTTAGACTGGCGCCTCGGAGGCAACGACCATGATCGGCGAACTGCAACAACGCATCCACAACCTCAGGGGGTATCTTTGACCTGGACACCAAGAGGGCCAGGCTCGAAGAGCTAGAACCACAACTGAACGACCCGGGTCTGTGGAACGACCCGGACAAGGCCAAGCAGATAACCCAGGAGGCGACCCGCCTGCGGCGGGTGCTGACGCAGTTCTCGACGCTCCAGGACGACATCGAAGGTCTCGGCGAGCTGTACGAGATCGCGTCTGACGAGGACATCGAGGAGCTCGGTGACGAGCGAGCCAGGGTGGAGGGCGACCTCGACGAGCTCTACCGTGAGACGCTGTTCAACGGCGACCACGATGACAGGCCCGCGATCGTCACGATCAAGCCCGGCGCCGGCGGCACCGAGTCGGCGGACTGGGCCGGCATGTTGCTGCGGATGTACCGCCGCTACGCCGAACGCCACGGCTTCACGGTGGAGCTGCTCGACGTCGTGCCCAACCACGACGCGCCCAACGGCATCGAGTACGCGCAGATGATCGTGCGCGGCGAGCGGGCCTTCGGCAAGCTGCGGGTCGAGGGCGGCGTGCACCGCTTGGTGAGGGTCAGCCCGTTCGACTCCCAGAGCCGCCGGCACACGTCGTTCGCCTCGGTCGAGGTGATGCCGGAGATCGACGACGACTTCGACCTCGACATCGACCCCAAGGACGTTCGGGTCGACGTCTACCGCTCGAGCGGCCCCGGCGGCCAGTCGGTCAACACCACCGACTCGGCGGTGAGGGTGGTCTATCGCGGCGGCACTCCGGACGAGATCGTCGTGACGTGCCAGGACGGCAAGTCGCAGATCAAGAACCGGGAGAAGGCCATGACGGTGCTGCGCTCGCGCATCTTCGAACGCGAGGAGGCCAAGCGGCTCGAGGAGCAGCTCAAGGCCCGCGGCGTGCAGAAGGCCATCGAGTGGGGCTCGCAGATCCGCAGCTACGTGCTGGACAAGCAGTACGTGAAGGACCACCGCAGCGGGCTCACGCGCCACGACCCCTCGGCGGTGCTCGACGGCGACATCGAGGACCTCATCTGGTCAGGGCTCGAGTGGTCGGCCCGCGAAGCGGCTGCCTGAGCCCGTAGTGCGTCTCCTGGCGGTCGCAGACGAGGTCTCACCGGTCGTCTACTCGCACAACTTCCCCGGCAACCTCCCTGAGTTCGACGCGGTGCTGGCGGCGGGCGACCTCCCTGGCCAGACGCTCGAGTTCATCGCGACCAAGGTGAGCGTGCCGACGTTGTTCGTCTTCGGCAACCACGCGGAGGGCTACGTCCGCGACGACGAGGGCGAGCTGCACCCGCCCGGCGGCTGGGTCAACGCCCACCTGCGCCTCACCCAGGTGAACGGCTTGAGCATCCTCGGCGTGGAGGGCAGCCCGCGGTACCGCGACGGCCCTCATCAGTACAGCGAGCGCGAGTTCGCCCTGATGCTGGCGCGCCTCGCGCCCCGGCTCTGGGCCCGCAAACGTCGCTACGGCCGCGGCGTCGACGTGCTGCTCACTCACGCCGCTCCGGTCGGTCCGACCGCGGGGGACGACTACGCGCACCGCGGCGTGCCGGCCTTCAACGACTTCCACCGGCGCTGGCGCCCCCGGCTCCACGTCCACGGGCACGTCCACCTCAGCGGCAGCAGCGCCAGCCGCACACACGAGACGCCGGAGGGCGTCCGTGTGGTCAACGCGTTCCAGTTCACGCTCATCGACCTGTAGGGCGCCGCCGGGCCGTCGCGTTACTTGGACCCATCCCGGATCTCGCAGCCTGGGCCCTGTCGCTACCGGCAGGGTCGCCTTCCGGGCCGATAATGGCGGCATGACGCGACCTCATGACCTCACCCCTGATCTCACCGCGGCCGCCCTGGCTGCCGCCATCGACGGCCCGCCGTTCGTCGCCCGGCTGCCCGGCAGCGCGGTCCTGGCCCTCACAGGGAGCGACGCGCGCGGCTTCCTCCACGGCCAACTCGCCAACGACGTCAACGGCCTCGCGGAAGGCCGGGTCGGCCGCAGCCTGCTGCTCAACCACAAGGGCCACGCCCTGGCCGAGACGGCCGTGGCGCGCACCGCGGACCGGCTGCTTTGCGTGGTCGACGACCTGAAGCTCGCCTGGGTGAAGGACACGCTCGAGCGGCACATCGTGTTCGACGACGTGAAGCTCGCAGAGGTGCCGGCCGCGGTCGTCACGCTGCAGGGCGCGCGCGCGGCCGAGGCGCTCGAGGCCGCCGGGCTCCCGACCCCGCAAGGCGACACGCTCGAACTGCTCGACGAGCGTTGGGGCGAGGCGTCTCTCGTCTACCGCACCCGCCGTTCGAAGGCCGGCGGCTTCGACCTGGTGCTGTTGGCCGACCAAGGCGCGGCGGAGCTGGCCGACGCCGCGGTCGCGGCTCTGGCAGAGGCCGGCGCGGTCGCGGTGGGAGCCGAGCAGCTGGACGCTGCGAGGGTCGCGGCCGGCGTGCCGAGCGCCGGTGGCGAGGGAGGCGACGGTGTGCTGCCGCAGGAGGCCGGCCTCACCTCGCTGCTCTCCTACCGCAAGGGCTGCTACCTGGGTCAGGAGATCATGGCCCGCATCGAGGCGCGCGGCACGCTGCGCAGGGGCCTGGCGCTGCTCGAGCTCGAGGGCCTGCCGACCGCGTCGGGCGAAGGCGACGCCGACGCGCGTAAGATCACGCTCGACGGCAGGAGCGTCGGTTTGCTCGGCACGACGGCTCGGCTGCCGGACGGCACGGTGCGGGCTCTCGGGGTTCTGAGGAGCGACCTGCCGGAGGACGCCCGGTTGTCCGTGGGCGGCGTGGCGGGTCGGCGGCTCACCCTCGACGCCCCTATAATGCCGGCATGAGGCCCAAGGATGAGTGGCTGAAGACCGCTTACCAGCGCGCCACGGACGAGCACCCGGAGCGCGACGCGGCGTTCGAGACGCTGTCGCAGATCCCGGTCGACCCGCTCTACACCCACGAGGACCTCGAGGGCTTCGACCCCGCCGAGAAGCTCGGCTACCCTGGGGAGTTCCCGTACACCAGGGGCGTGCAGCCCACGATGTACCGCGGCCGGCTGTGGACCATGCGGATGTTCGCCGGCTTCGGCACCGCCGAGCAGACCAACGCTCGCTTCCACAAGCTGCTGGAGGCAGGCCAGACCGGTCTGTCTACGGCGTTCGACCTGCCGACCCTGATGGGTTACGACAGCGACCACCCCATGGCGCTCGGGGAGGTCGGCAAGTGCGGCGTGGCGGTGGCCAGCCTCGCCGACATGGAGGTGCTGTTCAAGGGCATCGACCCGGAAGCCATCACCACCTCAATGACCATCAACAGCCCGGCGAACGCGATCTGGGCGATGTACCTGGCCATGGCCGAGCGCCAGGGCGCGTCCCTCGAGAAGGTCGGGGGCACCTTGCAGAACGACATCCTCAAGGAGTTCATCGCGCAGAAGGAGTACATCTTCCCGCCGCGGCCGAGCGTCGACCTCGTGATCGACACCTTCGAGTGGGGGCCGAAGCACGCTCCGCGCTTCAACTTCATCTCGGTCTCCGGCTACCACATCAGGGAGGCCGGCTCCAACGCCGTGCAGGAGCTGGCGTTCACGCTGGCCGACGGCATCCACTACGTGCGCAAGGCGCTCGAGCGCGGCCTCGACATCGACGAGTTCGCTCCCCGCATCAGCTTCTTCTTCAACGTGCACAACGACTTCTTCGAAGAGATCGCCAAGCTCAGGGCGGCCCGGCGCATCTGGGCACACCAGATGCGCGACGTGTTCGGCGCCAAGGACCCCCGCTCCTGGAAGCTGCGCACTCACGCCCAGACCGCCGGCGTCTCTCTCACGGCGCAGCAGCCGCTGGTCAACGTCGCCCGAGTAGCCATCCAGGCGCTGGCCGGGGTGCTCGGTGGCACGAACAGCCTGCACACCGACTCCTACGACGAGGCGCTGGCCCTCCCCACGGAGGAGGCGGCGACGCTGGCGCTGCGCACCCAGCAGGTGATCGCCCACGAGAGCGGGGTCACCAATACGATCGACCCGCTGGCCGGCTCGTACTTCCTCGAGTCGCTGACCGACGAGATGGAGCGGCGCACCCTTGCGTACTTCGAGCAGATCGACGCGCTCGGAGGGGTCGAGGACGCCATCGAGGAGGGCTTCTTCGCACGCGAGATCGGCGACGCCAGCTGGCTGCAGCAGCGTGAGATCGACGAGAAGCGCCGCTTGGTGGTCGGCGTCAACGCCTTCGTGCAGGACCATCCCGAGGTGCCGATCCAGCTGGTCGACCCCGAGGTCGTCGAGGTGCAGAAGCGGCGCCTCGCCGAGGTCCGCAGCCAGCGCGACGCCGGCGAGGCCAAGGCTGCTCTCGAGGCGCTGCGGACGGCGGCCAAGGAGGGCAGCAACACGATGCCGGCCTTCCTGCGCTGCGCTCACGCCTACTGCACGCTGGGCGAGCAGATGGACGTGCTGCGCGAAGTCCACGGCGTGTACCAGGAGCCGGTGCTCATCTAGATGGCCGGCGCGGGAGGGCACGACACGGGCGGCGCCAACGAGCGCTCCGCTGTCGTCGGCGACATACGCGTGCTGATCGCGAAACCGGGGCTGGACGGGCACGACCGCGGCGCGAAGGTCATCGCCCGCGCGCTGAAGGACGCCGGCATGGAGGTCATATACACCGGCCTGCGGCAGACGGCGCCGATGATCGTCGCCGCTGCCCTGCAGGAGGACGTCGACGCCATCGGGCTCTCGGTGCTCTCCGGCGCTCACATGCACTACTTCCAAGAGGTCGTCGCGCTGCTCGAGGAGAAGGGCGCTGGCGACATCCTGGTGTTCGGTGGTGGCATCGTGCCCGACCAGGACCTGCCGAAGCTCGAGAGCCTCGGCGTGGGCGCGATCTTCACGCCCGGCACCAACACGTCGGACGTCGTCGACTACCTGCGCGCGGAGGTCTCGAGGCGCCGCGCTGCCAACGCCGGCGAGTAGGGCGCGCCTCCGACGCGGAACAGTCCGCGAACGTGGGCCAGTGTGCCCGCGAGGACCGCGAGAGCCTGGACGAGCAGGGAGGCTGTGCACGCCGATGAGCGCAGGTAGCGGCTCCCAGTGCAAAACCTCATGACAATCTCATAAAGCGTTTGTTAGCGTCTAATGTCGCCTCTCCCAGGCAGCCCCGTAGGAGACATTGGACCCTTGCCGAAGCTCACGCATGTCGTTTTCGCCGCACTCGCGATCGCCGCGGGCGCCGGCTTCGCTTCGGCAGAGTCATACGCACTACGCACGGTCGCAGAGGGCGACTCCCTGGGTCTGATCGCCGACCGCTACGGCGTCAGCGTCGCCGACCTCATGGCGGTGAACGGCCTCAGCGACAACGTGATCCACCCCGGTCAGCTGCTCAAGGTCCCCTACGTCGACGCCATCGGCGGTCCCGCCATCGCCGAGGCGGCGGCCCCGCCGGGGTTCCGCTGGCACACGCTGCGGGCCGGCGAGACGCTGAGCAGCGTCGCCCAAAGCTACGGCGTGAGCCTCACCGCGATGGTCGGCGCCAACCCCGACATCTCCTCGCTCGACCGTCTGCCGCTCGGCTTCGACCTGTTGATCCCGCCCTCCCAGGGCCTTGTGGTGACGTTGCAGAGCGGCGAGTCGGTGCTCGACCTGCTGGCCGAGTACGACATCGACGCCGCGGAGCTGGCCAGGGCCAACGCGCTGCGCTCACCGTTCGACGTGGTGCCTGGCATGCTGCTGTTCCTGCCGGACGTCGTGCCGACCGAAGCGCTGGCCAGGCTGCAGAAGGTCAGGGAAGAGGAGAACCGCTACGTCTGGCCGGTCCAGGGCCGGCTCACGTCGTACTTCGGCCCCCGCAACCTCGGCATGGGGACATCGAGCTTCCACCGCGGCATCGACGTCGCCGCGAGCTGGGGCACGCCCGTCGGCGCCGCCCGGGCCGGCACGGTCACCTACGCCGGCTGGTCGTCGCAGGGCTACGGCAACCTCGTGAAGATCCGCCACGCCGGCGGCGCCGAGACCTGGTACGGCCACTTCAGCTCGATCGCGGTCGGCGTCGGTCAGTACGTCAACCAGGGCGCGATCATCGGCTACATCGGGTCGACGGGGATCTCCACCGGCCCGCACCTGCACTTCGAGCTTTACGAGGCAGGCAGGGCCATCGACCCGCTGGGCATCCTGCGCTGAGCTGTAGTCTCGAGTCCGACTAGGCCGCGGCCTCGTGCCACAGGATGCGGCCGCAGCTCGGGCAGCGCGTCACGCCGACGCCCTTGCGGGCCTTCTGCACGATGTGGATGGGCAGGCGCACGTTGCAGCCGCCGCAGCTGGCGTTGCCGACGATCTCGACCACGCCGATCCCGCGCCGCGCCGTGCGGATCTGGTCGTACTGCTTGAGGAGCGAGCCGTCGATCTCGGCCGCCAGGCTCTCGCGCTCGCTCGCGGCGCTCTCGATGCGCGCGTCGACGTCGGCGACCCTCGCCTCCTCGGCGAGGCGCATGTCCTCCAGCTGGGGTAGCAGCTCGTCGAGTTCCGCCTTCAGCGCGTCGTGCTCGGCGGTCACGGTCTCCAGCGCCTCCATCAGGGGCAGGGTGTCCTCTTCGAGCTCCTGAACGCGCGTGGCGAACTGCAGCTCCTGGTTCTGGAACTGCGAGGCCTCCTTGGCGCTGCTGGCGCGCATGGCGGAGTCGGCAGCCGCGCGGCGACGCTCGCCCATCGATTTCAGCTCGAGCTCGTTGGTGTTGACCTTGCGCCTCAAGTCGTCGACCTCAGCGCGCTTCGCCTCGAGGCGGCGCCTCAAGTCGTCGCGTTTGGCGGTCAGTGCTGTGAGCTCTGGCGGTACCTCTGCACGCTCCTGCCGGAGCGAGTCGATCTGCAGGTCGAAGGCCTGCACCTCTGTCAACCTCTGTAGCATCCGTCCTCCGTGAACCGAAAAACCCCGCCCGGTACTAAACGGGCGGGGGTCGATAAGACGCCGTAACGGGCGGTCGAGTCACGCAGGAGAGTGTAGCACGAGGGCTCCGGCTCTCACGGTAGAGTGGCGAGGCCATGGTCGAGGAGTCTCCTGAGTCGTTCATCTCGCGCTGGCGGCACTACGCCGCAGAGGTGGAGATGTTCGCGCACACCGAGGGCAGCCCGCTGCTCGAGTGTCGCGCCGGCGAGGCCGTGCTGCAGTTGCTCGAGCGCACCGGCCCGTACCTCTCACGACCCGGACCGGCCAAGGTGATCATCAACCCAGGGACGAACCGGCTGGAGCCGGTGAGCGAGCCGGACGCCGCGCCGAGCATCGAGAGCCGCGGGCTCAGCGACATCGTCGCCGTCGGCACGGTCGTCGCGCGCGAAGGGCACATCGTCGTGATCGACGCAGGCGTGCCGCTCGTCGCCTACGTGCGCGACGTCGGCGCACCGGCCCCGGTCGAGGGCGCCAAGGTCCGCCTGGCCAGCGACGGCCCCATCCACGGCTTCGTCCTGGCGCAGCAGCACGCACCACTGCGCCGGCCCGAAGCGGTCGACGAGGGCATCTGAGCGGCGGCCTCGCGCGCCTGCAGCCTGCTGGGCCCCGAAGCCGCCGACAAGTCTGCTAGACTGGCCCGCTGTGCCGAAGGTAGTCCTCAGCAGAAGCCAACCCCGTCCAGAGCAGGTCACCCCGGCCGCCATCAAGGCCGTCGAGCCGGACTCGCCCGCTGCGGCCGCCGGCGTGCGGCCCGGCATGGAGCTGCTCACGGTGAACGGCGAGTTCATCACGGACGTCCTCGCCTACCGGCGCGAGCTCGCCGGCGGCACCGCCGAGCTGCTGGTGCGCGACCCCCTCACCGAGGAGGAGATCGGCTTCACCGTCGCCTGGGAGGAGCCCGGCCTGGAGTTCGAAGAGGTCATCTTCGACGGCATCCGCCTTTGCGCCAACCACTGCGACTTCTGCTACATCCACCAGATGCCCAAGGGCATGCGCAAGAGCCTCTACATCATGGACGACGACTTCCGCACGAGCTTCCTCTACGGCTCGTTCGTCACGCTCACCAACCTCCGTGAGGGCGACATCAAGCGGATCGTCGACGAGCACCTGAGCCCCCTCTACGTCTCCGTGCACACGGCCGACGAGGCGAAGAGGGCCGAGCTGATGAAGTGGTGGCCCAACAAGGTGCCGGTGCCGGAGACGACGAGCATCCGCACGATGTTCGAGCGGCTCGAGTCGATCGACTTCTACACGCAGCTCGTCCTCGTGCCCGGCCGCAACGACGGCGAGGAGCTCGACCGCACCCTCGCGTACCTCGCGTCGCGCCCCAACGTCCTCTCGGTGGCCGCCGTGCCCGTCGGCCTCACGGGCCACAGGGGCCACCTCGCGCAGGTCGACACCTTCGACCGTGCGAGCGCCGCGGACGTGCTCGAGCGGGTCGGCCGCTGGCAGCGGCGCATGCTTGAGGAGCGCGGGACGCGCTTCGTGTTCGCCTCCGACGAGTTCTACCTGACGGCCGGCCACCCGCTGCCCGAGACCGCGGCCTACGAAGGCTTCCCGATGCTCGAGAACGGCGTCGGCATGGTGCGCGACTTCATCGACGGCGCCACGCCCGAGCTCCCGCCCGCGCTGCCTGCGCCGCGGCGCGTGCTCATCGCCACCGGCCGGCTCTTCGCGCCGGTGCTCGAGCGCGCCGTCGAGCCGCTGAGGCGCGTCGGCAACCTCGAGCTCGAGGTCAGGGCACTAACCAACAAGACCTTCGGGGCGGTGACCACGGTGGCTGGGCTGTTGGCCGGACGCGACGTCCTGAGCGGCGTGGCGCGCGGCGAGGCCGACCTGCTGCTGCTCTCGCCGAACATGTTCAAGTACGGCACGCAGACCATGCTCGACGACCGCACCCTCGGCGACCTGCAGGAGGCGCTTGGGATGCAGGTGGCGGTCGGGGGCACCGACCTCGCCGGCCTGTTCGAGAGCGTCGTCAACGGACCGGCTCAGAGCCACCTGCCGAGCTTCGGCTTCTCCACCCACGCCATCAAGGAGTCGGCAAGGCAGCATTGACGGCGAGCGTCCGCGACTACCTCTCCTTCGTCAAGATCGAGCACACGCTGTTCGCGTTGCCCTTCGCCTACAGCGGGATGTTGCTGGCGGCCGACGGCTGGCCCGGCTGGCCGACGTTCCTGCTCGTCTCGCTGGCGATGGTCGGCGCGCGCACCGCCGCGATGGCCGCCAACCGCGTGATCGACGCGCGCCTCGACGCGCTCAACCCCCGCACGGCCGGCCGCGAGATACCGAGCGGCAAGCTGTCGGGACGCGACGGCGTGGTCGTCGCGCTGCTCGGCCTCGCCGCGCTGGTCGTAGCCGGCGCGTCGCTCAACCCGCTGACGTTGGCGCTCTTGCCCGTGGCGGTGGCTTTCCTCATCGCCTACCCCTACACCAAGCGCTTCACCTGGGCCTGCCACCTCTGGCTCGGGGTGACCATCGGCGCCGCCGCAGCCGGCGGGTACATCGCCGTGACGGGCGCGTTCGGCTGGATCGCCTGGTTGCTGTGGCTCGGCGTCGCGGCCTGGGTGGCGGGCTTCGACGTGATCTACGCGCTACTCGACCTCGACTTCGACCGCGCCAACGGGGTCAACAGCATCCCGGCGCGCTTCGGCGTGAGCGGCGCCGTCTGGGCCACCGGACTGCTCTACGTCGTGACCAGCCTGTCGCTGGTAGGGGTCGGAGTCGTCACCGAGATCGACCGGAGCTGGCCTTACGAGCCGTTGGGCTGGCCGTACCGCATCGCGGTCGCGTCGATGATCGTCCTGCTGGTAGAGCAACACCGCCTGATGCGCAAGTACCGCGACGCGAGGGCGCTCGACGCCTTCAACGGCAACATGATCGTCGGGCCGCTGATCCTCGTAGGCGTCGTGCTGGGGTTGGCGCTGCGCTGAAGGCCCCACCAGGGTTCTGTGTGAAGTGCGGCCGCTGGGTGAAGGAAGCCTTCAGACGGCAGGTGTTTGGCGCGTCAGTTACTCAGACTCGCCCTTGATAACCTTGACCCATGCAGGAGTCGCGCGCGGACGTCACCAACAGGGAGGAGTCGTTGATGGACGAGCTGCCAATCTTCCCGCTCGATGTCGTGGTGTTCCCCGGCATGACGGTGCCGGTGAACGTCCACGAGCAGCGCTACCGCCAGTTGATCAGGGTCGTGCTCGCGCAGGACAGCGAGCCGAAGCGGTTCATCGCCGTGCTGGCAGGTGAGGCCGCGCCGATCCGCGACGTCCAGGAGAGCCTCGAGCGCTTCGGCACGATCGTGCACGTGCTGAGCGTGGAGGAGAACGACGACGGCAGCATCGACGTCGTGGTGCACGGTCAGGAGCGCTGCGAGGTAGCGGTCACCCGGCGCGAGGACGTCTCCGAGCCCGGCGGCGCCACCCGTCCGCTGTACTACGCCAACTACCACCCGGCGCCGGTCGGCCGCGGCGACCCCAACACCGAGGCTGTGGCCGCCTGGGACGCCATCGACACCTTCCGCACCTACGCTGGGACGCTCTTCAAGGGCGACGCCGCCGCCGAGATCGACCTCCACCTGCCGGAGGACCCGCTCTACCAGGCCTCGTTCCTCTGCGCCAACATCCGCGTCCCGCCCGCCACCAAGCAGCCGCTCCTCGACGCGCCGTCACTAACCGAACGCTTCGAGCTGGCCAGGGACATCATGCTCGAGCGCATGGAGCGCGGGCAGCGAGCGCGGCGGGGCAAGGCTTGACCAGCGGCCGCCAGGCCGACCAGCCGAGCACGCGCACCCCGCCGGACGACGCCGAGCGCCGCCGCCAGCTCACCTTCGACTGGGCCGACATCCCTCTGGTGACGCCCGAGCTGCCCGGCACGGGCGGCGCGATAAGGGGCTCGCCCGAAGACTTCCAGGTGGAGGAGCTGCCCGCCTACGAGCCGGTCGGTCACGGCTCCCACCTCTACCTCAAGGTGCGCAAGCGCGGGCTCACCACCCGCGACCTGGTGCAGGCGCTCAAGGCCGCAGGGGTGCCTGAGGTCAGGATCGGCGTGGCCGGCCTGAAGGACAAGGCGGCCGTCACCGTGCAGTGGCTCAGCCTGCCGAAGGCGCACGAGTCGGCAGCCGACGCGCTCGACGAGCTGAGCGGCGCCGAGGTCCTGGAGCGCAGCTACCACCGCAACAAGCTCGGCCTCGGTCACCTGAAGGGCAACCGCTTCGAGATCACGATCAGGGACGCCGCGCCGGGCGCTGCCGCTCGAGCCGGCGCGGTGTTCGCCGAGCTGTCGCGCTGCGGAGCGCCGAACTGGTTCGGGCCGCAGCGTTTCGGCCGCTTCGGCAGCAACGCCTACGACGGCTGGCGCCTGCTCCAGGGTGAGCACGTGCCCGGCGGGCACCGCCTCCAGCGGTTCTTCGTCTCGGCGCTGCAGTCGCTGGTGTTCAACGCCATCCTGGCCGAGCGCGTCCGAGCCGGGCTCTACGGCACCGTGGTCGAGGGCGACTGGGCCCGCAAGCACGAGACCGGCGGGACGTTCATGGTGGAGGCCGCCGACGCCGAGGCGCCGCGCGCGGCCAGCCTCGAGATCAGCCCGACGATCCCCCTGTACGGCCGCAAGGTGAAGCCTTCGCCCGGCCTTGCGGGTGAGTTCGAGGCGGCGGTGATGGAGCGCTACGGGCTGAGCTGGAGCCAGTTCACCGCGCGGCGCGGCGACCGGCGCAGCAGCCGCATCCTCATCGAGGAGCCGACGGTGCGCGAGGCCAACGACGGGTTGGTCCTCACGTTCGCGTTGCCCAAGGGCTCATACGCGACCTCGGTGCTGCGTGAGGTCATGAAGGTAGACGTCGACGAGCCGCACGACCAGTCCGCCGGGGAAGACCGCGCGGAGGACGCTGCTCCCGAGGCGTGAGCCGGCGCCACGCCAGCTCGGCCAGGAACACCAGCAGCGCCGCGGCCAGGGCCCACGGCCACAGCGCCCGGGTGGCGCCGGTGGCCGACGGCGCGTAGCTCTCGGCGTCGACGACCTGCCCGCCGGTCCGGCGGGCCACCGTGGTCAGTAGCGACGCGCCGTCGATGTCGGCGAACTCCGGATCCGGACCGGCGACGGGCGCGCGCGCCACGACGTCGCCTGCCAGCGCGATGACGACCTCGCTGCCGCCGCCTTCACGCCACGGCACGCTGCCGCTGTAACGCCCCGGTGCGACCTGGTCGAGCACCGTGGTCACGCCGGCGAAGCGCGCCTCGAGGCGCTCGTTGTTGACGTACTCGCCGCCGCGCACCGCGTCGACCACCACCTGCAGCGAGTTGCCGTCGCGGCTGGCGCTCGCCTCGTAGCTCGACGGCACAGCCTGCAGCCAGCGGCCCAGCGTGGCGATCGCACCCGGCAGGCCGGGCCACGACCCGAAGTCGCCGGCCCAGGCGTTGAGGTCGGTGGTCAGCGCAGCGGTGCGGCCGAGGCCGGCGCGCCTTATCGCCAGCAGCGGCTCGCCGTCCCGGGCGCCCAACAGCTCTTGCGCGTCGCTCTTGAGGCTGGTCGCGATGTAGGCGTCGACAGGCGGCAGCTGGCTGGGGAAGCTCAAGACCTGGTTGGGCCGAGCGACCGGCACCGTGGTCTCCTCGACCAGCAGCGCGCGCGTCGCGGTCAGCGCCTCGTTGGTGAAGATCCGCGGCAGCGTGCCGACGTCCAGGGCCTCGTAGTAACGGCCGCCGCCGGCCTCCGCGATCTCGCTCAGTCGTTCGAAGTCGGCCTCGGAGCCGATGGCGATGGCCGAGGTCGTGATGCCGGCCTCCAAACCCGCGCTGGCCAGGCCGGCGAAGTCCGGCCCGCTGCCCACGTTCCCCCCGAACGGGCCCTGGCCGTCGTAGAGGCGGCCGTCCGAGAGCACGATGATGTGCTTCACGGCGGCGTCGGTGTCCTGCAGGGCGGCGATCGCCCTGCGGTACGCCGGCTCCAGCACCGTGCCGCCAGAGGTGCCGAGCGAGAGGATGCCGTTGAGCATCTCCCGCTTGCCCCGCTCCGTTGCCGGCCTCAGCTCGAACACCCAGCGGGTGCTGGCCTCGTCGCTGAACGCGATGAGGCCGAGCAGGTCCTGGTGGTAGGCGAGCTCGACGACCTGGATGGCGCCCTCCTTCGCCAGCTCGATCTTCGAAGGGGAGCCGGTGGCCATCGACTGCGAGCGGTCGACGACCATCACCAGCGCGACCAGCGGGAGGCTCACCTCGGTGCGCAGGTCGGTCGTGACGGGCAGCACGTCCTCGACCGGCGTGCGGTACCAGGCGCCGAAGCCGAAGCTCTCGGGGCCGCCCGTCATGATCAGCCCGCCGCCGTCGAGGACGAAGCGGCTCAGCAGGTCGAGCTGACCGGGGGTGAACAGCGCCGCGCTGCCGCGGATGACGACCGCGCTGTACGGCAGCGGCGCGCTGACGTCGGCGACGCTCCCTACCGTCACCTCGAGACCCTGCGTGGCGAGCGCGTCGGCGACAGCGGGGTCGTCGATCACCAATATCGAGGGACGCGCGCGGATGGCGAGGTCGCGCTGCAACCTGTCGGCGCCGGCCAGGCGGTCGGTCTGGAGGCTCACCGACACGGTCGCGGCAGAGGCGTCGGCCGCCGTGAACTCGAACGGCACGGCGGTCCTGCCCGGCTCGACGTCGACCTCGATCGGCTCCAACTGCGCGCTCCCGACGGTCGGCAGCACGGTGACCCGTCCGCTGACATCGGACTCCACGACCGCCACCGCCTGCACCCGCTGCCCCGGCGCGGCCTGCGTGGGCAGCAGCAGCTCCCGTAGCCCGATGCCGGCGCGACTCGGCACGATGAGCACGTCGATCGGCACGTCGGGCAGGGAGGAGAGCAGCGGCGCCTCGGCGGTGACGCCGTCGGAGACCAGCAAGATCCGCCCGGCGCCGCCGGCGGCCGCGAGCTGAACGGCGCGCGCCAGGTCGGTGGACGAGCGGGGCAGGTAGGAGGGCACGCTCTCGGGCAGCGAGGGGAAGCGCGCGGTATCGGCCGCGGTCAGCAGGAACTCGTCAGCGTTCGAGAAGTGCTCGGAGAGCTGTCCTGCTGCGGCCAGGGCCGTGTCGCCCACGCTGCTGGAGACGTCGACCAGCACGGCGGTGCTGCCTTCGCCGCTGGACACCCTCGGCTGCGCCAAGGCCACGACGACCAGGGCCAACGCGCCCGCCCGCAGCCAGGCCCCGGCGTGGCGGGGCGGCCAGAGCAGCGGCAGGGCGCACGCCAGCAGCCCGAGCAGGGCCAGCGGCGTGTCGAAGCCGAAGCCGGCCAGGGCGCCCTCAACTCCCACGCGAACCCACCAGACAATGCTAGCAGGCGCGCCGGGGACGGCTTGCGCTGGTAGTATGCGGTCAGATGCAGCCCGAGATCTCAGCGCACGTCCTCATCGCCTCCGGCAGCGCCGGTCGCGGCGAGGCGCTGCGCCAGGTCATCAACGAGCTAGGCCTCGAAGGTGAGATCTTCGACGACGCCGAGCGCGTGCTGTTCCAGACCAGGGGTGGCGCGCCGGAGGCGATCGTGCTGGAGCACGCGCTGGCGACGCGCGTGCCGGAGAACTTCGACCTGGTCTCCGTGCTCCGGCGCCGCCCTCACCTCACCGAGGTGCCGTTCTTGTACCTCGGCCCCAACGAGCCGCAGATCCAGACCAGGGTGATCGGCGCCGGCGCCGACGTGTACATCCCGTTGCCCACCCAACCGGGCGTGGTGCGCGCCTACCTCGAGCGGATGCTGGTGAGGCGCCGCGCCGACCGCGCCATGCGCGAGGCGCTCGAGCGCATGCGCCGCTTCGAGCAGGCGCTGAAGGACTCCGAGCGGATGAAGGACGACCTCATCCACATGCTCGTCCACGACCTCAAGAGCCCCATCTCGAGCGTGATGGGCCTCCTTGACCACAGCCTCGAGATGATGCGGGGCGGGGGCGACAGCGGCGTCGAGGAGCTGCTGGGCCTGGCCCGCAGCGAATCGCAGCACCTGCTCAACCTGGCGGCCAACATCCTCGACGTGAGGCGCATGAAGGAAGGGCAGATGCCGTACAGCCCCGGGGTCATCGAGAGCCTCACCGACCTCGCCAAGGAGGCCCTGGGCGACGTCAGCGGGGGCCCGCGCGACCGCAACTTCGGCTTCCTCGTGCGGCCCGAGGCCGAGAGGGTCTACGGCGACCAGAAGCTGCTGCGCCGCGTGCTGGCCAACCTCATGGCCAACGCGATCAAGCACACGCGCCGCGGCGGCTACATCGACTTCAGGGCATGGCGCCAGGACGACGGCTTCGTCCTCAGCGTCCGCGACGACGGTGAAGGCATCCCGGAGGCCGATCAGAAGCGCATCTTCAACGCCTTCGAGCAGTCGCGCCACACCGTCCACGACCGCTACGACAGCGGCATGGGCCTCACCTTCTGCAAGCTGGCCGTGGAGAAGCACGGCGGCAAGATCTGGGTCGAGTCGAAGCCGGGGCGCGGCAGCACGTTCTACTTCACCTTGCCGGACAGCGTCACGGCCGAGGTGCTGCCGAGCGAGATCGGTGTCGGCAACCGCTGAGCCCGTCCCCGGACCCGCGGCCGAGGCCCCCGCTGGAAAGCGGACCTCACGAGCCGGGAAGAGCGGCGCCGCCGAGGCCCCGGTTCCCGACTGGAGCCTGGAGAGCGAGCTGTGGGGCAAGGGCCTCATGGCCGTTGCGGGCGTCGACGAGGCCGGCCGTGGCGCCCTGGCCGGGCCGGTCGTCGCGGCCGTGGTGCTCCTCGAGGGCGGCCGCGAGTACCCGTACCGCGACTCGAAGACCCTCACCAGGGCCCTCCGCGCCGAGCTGGCCGCGCGCGTGCGCAGCGAGGCGTTGGCCTACGCCGTCGGCTACGCGTCGGCGGTCGAGGTGGACGCGCACAACGTGCTGGGCGCGACCAAGCTCGCCGCCAGGCGAGCGGTGGCCAGGGTCCTCGACCGCCTCGACGGCCTCGTCACCGACTACCTGAACCTAGACGCGGGGCTCCCGGAAGTCGCAGCGCCCCGGGCGGACGCGCGCAGCTACCAGGTGGCGGCCGCCAGCATCCTCGCCAAGCACGAGCGCGACTGCGCGCTGGTCGAGCTCGAGGACTCCTACCCCGGTTACGGCTTCGACAGCCACGCCGGCTACGGCGTCCCGCGTCACCTGGCGGCGCTGGCCGACCTCGGCCCGTGCCCGCAGCATCGGCTGTCGTTCGCGCCGGTGGCGGCGGTTTCGCTTTTCTGGCGGGGCGAGGAGCGCGCCTGACGTCTTACAATCGGACGCATGCCCGAGTGCATCGGAGTCAGGTTCGACAACGGTCCCAAGCTTCACTACATGGAGGCCCCGCCGACGGCGCCGGCCCTCGGCACGCGCTGCGTGGTCACGACCAGGCGCGGGCTCGAGGTCGGGCGCGTGCGCACGGCGGTGCGTGAGGTCGATAACCCCCACGGACATTACGTCCGCGACGCCCAGCCGGACGACATCGAGCGTTACGAGGAGCTCAAGGCCAAGGCCGAGAGCCTGAAGTGGCTCCTGCGCGCCAGGGCCAGGCAGGTCGGAGCCGACATGAAGATCGTCGCGCTCGAGTTCACCATCGACGAGAGCCTGCTGGTGGTCAGCTACTCCAGCGACGCGCAGCCGCAGCTGCGGGTCCTCGCGCAGGAGCTCGTCGGCCACACCGACGCGCGCATCGAGTTCGTCAACGTCGGACCCCGCGACCAGGCGAGGATGCTCGGCACGCTCGGCGTGTGCGGCGACGGCTCGTGCAGCTCGACCTGGCTGCAGAGCTTCAACGCGGTCAGCATCCGCATGGCCCGCGACCAGCAGCTGCCCCTCAACCCCGAGAAGATCAGCGGCCCCTGCGGCCGGCTGATGTGCTGCCTGCAGTACGAGCACGACATGTACCGCGAGCTGCTCAAGGGCATGCCCAAGAAGGGCAGCCGGGGCTGTCACGACGGGACCGGCACCTGTGGCCGCGTGGTCAAGCTCAACGCGCTGCGCGGGACCGTCGAGCTGCGCACCAACGAGGGCGTGGTGGAGGAGTTCCCCGCCGCCGAGGTCAGTCGCCAGCGGAACTAGGCTCTTGGCGTCGGCCGGGCGGCGGCGGAGCGACTACAGCTCGCGCCACTGGCTGCCCAGCGGCAACGGGCTGCTGAGCAGCAGGCCGCGCAGGCCCAGCGTCAGCACGCTGCAGGCCAGCGTGGGGTTGGCGTAGGCGGCCAAGGCGTCCTCACAACGCTCGATGCGCTCGACCGCCTCGGCGTACGCGGGCGCCGGCAGCTCCCGCAGGCCCTCCCGCAGCCAGCCGAGGGGCCCCGGGTCGGCGCCGGCCTCAAGCGCCTTGTCGATGGCTCCAGACAACTCCTCGGCGGCCTCGAACGCGTCGAGCATGTCGCCCTCGAGGGAGCGCAGCAACGAGGCGGCGGCTTCGCGAGCGGCGATCGTCGCGCCCTCGTCGCCGCGGGCGCGCAGCAGGCTGCCCGGCTGCCCCAGCCGGATGCCGGGGTGGGGCGCGAGGTCCTCGAAGCCGCTCACGGCGACGGCCCCGAAGCGCACCACCGCGGCGCGAGACGCGACCGTCGGCAGCAGCGAGTCGGGGGAGGGCGCGAGCAGGACGATCACCGCCGCGCGCGGCGGCTCCTCCAGCGTCTTGAGGAAGGCGTTGGCCGCGGCCGCGGTCAGCGCCTCGGCGTGGTCGATGATCGCGACCCTGAAGCGCTCGCCCGGCCGGCTGCGCAGCCACGGCGTCAGCGGGTCGGGGTGCCCGCCCTCCCGCTCGACCAGGCGGTCGAGCGTGATGTCGCCACGGTGCTTGCTTCGCCCCGAGCGAGTGGTGCTCTCCGGCCCGATCTCGCGCACGTCGAGGTGAGTGCCAGACTCGATGGCCTGGCAGCTGGCGCAGACCCCGCACGGACGGCTCTCGGCGAGGCCGGCGCAGTTGACGTAGGCCGCGAACCAGCGGGCGACCAGCCGCTTGCCGACGCCCTCGGGGCCGGCGAACAGCAGCGTCCGCTGGCCGGCGCCGTCGCGCCAGCCCCGGCGCAGCCGCTCCAGCACCGCGTCGTGGCCGAGCAGGTCGAACGGCGAGCTCATCGGCCAAGCGCCAGGCGCGCGGCCAGGACCTCGGGGTAGCCGTGCGCCCTGACGTCGGCCTGCACGGCCGCGACGTCGAACTCGACGCGGTGGAAGTCGAGGCTCATCGCCTCGACGTCGAACATGGCGTAGGCCGCGAGCGGCACCTGGTCGCGGGGTTGGCCGACGGCGCCGGGGTTCGCGATCACGCGAGCGAGCGGCGGCACGCGGTACTGGCCGCGCTCGTGGCGGAAGGCGACGGTCCGCCACATCTCCTGACCCCCGCTGGAGACCGAAGCGAACACCTTGGGGAAGTGGGTGTGGCCGACCAGCAGCAGTTGGGTCTTCATCAGCGGTAGGTTCGCCTGGGCAGCGCTGACGTTCGCGAGGTAGTCCCAGGGGCGCTCCAGCGCGCCGTGGGTCGCCTCCCAGCGCTCGTCGAGGTGGTGCGAGACGAGGCTGCGGAGGAAGGCGACGCTGTCCTCGCTGAGCAGCTCGAGGTGGCGCTCGAGGACCTCAGACACCACGCTGGCGTCGCGCCGCTCGGCCTGGCCGCCGTGCATCGCGAGGAGCGTGGCGTCGTGGTTGCCGAGGATGCGCACCTTCGGGTCGAGGTCGATGAGGCGCTGCAGCACCTCCTCGGCGTGGGGGTAGTAGCCGACGGCGTCGCCGAGGAAGACGACCTCGTCGTAGCCGCGCCGCGAAGCGTGGAGGAGAACGGCGTCAAGAGCAGGCAAGTTGGCGTGAACATCGCTCAGAACGAGGTAGCGCATCTGCCCGCGAGGATATCAAGCGGCGCCTGGGCCGCCTAAGAGCAAACGGACATCAACGGCTATACTGGGCGCGATGTTCTCACCGCGACGCGGTCGCAGCACCGCCTACTGGAGCACGGTACTGGCGCTGATCGCGGTGCTGCTGAACCTGGCCTCCGCCACCGCCCAGATCTCGGCCCCCACCTTCGGCACCCGCGGCGAGGTGAGCCCCGATGCGGTCCAGCGCTTCATGACCACCTTCCGCTCGGCGGTGGGCGCCGCGACCGGCCTCGAGGTGCGCAACGGCGAGCTGATCACACCCGGCATCGCCAGCAGCCTCGAGCCCGAGTTCACCATGCTGATAGCCGCCCTCGACGCGGCCCGCTACGCGGTGAGCGGCGAGGTCGCCCGGATCGGCGACTCGCCGGAGGCCTACACCATCAACCTCATCGTGGTCGACGCCGAGAGGGAGCGCTCGAGCGACCTGATAAGCGCGGCCTTCGACCCGAACGCGCCGGAGCTGGCGGCGGTCGAGCTGGCGGCGGCCGTCGCCGAGTTCACGGCGGCCTTGGTCGAGCTGCCGAGCGGCGACGCCGGACTGTTCGTGTCGAGCGAGCCGGGCGACGCCCAGGTCTTCGTCGACGGGGTCTCGCTGGGCCGCACCGGCCAGCTCGACGTCGCGATGCTGCCGCCAGGTCGCTACCAGCTCGAGGTCCGCAAGGAGGGGTTCTTGCCCGACGTGCGCATGATCGAGCTGCGCTCGCAGGACACCAGCCTGGTTCACGTCATCCTCACGGCCATCGCCGGCGGCAGCGTCCAGGTGTCGAGCTTCCCGGCAGCGCGCGTCGCGCTCGACGGCGAGCCCGCCGGCACCACGCCCGTCACCCTGTCGGCCCTGCCAGGCATGCACACGATCAGGCTGCTGCGCGACGGCTTCCAACCGGAGACCATCGACGTGCTGGTGAGGAACTACCGCGTGAGCCGCGTCAGGGCGGAGCTCACGCCGAGCGCGCCGCTGGTGGTGTTCTGGGACGAGGCGAGGGAGGTGCTGGTCTTCATCGACGGCATACTCCAGCCCGGCGGACACGCGATCGACATCAAGCCCGGCCTGCGCGAGATCGAGCTGCGGCGCGGGGCGAACGTCACCTCGGTGCTGAGGGCCGTGCCGAGCGAGGGCCTGTTCCGGCTCGACCTCGCGACGGGTGAGCTCCAGCCCTACCAGCCCTGAGCTCAGAGCGCTGAACCCGAATCGCCCTAGGGCAGCTTGACGGGGAGCGTGTAACGCACCGTCACGGCGGCCGCAGCGGGCCTCACCGCGTCGAGGAAGGCGCCGGCCACCTGCAGGTCGATCGCGCCGCCGTCGAGCGGCAGGCTGAAGGTGGCGTCGACCCTGCCGGGGTGCACGTCGAGCCGGTACGGCTCCCAGGCGGCGACCAGCGCCGCCCTCACGCTGCCGGGGAGGGTCTCGGCGAGGCTCACTGTGAGGCCGGGCGACAGCCCCGCCGGGCTGAACCCGAGATGGACGCCGAAGTCGAGGTCGGGCGCCCGGCCGCGGGGGAAGAGGATGCCCGCGCCGACGGCGCCGTAGCCGGAGGCGAAGCCGGGGGTCGCGCCCGCGCGCAGGTGCAGCCGCAGCTCGTTCTCGCCCAGGGCCCTGAGCAGGCGCAGGCGTGAGGTGAGCCGCCCCGACGTGCCGCCTTCGCTGAAGTAGAGCTCCGGATCGGCTTCGAGCACCGCGGTCCGTGAGAGCCGCCCGGTGAGGCCCAGCCTGACGCCGGCCGAGGCGCCACTGAAGCTGGGCCGAACGTCACTGGCCAGGGCCGAGGGGTCGAACGCCGCGACGTCAGCGCCGTACGCGCCCAGGGCCAGGCGCGCCGCGACGGGCCCGAGGACGCCCCTGGCACCCAAGGTGAGCTGCCCGAGCGCGTCGCTGCGCAGGTCGCCGTCGAGCTCGAAGACGACGTTGCCGAGGGGGCCGAAGGTCTCGTTGGCCGACAGCGAGAGCCCGACCTGGAACGCGCTGGACGGCCCGCCGTCGCCCGGCGCCGCCGGCCCACCCGTCACGGCGGGCGCGCTGCCGTGCCGACTCGCGCCTGCGAGGTGCAGGCCGAGCTCCAGCCCCACCGTCGTGCCGCCGACCCGCGCGCCCGAGAGGGCGACCGAGATCAGGCCGGGCGAACACGGTGTCCAGCCGCCCGAGCCGGCGTTCGACGGCACAATAGCGGCGTGCAGGCAGGCCGCACCGCCGAGCGACAGGCTCTGCGCGCTCGCCGTCGTGAGCGGGGCGCCGGCGAGGAAGGCGGCGATGACGGCGAGGCCGAGGCGCCGGTGCAGCGGTGGGGCCATGCCGACGCTCCTACCCTGGCGCCTCGAGGCCCGCGCTGGGCGCCGCCCCGGCGTGCTCCGCGCCGACGGTCGGGTTCGCTGCCTGGGGCGTGGTGAGCGTGTCATCCAGCCAGACTAACGGTTGCGCGATAGAATGCCGCGGCTCAGCCGGCGACGCACCAGCAGCGCCGGCGACGCCCATCACTCTCGAAGACTCCCATCGCACGGCGATGCTGCGACGACTGGAAGAAGGCCAACGAGCATGAACGTCCTCGGTTACCTCAACGTGGTGCCCCGACTGCCGACCAGGATCCAACGACTGCAGGAGCTGGCCGACAACCTCTACTGGACCTGGCAGCCCGACGCCCGCCAGCTGTTCCGCGACCTGGACAGGTCGGTGTGGGTGGCTTCCAACCACGACCCGATAGTCGTGCTGCGCGAGGTGAGCCAGGAGAGGCTGGAGGCCGCGGCGCGCGACGCCGACTTCGTGGCGGCGTACGACGACGTCATCGAGCGCTTCGACGCCTACCAGGCCCGGCCCAGCTGGTACCAGGAGCACCTCGCGAGCAGCGGGGCGGGCGGCGCCGAGGAGAGGCTCCACGCCTACTTCTGCGCCGAGTACGGCTGGCACGAGTCGGTGCAGCTCTACTCCGGCGGCCTCGGCGTGCTGGCCGGCGACCACACCAAGGCGGCCTCCGACCTCGGCGTGCCGTTGATCGCGGTGGGCCTCTACTACCCTGAGGGCTACTTCCACCAGCGCGTGGCGGCCGACGGGCGCCAGGAGGCCGTCTACGTGCGCACCACCCCGACCGACATGCCGTTCACGCCGGTGCTCGACAGCGACGGCGGAAGGGCGGTCGTGGAGGTCGAGACGTTCGGCCGCACCGTGAGGATCCAGGCCTGGCAGGTGGACGTCGGCAGGGTCAAGGTCCTCCTGCTCGACGTCGATCACGAGGACAACAGCGCCGAGGACCGCGCGCTGCTCAGCAGGCTATACGGCGGCGATCAACGCACCAGGGTCGCTCAGGAGATGCTCCTCGGCATCGGCGGCGTGCGTCTGCTGCGCCGCTTGGGGCTGGCCCCGACGAGCTGGCACATGAACGAGGGCCACAGCGCGTTCATGGCGTTGGAGAGGTGCCGCGAGCTGGTGGCGAGCGGCCGCGAGTTCGCCGCCGCGCGCGAGGTCGTGGCGGCCGACACCGTGTTCACGGTGCACACGCCGGTGGCCGCGGGCAACGACGCCTTCGGCTTCGAGCTGATGGACCAGGCTTTCCGCGACTACCACCGGGGTCTGGGGATCTCGCGGGAGGAGTTCCTGCAGCTGGGCAGCGCCGACCACGGCTGGGGCGAGGTCTTCAGCATGCCGGCGCTGGCCATCCGCTTCTCCTCTGGGCGCAACGGCGTCGCCGAGCTCCACGGGGAGACCAGCCGCCGCATCTGGGCCGACCTCTGGCCCGGCGTGCCGCTGGAGGAGGTCCCCATCGGCCACGTCACCAACGGCGTGCACCTCGCGACCTGGATGGCCCCCGCCATGCAGAGCCTGGTGGCGCGGACGGTCGGCGGCGACTGGCAGTCGGTCGTGGCCGACGAGTCGACCTGGCAGCGCTTCTCCGAGGTGGACCCTCTCGAGTACTGGGAGGTGCGCAAGGCGCTCAAGCGCCAGAGCCTGCGGTTCCTCAGACGCCGTCTGGAGCGGCAGCTGACCCGCCAGGAGGCCAGCCCGACAGCGCTGCTCGGGTCGAGCGCGATCTTCGATCCGGAAGCGCTGACCATCGGCTTCGCGCGGCGCTTCGCCGCCTACAAGCGAGCGACGTTGATCTTCCGCGATCTGGATCGTCTGCACGCGATTCTCGCCGACCCGCACAGGCCGGTGCAGCTGGTGTTCGCCGGCAAGGCCCACCCCGCCGACCAGCAGGGGCAGGAGCTCATCGCCAGCATCCACCGGCTCTCGCACGACGAGCGCTTCGCCGGGCGCGTGCTGTTCGTGGAGGACTACGACATGGCCGTCGGCCGCGCCCTCACGCGGGGCGTCGACGTCTGGCTCAACAACCCGAGGCGTCCGCTGGAGGCCTCCGGCACCAGCGGTCAGAAGGCCGCGCTCAACGGCGTGCTCAACCTCTCCATCCTCGACGGCTGGTGGCCCGAGGCGTACGCCGGCGACAACGGCTGGGCCATCGGCTCCGGTCGCAGCTACGCCGACGACGAGCGGGCCGACGCCTCCGACGCCGACTCGCTCTACGCGCTGCTCGAGGGAGAGGTGGTGCCGCTCTTCTACGACCGCGACCGCCCGCCTGGCGCCGACGCCGGCGCCGAGCCGCTGCCGCTCGAGTGGGTGCGCCGCTCGGTGGCGGCCGTGGCCAGCGTGACGCCCGCGTTCAACGCGCAGCGCATGGTCAAGGACTACGTGACGCGCTACTACCTGCCGGCCAGCGTCCGCGGCGAGCAGATGGGCGCGGACGGCGGGGCGCTCGCCGAGGAGCTCGCCGCCTGGCGCGAGCGCGTCGCCGAGCTGTGGCCCGGGGTCAGGCTCAAGGACGCGACGCTGAGCGAACAGGCGCTCGAGAGCGGCGACGAGGTCGAGGCCACCGTGGCGCTGGTAGCGCCCGGCTTCGAGTCCGGCGAGGTGGTGGTCGAGCTGGTCTACAGCGCCGCCGACGACGCTCTGCAGTCTGGGCTGGAGACGGTGCGACTGGCACGTCCCGAGGAGGGCGCGGGCTCGAAGGGCGCCGGCGGCGTCTACCGAGCTCGCTTCAGCCCACGGCTGAGCGGACGCCTCGCGTTCGGGATCAGGTGCTACCCGGCTCACCGCGGGCTGGTCGCGCAGGCCGACGCCAGGGCCGTGTCGTGGGCGGCCGGCTGAGCGCGTTCGGGCGCGTGGCCTGACGGCATCTGGTCGTTCTCGGCGCTCTTTGGCCCAGCTTTGCTGCGTCGCGGGGCCTCGCTCGTCAGCCGGCCGCCGCGGGGCGCCTTCGCCGCCCCCCGCTCGTCAGCCGGCCGCCCCAGGGCGCACGTCGGTCATCACGATCAGCTCCTCGACGGCGCTCACCGCGCGCGCCGGCAGGTCGTCGACGGAGTCTGAGGCAGGGCGGCCAGCGGCGCCCCCGAACAGCGCCGGCCAGGTCGCTTCGAGCGCGGCGCGCTTGCCCTCGCCGGAGACCAGGAACAAGACGGTGCGGCTACTGCTGAGGGTGGGCGCGCTCAGCGTGAGCCGCCAGCCCTTGCCCGGCACCTCGGCGGCGAACGCGAACTCGCTGCGGAGCGCGGCGCCGGTGCCGGGGAAGAGGCTGGCGGTGTGGGCGTCGTCACCGAGGCCAAGGAGGTTGAGGTCGAACAGCGGCCGCTCGGGCGTCGGCGCGCCGAGGCGCGCCTGCAAGGTGGCGGCGTAGGCGCGGGCCGCCGCCGTCGGGTCGTCGCCGTACGGCCACGGCAGCACCTGCTCGGCGGGCACCGGAAGGTGGTCGAGCAGCGCCGCCCTCGCGCTGCCGAAGTTGCTCTCGGGATCGTCGTGCGGCACCCAGCGCTCATCGCCCCAGGCGAAGAACACCCGCTCCCAGGGGAGCTCGCGCAGCTCCGCGAGGCGCCGGTAGACGGGCACCGGCGTGCTGCCCCCGCTGAGGCACAGCACGGCTCTGCCGGAGGCGCTCACGGACCGCTCCACCGTGTGGGCGATCAAGTCGGTCGCGGCGGCGGTGACGTCGTCCACGACCTGCAGGCGAGGTTGGCTGCTCATCGCGCTCGCGGCTCCTTCAGCTGACGGTGAGTGGTGAGCTTGCTCATAGCCGCGAGTATAGGTCGACCCCCCGCCGCCACTGGTTACAGTCGGTCATGACCCCGACACGTGAACAAGCCGTGGCCCTGATGGAGGAGTGGACGCAGTCGCCGAGTCTGCGCAAGCACATGCTCGCCGTTGAGGCTGCTGTCGTCGCCTACGCCCGCAAGTACGGCGCCGACGAGGAGCAGTGGGCGGTCGCCGCGATACTGCACGACTTCGACTACGAGCGCCACCCGCTGGCGGAGCAGGGCGAGGACGGCCACCCGTTCGTCGGCGTGCGCGAGCTAACCGCGCGCGGCTACCCCAAGGAGATCACCGACGCCATCCTGGGGCACGCCGACTTCAGCGGCGTCCCTCGGGAGAGCCTCATGGCCAAGGTGCTCTACGCCTGCGACGAGCTCACCGGGCTGATCACCGCCGCCGTCCTGGTGCGACCAGACAAGGACATCGGGGGGTTGACCCTCAAGAGCCTGAAGAAGAAGTTCAAGGACAAGGCGTTCGCGCGGGGTGTCGATCGCGAAGACGTCAAGAGAGGCGCCGAGGAGCTCGGCGTCGACCTGTGGGACCACGTGCAGTTCGTGCTCGAGGCCATGCAGGCGAGAGCCGAGGAGCTGGGCCTGGCGGGAGAGCCGGCACAGGCAGTGAGTTCAGCGGGCGAGCAGTCCGCCTAGCGGGACCGAGGCCAGCACGCGACCGCGCACGGCCGACCCCGCGACGGGTCCGTAGTGACGCGAGTCGCGGCTGGCCAGCGGCCTGCGGTTGTCGCCGAGCGCGAACAGCTCCCCAGGCGCCACGCTCACCGGCGCCAGGTCGTCGGTGCCGACGTAGCCCGCGTGCGAGCCTAGCGAGACCGGCCTGCCATCGACCGTCAGATAACCCGAGGTCATGGACACGGTGGCGGGACCGACCGCGACGACGCGCTTGAGCACGGTGCCGCTGCTGCGCTCGCCGGTGCTGCCAGCGGTCGTGCCGGCTCGGAGCGCCAGCGCGACCACGTCCCCGGGGGCGTAGCCAGCGTGCCGCTCCGTTAGCCGGCTCCCGCCGGCCGCGGGGTCGAACAGGCGGTCAACCAGGCGCGCGAACCCCGGTCTCAACAGCACCACGAGGTCGCCGTCGTGCAGGGTCGGCTCCATGCTGCTGCCGTCGACCAGCGCCGCGGTCGCCACGTAGGTCACGATCAGCCAACCGAGGGCCACGCCCAGGGCTACGGCGCCGAGCGACCGCAGCGTGCCTTCGCGCGCGGTGCGCGCGGCGCTGCCGAAGGCCGACGCGCTGGGGGCGGTACTTTCGGCCACTGGGGTCAGCGCGGGGGTCGGCCCGGCTTGCTGCGCTTGTTGGCGGCGCGGGCGACGGCGCTTACCAGGTGACGGGCCGTCTTCTTGACGTCGACCTGACCCGGCTGACCCTCGTCTTCCGCCGTCGGCTCTTCCCGCTCGCCCTCGTCAGGCGGCAGGGCCTTCGGGCTCTTGGAGGCCTCCGGCAAGCTCCCGCCGTTGCCCTCCACCAGCTGCTCGAGCTCCTTGCCGAGCAGCATGCAGGTCTCCCAGCCGCCCCTGGCTGCCAGGGTCGCCTCGGCGGTGCGCTCGCCGATCTCGACGATGTCCTCGAAGTCCTTGAACGACTCGATGCGGTACTGCGGCATCGGCATGCGGATGCGCAGGTCGGGTGGGTGCAGGCTGGCGTGGATGTCGACCAGGATCGACTGCATGATGTCGCTGCTGCGCAGCAGCATCTGCAGCATGGGGTTGCGCCGCTCCAGCTTGACGGTCGCGACCATGCGCTCCCACCAGTTGCCCTCCTCGTCGGGGGTCTTGTAGATCGAGTGGCGAGCCGAGGTGACGTCGGACGCCACCGTGCGGTTGGCGCCGAGGACCGTGGCGGCCGAGACCGGCAGGTTGTTCACGATGCCGCCGTCGGCCAGCGTACGACCGAGGTACTGGATCGGCTCGATGGCGCCGGGGAAGCTGCTCGACGCCCTGATGGCCTTGACCAGGTCGCCTTCGGTGATGAGCACGTCCTCGCCGGTCTCGATGTCGGTGGTGGTGACCGCGAACGGCAGCTCGAGCTCCTCGAACGTCGCCGGCAGGTGGTTGGCGATGAAGCTCTCGAAGCGGTCGCCCTTGATCAGCCCAGCCTGAAGCGAGATGTCGACGACGTCGCGCCAACTGGTGTTGAGGGCGATCTCGTAGATCTCGTCGGCGGTCTTGCCGGCGGCGAACAGCGCCCCTAGCACGGCCCCCATCGAGGTGCCGGCGACGACGTCGATCTTCGCGCCGGCGCGCTCCAGGGCTCGCAGTACGCCGATGTGCGCGAAGCCTCTTGCGCCGCCGCCCGAAAGCACCAACCCGACGCAGATATGTCGTCCAGGACGCTCCATTACGCGGACTCTATCACGGCAGTATGGGGCTTCTTGAGAGCCCCGCGGGCGTCGAGACTGCCGCCCGAAGCGCCGTGGAGCGCGGCCGATATACGGCCCCGGTCCACGGCGCGGCTCGGCCCTCGAACTCGCAGGCCTCGTGGGCTCGGGGGCCCTGCCGCCCTACTCCTGATCGCTCTCCTGGCCGCTGTCGACCACCTGCAGCGTGAGCGAGACGTCGCGGACGTCGCCGTTGCGCCACACCTCGAGCTGCAGCTCGTCGCCCTCCTGGCCGGCCAGGACCAGGCGTTGCAGGTCGGCGATCTCGGTGACGGGGTCGCCGTTCGCGCCGATGATGATGTCGCCGCCGGCGGGGAAGACCTGGTTGCCGAAGTTTGCTTCGTACTGCGGGCCCACGATCCCGGCCTCTTCCGCCGGGCTGTTGGGCGCTACCTCGATGACGACGACGCCGTCCTCCGGCAGGTTGAGGGCCTCTCTCGCCTGGTCAGGGAACTCCTCTAGCGAGATGCCGCTGATGCCGATGCGCGGCCGGTTGACGATGTCGATCGTCCCCGCGTAGAAGCCGATCAGGCCGCCCTCGACCAGGTCGGGCAGGGTCTCGGCGAGCAACGCGCTCGGCACCGCGAAGCCGATCCCGATGTTGCCGGCCGTGCCGGCCGTCGTCATCCCCGGCACGATCATCGTGTTGACGCCGATGAGGCGGCCGGATGAGTCGAGCAGCGGACCGCCCGAGTTCCCGGGGTTGATGGCGGCGTCGGTCTGGATCATCTGGATCTCGACGCGCCCGATCGAGGGGAGCTCGCGGCCGATGGCCGAGATGATGCCTTGCGACACGGACGACTGCAGGCCGAACGGGTTGCCGATGGCGATGACCTTCTGACCCACCATCGCGGTGTCGGAGTCGGCGAGCTCGATGGGCGTGACCTCCTCGGGCAGGCCGCCGGGGTCCTCGAGCTCGAGCAGCGCGAGGTCGTAGTCGGGGTTGGCGCCCACGACCCGCACGTCGAACTCGTCCTCGGAGCTGGGGAAGACCACGGTGATCGAGCCACCCGAGCGCAACTCCACGGAGTCGGACTCCAGCGCTCCGCGAACCACGTGGTAGTTGGTGATGATCCGGCCGTCGGAGTCGACGACGAAGCCCGAGCCTGAGCTCTGCCTGGTCTGCGGCGTGCGTTGCTGCGGGATGAGGTCGCGGAACTGTTCGGGCAGGAACGGCAGGACGTCCTCGAACGGGTTCACCCGTTCGCCCCTGACCTCGACGTTCACAGCCACTACGCTGTCACCCAGCGCGTCGACGATGTCGATGGTGTTGCGTTCGTCCTCGAGCAGGGCCGAGGTGGCACTGGGAGGCGTCACGGCCCCCTGGGCGGCGACGGGCCGCGACGGCCACACGGCCACGGCGGCCAGGGCGGCCAGAGCGAGAACGGTGATGTACAAAGGTACGCGGTTGCGCGTCAAGACGATCCCTTCCCTTCTACCAACAGGTGAGGGTAACGACCGCCGGTTAAGCGCCCCAAAGCGACGGATGAGGATTATGAGAGCCGGGGGCGCCCCACGCGATGGAGTAGGCTTTAGACAAGATGACCGCGACTCACGCGCACAGCACGCTGCCCTCCGCCAGGTCGTGGAGGCCGTCGCCGTGAGCGACGAGCGCCAAGGCGAGTTCGCCGCGTCCGATCGCGGAGCGCGCGCCGAGGCCGAAGTCGCTGAGACGGTGAGCCCGGAGCTGCTCGACGACCTGGCTTCCAACCTGCTCTGGCGCATCGGCCGGGTGGCCGACGACGGGCCCGTCACGGTGCGCGTGGGCTTGCCGTCGAGCGCCGCGCTGTTCCAGGAGCTGCCCCGCTTGCGCAGCGCCAGCGACGCGGAGGTGGAGGCCGCCATCCAGGAGGGTTCGTTGCGCGTCGAGTGGGTCGGTCCGAGGCTGAGGGGCGAGCGCTGATGTCGCCACGTGTCGAGCGCTGCGCTTCGCGACTGGCTCCAGTGAGCCCCGGCGGTCGCTCATGGACCTGACCCACGAGGTCAGCTTCTCGCTGCTCAGCCCGATGAGCTTGGCCGAGGCGAAGGCGTTCGTCGTAGACGTGCCGGCCTCCTTGCGCTACGCCGACTTCCTGGCCGAGCTGCAGGTGCTGGTCGGCGACCCGCCCGTCGTCTGCGCGGCCATCCCCGTCTCGGCCGCGATGTTCGGGCAACGCGAGCTGCCCTTCCGCAGCGAGCTGCACCTCACGCCGGACGGCGCCAGGCTCGTCCCGATCGGCATCGAGCCGAACGGCCCCGGCTGGGCCGAGGTCGCGGGAGAGGCCAGGGTCAGCGAAGAGGGCCGCCAGCGGCGGCTCGACTACTCCTTCCAGGTCACCGTGCACCTGCGCTTGCCGCCGGCTGAGCGCTGGGGCACGCAGGCGCTGGTCCGCATGATCGAGTTCACGGCGACGTCGGTGCTGCGCAAGATCACGGCCCAGCTGCCCGCAGCCGTCTCGCGGGCCGCCGGCGTCAGCACGGTCGTCGCCTGACGCGCGGCGCCGCCGCTGCTCACTTCCCGACGCAGAAGTTCGCGAAGATCGCGGCCAGGGTCTCTTCGGCCACGCCCTCCCTGCCGGTGACCGAGGCCAGGTCGGCGATGGCGTCCTGCAGCTCCAGCGCGGCGAGGTCGTGGCTGCCCTCGAGGGCCGCCAGGACGTGCGCGCGGGCCGCTTCCAGCGCCTGGACGTGACGCTCGTTGCCGATCCACAGCTCCGCGCTGGCCGCGCCGCCCAACAGCTCGGCGCTCAGCGCGTCCTTGAGCCCGTCGAGGCCAGCGTGCGTGACCGCCGAGACGGAGACCAGCGGCACGTCGCCCAACCGCGTGGCGAGAGCGCGCTCCTCCCAGGCCGGCGGCAGGTCGGCCTTGCTGGCGACCACCACGGCCGCGCCGCCCTCTTCCGCGTCGACCGCGACGACGCTGGCCAGCAGCTCCTCGTCGACCTCGCTCAGCGGCTGTGAGCGGTCGACCAGCACGATCCTGAGGTCGGCCGACGCCGAGACCTGGTGGGTGAGGTCGACCCCGCTCGCCTCGAGGCGGTCGTCCGTCAGGCGGATGCCCGCGGTGTCGATGAGGGTAAGCGGGACGCCTGCCACCACCAGCGGCGCCTCCAGGTAGTCCCTCGTCGTGCCTGGCAGGTCGCTGACCAAGGAGCGCTGGTAGCCAAGCAGCGCGTTGAGCAGGCTCGACTTGCCGGCGTTGGGCCTGCCGATCAGCGCCAGGCGGGCGCCGTTGCGGCTCAGGCGTCCCGCCTCCGCGGTGGCCAGCAGCTCGTCGAGCTGCGCGACCGCCCTGGTGAGCGGCGCCTCGAGCTGGGCCTCCGGTACGCCCTCCTCGGGATAGTCGAAGGCCGCCTGGACGGCCGCGTACGCGCTGGTGACGTCGGTCTGGATGTCGTCGATGCGGCGACTCAAGGCGCCGCTCAACCCGCTCGCGGCGTTGCGCCTGGCGCTCTGCGTCGCGGCGTTGACGAGGTCGAGCACGCCCTCCGCCTGGGCGAGGTCGAGCCGGCCGTTGAGGTAGGCCCGCAGCGTGAACTCCCCCGGACCAGCGAGGCGCGCTCCGGCCGTCACGCACAGCTCGAGCACGCGGCGCAGCACGGCGGGGCCGCCGTGGGTCTGCAGCTCCACGACGTCCTGCCCGGTGTACGACGAAGGGCCCCTGAAGGTCAGCAGCAAGGCCTCGTCTACCGTCTCGGCCGTCGCCCGCTCGATGTCGACCACCCGCCCGTAGACCACGCGGCCGGCAGGGTAGTCGCTGGGCTTGCGGCCGGCGCGGCTGCTGAACAGCCGATCGGCCACCGCGTAGCACTCCGGGCCCGACACCCGCACGATGCCTATCGCCCCGTTCCCGGGCGCGGAGGCGATCGCTGCGATGGTGTCGTTGCTGGGCGGCAGAGCCATCCTCACAATGGTCGCACGAAGGCGCCAGACGCGCAGCCCGGCAAGCGACCAGCGTCCTCCGGACCCCTGGACGAAGGGGGGAGACGAGCGGCTCGCGACGTTAGAATCGCGGCCATGGAACTCATCTACGCGCTGCAGAGCGTGGCCTCGCCGACGCTCGACAGCGTCATGCTGTGGGTCACCCAGCTCGGCTCCGAGCAGGCTTACATCGTGCTCCTCATCGTCGCCTTCGTGGTCGTCGACGCCGAGAAGGGCCGCAACCTCGCACTGGTGTTCCTGCTCGGCTTCTACCTCAATCAGGTCCTCAAGGAGCTCTTCGCCACGCAGCGCCCGTTCCAGATCGACGAGACGGTGGCTCGTTCCCAGGCGGCGGTCGACACCGCGCTGGGCAACGGCTTCCCTTCGGGCCACGCGCAGTCGAGCATGACGTTCTGGGGGCTCGCCGCCGTCTACGTGAGGAAGCGGTGGTTCACGCTGCTCGCGGCCGTCATCGTGCTCGCCGTGTCGCTGTCGCGCCTCTACCTCGGCGTGCACCTGCCGATCGACATCGTCGGCGGGCTGCTGATCGGCCTGGCCGTCGTCGCTTGCGGCGTCGCGGTCGAGCGCATGGAGATCCGCCTCGGCCGCCCCGCGAGGCTGCTTCTCGGCCTCGGGCTGCCGCTGCTGGTCCAGCTGCTCTTCCCCCAACCCGACTCCGGGCTGCTTCTCGGCGGCCTCGCGGCGTTCGTGGTCGGTCCTGAGCTGATCAGGCACGACACCAGCGGACCGCTGGGCGGCCGCGTGGTGCTCGGCCTGATCGCGGTCGTCCTCGTCTTCGTCGCGCTGATGGCGAGCTCGGCCCTGCTGCCGGAGGAGCTCAAGCGCAGCGCGCTCGGCTCCTTCGCGCGCTACTTCGGGGTCGCCCTGTGCGGCACTGCGCTCGCGCCGTGGCTGGGGCGCGTCACCGGCCTGACGCGGGGCCGGCCGGGCGCGCGGACGGTTGCGACGTGACGAGGACTCGAGCTTGAGCGAGCGAGGGGCGCCGCGGCGGCGCGTGAAGCTGACGCTGGAGTTCGACGGGACGGCCTTCCAGGGCTGGCAGCGCCAGCCGTTCGGCGAGCGCACCGTGCAAGGCGAACTCGAGGCGGCCATGGCGCGCCTGCCCGGCGACCACGGCAGCGTCATCGGCGCCGGCCGCACCGACGCGGGCGTCCACGCGCTGGCCATGGTCGCTCACGTCGACACCACCTCCGAGATCGCCGACGAGCGGCTGCGGCTCGCGCTCAACGCGCACCTGCCGCGCGACGTGGTGGTGCTGGAGGTCGAGACGGTGGGCGGGGACTTCGAGGCGCAGTTCTCCTGCCTCTACCGCCGCTACCTCTACCGCCTGAGGGTCGTGCGCGACGACCCTCGAGGACTGGCTCTGCTGCGCGACCGCGTCCTGCCGGTCTTCCGCAGGCTCGACGTCGGCGCCATGCAGTCGGCTACCGCCCACCTCCTCGGCCGTCACGACTTCGCCGCGTTCGCTACCCAGGAGTCGCGCACGACAACGCGCACCGTGCACCTCGCCGAGCTCCGGGAGGAGTCGACGGAGCTGAGGCTGCACATCGCCGCCGACGGCTTCCTGCGCAACATGGTGAGGACCGTTGTCGGCACGCTCCTGTGGGTGGGCAAGGGCAAGCTCGCGCCCGACGACGTGGCTGACATCCTCGCCGCGCGCGACCGCCGCCGCGCCGGGCACAACGTCGGGCCGCAGGGTCTCTACTTCGTCGAGGCCGGTTACGGCGCGTGGGACGCCGAGCTATCCGAGCGACGAGTGCGGGAGCTCGTGCTCTAGCCGCCTTTGGGAAACGTCCGTGGTGAACGTATAATCGCGCGTGTGAGCGGGCACTTCGAGGGCGGCAAGCCGGTGATGGTCGACGTTGGCGACAAGCCGGAGACCTCCCGCACGGCGGTGGCCGAGTCGCAGCTCACGCTCCCGGCCGCGCTGGCCGAGCAGGTCTCGAGCGGCGCCGCGGTCAGCTCGGCCAAGGGCGACCCGATCGCCGTCGCGGAGCTGGCCGGCATCATGGCGGCCAAGCGCACCGCCGACCTGATCCCGCTGTGTCACCCGCTGCCCCTCACGCACGTCGCTGTCAAAGGCGTGCTGGAGGACGGCGTCGTGCGGTTCACGGCGACCTGTTCGACGCGCTCGCGCACGGGCGTGGAGATGGAGGCTCTGGTGGCGGCGAGCGTGGCTGCGCTCACGCTCTACGACATGCTCAAGAGCTCGGGCCACGAGATGGAGATCGTCGCCACCCGACTCGTCGCCAAGGACGGCGGCAGGACGGGCTCGTGGCGGCGCGAATGACGGGCAGCGCCGACCTCGAGCAGCGTGGAGCCCGCGTCGAGCGTCATCTCATCCGGCCGCTCGAGCTGGCCGATCTCGAGCAGCTCGTCGAGCTCGACGAGCGTTACGCGGGGGCGCTGGGGGTGGAGCGCGTCGTCGAGCGGGCCAGCGTGCACTACTACCTGAGGAGCGGCCACTCGTTCGTCGCGGCGCGCCGGCACGACGACGCACCGGCCGTCTCCTTGGCCGCAACGGCCGGGGCGGGGCAGGCCGACATAGCAGGCTTCGCGCTGGCCCACTCCGTCTGGAGCGGCGCCCGCGCCGTCGTGCGCCTCGAGCGCGTGGCGGTCGCTGGTCGGCGCAGCGCAGAGGCAGCGGCGGTGGCGGCGGCCCTGACGGCCGCCGTGGTCAAGAGCGCGTACGATGCAGGTGTCTACCGGCTCGTCGCCGCGATCGCGGACGACGACCGGCTGACGCGAGACGCCCTCGAGGCCGCCAGCTTCACGACCCTCCCCGAAGTCACCTACCAACGGCTGCTGGGGGCGGGTGCGCTGAGCGGTGGCGCGGGGCCCGCGGGGGACCGCGACGGGGGAGGAGACCATGACCGATAACGACGTGCCGGGGCAGATCCAGGGGGGAGCGACGCAGGGGGATCCGGCCGAGTCGTTGGCCAGGGCGCTGGTCGCGGTGAGGGGTCTCGACTCCGACGACGCGATCCGCCGCGTGCATGCGGCGCTGGCGGCGGTACCCGGCGTGCACGCCGTCGGGCCCGGTGACGGCGGCAAGGTGGTCGTCGACTACGACCCCAGCGAGGCGACCGTCATGGACCTGATACGCGCCTTGCGCCGGATCGGCTTCCTGGCCGGCATGGATTAGCTACTGACGACTGGAGGTCCTGGCGACGATGGCAGACGAGCGACGTAAGGCGGCGGAGGCGACCACGCCCGGCGAGAAGGTCCGGAGCGAGCCGGAGAAGGCGCGGTCCGGGAAGCAGGGGAGGGCGCGCACCGCGGTCGACGAGGTCAGCGTCTCCGACCAGGCGCTGGCCACGATCATCGGCCTCAGCGCCCACGAGGTCCCCGGCGTGGTGGGCATGGCGCCCGCCAGCTTCACCGAGGGCATCCGCCGCATCCTCGGCGCCAGCCAGGTCGACGAGGGCGTGGTGCTGGCGCGCTCCGCCGACGGCCGCAGCGCCGACGTCGACATGCACGTGGTCGTCGCCTACGGGGTGAACATCCCGGTGGTCGCCGACTCGGTGAGGGAGCGCGTGAAGTACGCCGCGAAGCTGTACGCCGGGGTCGAGCTCAAGGCGATAAGGGTCCACGTCGCTGGGGTAAGCCGTGCCTGAGCACCCGCGACCCGACCACGGCAACGACGTCATCACGGCGCGTGAGCTCTCTCGCGCTTTCATCTTCGCCACGCAGTGGCTCGGGGTCTACGTCGAGGAGGTGAACGCGCTCAACGTCTACCCGGTGCCCGACGGCGACACCGGCACCAACATGCACCTGACCATGCAGTCGGTGCGCCGCCAGCTCAGCGAGCTGCGCACCGTCGACATGGCCAGCGTCGCCCACGCCCTGTCTTACGGCTCCCTGCTGGGCGCGCGCGGCAACTCCGGCGTGATCCTCTCGCAGGTGCTCAAGGGCTTCGCGGAGGCCATCAAGGAGCGGAAGTCGCTCGACGGCGCGGCCGTCGCCGATGCACTGGTGTCCGGCTCCGCGACGGCCTACAGCGCGGTGATGAAGCCGGTCGAGGGTACCATCCTCACCGTCGTGAGGGAGGCGGCAGAGGCCGCGATGGCCGCGAAGTCTGCCAAGCCGGTCGAGGTGTTCAACCGCGCACTGGAAGCCGGGCACGCCTCGCTCGAGCGCACGCCCGACCTGTTGCCCATCCTCAAGCAGGCCGGGGTGGTCGACGCCGGCGGCCTGGGGGTCCTGCGGCTCCTGGAAGGCGTCGTCGGCTTCTTCGAGGGTCGCGACCTGCCGCCCCCACCGAAGGTCGAGAAGCGCGCCCAGCAGCAGTTCGAGGAGGAGGAGTTCGGCTTCTGCACCGAGTTCCTGCTGGCCGACGTGAGCGTGCCGACCCGCGAGATCCAGCAGCTGGTGGCGCCCTACGGCGACTCGCTACTGGTGGTCGGGGCCGAAGGCTACGTCAAGGGGCACATCCATACCCAGGAGCCGGAGAAGTTGCTGGCGGAGGTAGGTCGCTTCGGGCGCATGATCCGCTCCAAGGTCGAGGACATGAGCGAGCAGCACTCGGAGATCCTGGCCGACGTCGAGCTCGGTGAGGGCGAGGGGCCGGCCTCCGCCGCGGTGGCCGTCGCCAGCGGGTACGGCCTGACGCAGGTCTTCAGGAGCCTCGGGGTGAGGGTGATCGGCGGCGGGCAGACCGACAACCCGTCCGTCCAGGACATCGCCGACGCCGTGCGCTCGGTGGGCGCAGAGACCGTGATCGTCATGCCGAACAACAAGAACGTGATCATGGCGGCTGAGCGGGTCGCCGAGCTGGTGCCGGAGAAGACCGTCAAGGTGCTGCCGACGAGGACGCTGGGGCAGGGGCTAGCCGCGGCCGTGTCGTTCAACGAGGCCCTGCCCGCCGACGTGCTGCTCGAGGAGATGCGCTCCGCCGCCGAGTCGACCGTCACGCTCGAGGTCACCAGCGCCAGCCGCGAGGCGGAGATCGACGGCGTGGCGGTGAGCGAGGGCCAGGCCATCGGGCTCGTCGACGGCGTGCTGGAGACGGCGGCGCACAGCTACGAGGAGGCGCTGCTCGCGCTGCTCGCCGAGCGAGCAGACGAGCACGACGTCGCCTCGTTGTTCCACAGCGTCGAGGTCTCCGCCGACCGGGCGGCGGCGGTGCTGGCGCGCATCGAGGAGGCTCACCCGGAGCTCGAGATCGAACTCCACTCCGGCGCGCCCGACCTCTACCCGTATCTGCTGGTGCTCGAGTAGGCCGGCGCACGAACGTCCGGGGCCCGCCGGAGGGCCTGCTCATGAGCGCCGGGAACCGCTCGCATGACGAGACGGTTAACGCTTCACACGCGCCACATGAGAAGTCTCATCCTGACGCGCGTAAAGTGTTGAGGAGTCAGCATTGCGACCGCGTCACGACTTTTTGAACCCTGGGCGAGTGACCAGTCGCCTAGAGCGAGACCTAGGAGGAGCCATGAAGCGCATCACCACCATCTTCGTAGCCGCCATCGCCGCACTCGTGCTCGCAGCCTGCACCGTCACCCAGGAACCTGCTGGGCCGCCCGCCGACGCGTTCCCCGTTACGGCCAACAACGACCCCAGCCAGCCTGTCGACACGCTGACCTTCGGACCGGGCGACGAGGAGGTCTACCGCGTGACGGTGCCCTCCAGCGTGGCCGGCGCCGACCTGCTCTACGTCGAGCTCGACCGCAACCTGCGGCTCGAGGTGCGCCCCGACGGCACCGGCTACCCCTCCGTGGCGTTCAGCGCGACCTCTGCGAACTTCTTCGGCTCCGGGCTCACCGGCGTCGCGGCCACGGGCGCTGCCGCCGTGGAAGGCCAGGCCGTTTCGACCCCGGTCACCTGTGACGGCTCCTGCGTGATCCTCGACTCCGTGCCGAGCGTCTTCTACGTGCGGGTCGTCAACAACGGCTCCTCCACGGTCAACGGCGTCAACCTCTACATCTACGGCGATCAGTACTCCGACGAGACCGAGGACAACAACGACGACCCCGACACCGCTCCCAACCTCTTCGCCTTCGACGGCGGCGCCATCGAGACCGTCGGCGACATCGACTACTTCTACATGGTCAACGACGGCACCGTCGCCTTCGACGACAACGAAGGTGGAATAGAGCTCGAGGCCTACATCGTCGACGAGAACGGCGCGCCCGTTTCCAACCTGCCCGGCCCTTACTACCCCGGCGATTCGATCCAGGTCTTCACCGGCGAGTTCCTCCGGGTATGGGCCGCCGACGCGAACATCGCGGCGTCGTCCTCGAAGAGCGGCTACTACCTCGATTACCTTGAGGCGCCCCTCTCGCAGGGCCCCAGGTCCCGCTAGGAGGCGAGGCTTCGATGCGGGTCGTCAGCGGCAGTAGCAACGCACGAGGCGCGCTCGGCCGAGGGTCGGCCTTGGCGCTGTCGCTGCTGGTGCTGCTCGCGGCCTGCACCCAACCACCACCTCCGCCGCCGCCCGCCGAGCTGGTCGTCGCCTCGAGCGATCCCAGTTCGGCGGTCGACACGCTGTCGCTCGCGCCGGGCGAGTGGCGGGACTACGAGCTGGCCGTCCCCGCCGGGATCCGCGCCGACTTCGACGTGCTCTACCTCGAGCTCGACGGCGGCGAGAGCGGGGCCGTGCTGGAGCTGCGCAGCCCCAGCTACTGGTCGGTGATCGCGAGCAGCGCGTCGCCTGCCCGGTTCGTGAGGGGCGTCATTCAGGGCGTGCCCCAGCCGGTGCCGGCAGCTGCGGCCCCGCCGACCGGAGCCGCTTCGCCGACCCCGGAGTCGCGGCCGGCCGCCGTGGAGGAGCAGACGGCCTGCCGAGGCCCGTGCGTGATCTTCCGCGCGACCTCGGAAACCTACTACGCCCGGGTCGTAAACCACGGCGGCTCGACCGTCGAGGCCGGCCTCTACCTCTTCGGCTACGACCTGCAGGACGACACCGAGCCGCAGAACGACCTGCGCGGAACCGCCCCGGTGCTCGGCGCCGAGGTCTCGGGGGCGATCGAGGTGCTCGGCGATCAGGACTACTGGTACTCGCCTGACGACCTCGCGGTGACGTTCGCCGCGGTGACCGGCGCCGAGCTCGAGGCGGTCGTGGTCGGCACCGGCGGCGGGGTGGTGGCCGGACCCTACTACCCCGGCAGCACCTTCTCGGTCTTCGAGAGCGAGGCCGTCCGCATCCGGGGCGCGGGCAACGCCGTCGCCGGCCCGCCGGCCGCGAGCACCTACTACCTCTCGAGCGTGGCGCTGCCGCCCGGCACCCCCGGCCGACCGCCGACGCACGTGGCGATCACGGCCAACACCAACCCGAACCAGCCGGTTGACAGCCGCACCTTCGAGGCGGGACAGACCGTCGAGTACGTCCTCGACCTGCCTTCCAACGTGCGCGGCCGGGAGGTGCTCTACGTCGAGCTCGACAGGAACGTCGGCCTCGAGGTGCGCTCGGGCTCCGGCGCCTCCCACGTCGCGAGCAGCTCCTCGAGCGCTTCGTTCTCCAGCAGGCCGGGAACGCTCGCGCCCGACGTGGGAGCACGGCCGGCCGCCGTCGACGTCGCGCTCGCCTGCCGCGGCTCGTGCGTGATCTTCGAGCCGGGAGCCGGGAGCTACCGGGTGTACGTCACCAACGACGGCGGCCGCCGCAGCATCGACCTCTTCGCCTACGGCGCGAGCTTCATGGACGAGACGGAGCCGCAGAACGACGCGCCCGGCAGCGCCCCTGTCCTCACCGGCGACGACAGCGGCGCGATCGAGACGATAGGGGACGCCGACTACTGGCGTCTGGCCTACGGCGGCACGGTCGCCTTCGACGACGTCGGCGGCGTCGCGCTCGAGGCCGAGATCGTCGACGGCAGCGGCAAGCGGGTGCCCGACAGCGGCGGCCCGTACCGCAGCGGCGACGTGCTTAGCGTCTTCGCCGGTGAGTACATCCGCGTCTGGGCCGCCGACCCGGCGGTCGCCGCCGCGGCGGCGAACAGCAGCTACTTCCTCGAGTACCTGACCACCAACGTCGGCGAGGGCGCGCGGCGCTAGCCGGCGTCGTCCGACAGCCGACGGCTCACGCCGTGGCGCCATACGCCCTCTCGCCAAACCGCTTCACATGTTGCTGAGGTGCTCGCGGGTACACTCGCCCAGATGCCTACGAGACGCTCGAACACGTCCGCGCCGCGGGCAGTGCGCCTCCTGATCTCTCGGCCGCTGGGCCGAGCGGCGCGCTGGCTCGCCGCTGTGCTCCTCTGCGCCGGGTTGGCTACGGCCGCGGCGCAGGTCTGCCTCGAGGAGATCCACGGCGCCCTGCTCGACAGCCAGCTCGAGCGCCCCGCGACGGGCGTCGACGCCGCGCTCGCGCTGAAGCGGGCGGTCGACCTGGTGGAGCCCGCTCTCCCGCGGCTGCGCACCGGCGGCTCGGTGCCACTGGCCGAGGACCACCCGGCTTACCCGGCCGTGAAGTTCCTGCAGGACCGCCGCCTGCTGGCGCCGAACTGGACCCCTGACGCGCTCGACGAGCAGACGTGGCGTGCCATGTTGAGCGCGTTCCTCGCCTGGTACAAGCTCGACGGCCCGCTGCCCGACGCGCCGGGTTCGGCGGCCGACGTCGTGAACGACATGGCGCTGGTGCTCGGCGAGGTCTCGTCCGCCATCAGGCCGGCGGCGCTCTTGGCCAGCGACCCCGACAACGGCGACCGGCTCTCGTTCTGGGCGATCATCTGGAACTGGACGGTCTACCCCCGCCTGCTAGTGGTGAGGCCGCTCGACGGCGTCGAGCTGGGCCGCGACCCGCGCGCCGTGCTGCCAAACCTCAGCAACTGCGCGGTGAAGGTCGACCGCTACATCTCCGCACCTCAGGAGCGGGCGAAGAGCCTGTTCCTCACCCACAACGACTCGCGCATGTACGTCGTCGCCAGCGAGCCGCAGGCGGGCGGGGCGTGGCCGCTAGAGGTCGAGCCGGGCGCCGAGCTGCAGGCCTTCGACTTCACGCTGCCCGAACTCGACGGCGTGAGGGTCTACGCCGCGGTCTTCGACGGCCCTGAGATCGGCATCGGCCGGATCCTCGGGCTCATGACCAGCGTGCGCACCAACCTCTCACCGACCGGCTTCATCTCCCACATGCAGACCCCGTAGGCGTCACCCGCCCGAGGTCCGTGCGCATCGCCTCGACCCGCAGCCGCACGGCCGCGCCGAGCTCGCTCAAGTCGGTGACCTCGCGTAGCTCGTCGGCGTAGGTGAGCGAGCGGCTCGCGCTGACCAGCGCACCGAGGCCGCGCCCGTCGAAGGCCGGCGCCACCGACTCGGCCGTGCCGCCCTGCGCGCCGTAGCCGGGCACCAGGAAGAGCGAGGAGGGGAGCAGCTCCCGCAGCCGCCGCGCCTCCTCACCGTGCTGCGCGCCCACCACCGCGCCGAGCGGACCGTAGCCGAAGCGGTCACGCGGCAGGTCCTCGGCGCGCGCGGCCAGTCTCCTCGCCAGGCGTAGGTACAGCGGCACGCCGGCGCCGTCGGTTACGCCCTGCAGGTCGGCGCTGCCCGGGTTGGAGGTCCGCAGCAGCACGAACAGCCCCCGGCCGTGCTCGACGGCCCGCTCGATGAACGGCTCGAGCGTGTCGAGTCCGAGGAACGGGTTGACGGTCAGCGCGTCGGCCGCCAGCGGGCCGTCAGCCAGGTAAGCCTCGGCGTAGGCCTCCGCCGTGCTGCCGATGTCGCCTCTCTTGGCGTCGAGCACCACGGGCAGGCCGAGCTCGCGGGCCTTCGCGACGAGCCTCTGCAGCGCCTCGAGCCCCGGCACCCCGAGCGCTTCGAAGAAGGCGCTCTGGGGCTTGCAGCATGCCAGGAGGTCGTGGGTGCTCTCCAGGATCGCCGTGAAGTAGCGCGCGACGCTGTCGGCCACCGCGCCGGGATCGTGCCGGTGACGGGCCGGTTCGGTGTAGGCGTGCGCCGCCGGCCGCGGGTCGATGCCGAGGCAGACCGCGCTCGAGAGCCGCTCACTGCGCTCGTTGAGCCGCTCGCTGAACGCGCTCAGGCCGCTTCACCCCGCGCCCGCGCGGCCCGCGGGCTCACGCGGCCGCGACGCGTCCGTGGCAGTGCTTGTACTTCTTGCCGCTGCCGCAGGGGCACGGGTCGTTGCGGCCGACCTTCTCCTCGGCGCGGATAGGAGCCGTCGGACCGCTGGCGCGCGGCTGACCGCCTCCCGGCCCGCGGACCGGGGCGCGGCCGGCGGCGGCAGCGCCGACCGATTGCGGCTGGTCGGCGGAGAACTGGAGCGGCGCCTGCCGCTGGTTGCGGCGCTGCAGGTTGGCGTCGGTCTGGACCTCGACCCGGAACAGCAGCTTGGCCACGTTGAGGCGGATGTTGGCCTTCATCTCCTCGAAGAGGTTGAAGCCCTCGAAGGCGTACTCCTGCAGCGGGTTGCGCTGACCGTAGCCGCGCAGGCCGATGCCTTGCCGGAGCACGTCCATGTTGTGGAGGTGCTCCTTCCAGTGCTGGTCGACGACCTGCAGGACGATGAAGCGCTCGAGCTCGCGCAGCAGCGGCGCGCCGAGCTCCTCCTCGCGCTGCTGGTAGGCCGCCTCCATGAGCTCGACGAGCGCGTCGGTGACGCTGTCGGGATCCTGGCCGCGGAACTTCTCGAGGTCGGTGTCGGAGAGGGCAGGCACGGCGTCGACCACGGCCGCGGTCATCGCCGGGATGTCCTGCTCCTCCGGCTCGAGCTCGGGGTTCAAGTAGTGCTGCACCTGCGAGTCGAGGTACTCGGCGATCATGTCCTGGACGTCGTCGCTGACGTCGTTGCCGAGCAGCACCTGGCGGCGCTGGAGGTAGATGACCTCGCGCTGCTTGCTCATGACGTTGTCGAACTCGAGCAGTTGCTTGCGGATGCCGAAGTTGCGGTCCTCAACGCGCTTCTGGGCGCGCTCGATGGCGCCCGTCACCATGCGGGCCTCGATGGGCTGCGAGTCGTCCATCCCGAGGCGGTCCATCATGCCGAGCACGCGCTCGTTGGCGAACAGCTGCATGAGGTCGTCCTCGAAGCTGACGTAGAAGCGGCTCGAGCCGGGGTCGCCCTGACGGCCGGCGCGGCCACGCAGCTGGTTGTCGATGCGCCGCGACTCGTGTCGCTCGGTGCCGATGATGTGCAGGCCGCCTGCGGACACCACCTTCTCGTGGTCGACCTTGGCGTCGTCGCGGATCTTCTCCAGCCGCGGGATGATGTCGTCGGGCATGCCCTCCATCTTGCGGGCGAGGTCCCTCGCCTCGTCTGGGCGGCCCAGCATGATGGCCCTGATGAACAGCTCCGTGTCGGAGTCGTAGCGCTCGAAGCCCTCGCGTTCGAGCTGCTGGCGGGCCAGCCACTCGGGGTTGCCCCCCAGCACGATGTCGGTCCCGCGGCCCGCCATGTTGGTCGAGATCGTGACCGCGCCGCTGCGACCGGCCTGCGCGACGATCTCGGCCTCGCGGCCGTGGAACTTCGCGTTGAGCACCTCGTGCTGCACGCCGCGCCGCTTGAGCATCTTCGAGAGGCGCTCGGACGACTCGATGGTCACGGTGCCGACCAGGATGGGGCGGCCGGTCGCGTGCACCTCGACGATCTCCTCGACCACCGCGTCGTACTTGCCCTGCTGCGTGCGGAAGACGACGTCCTCGCCGTCGTCGCGGATGACCGGCTTGTTGGTGGGGATCACCAGGACGTCGGAGGAGTAGATCTCCTGGAACTCCTTCTCCTCGGTCTTG